>VGJC01000029.1 GCA_016867635.1 Candidatus Aminicenantota bacterium | reverse complement strand
AGGTTGAACGGAAGCAGGGAGTTGGTGGCCTCGATGAGGACGAACGAGGTCGCACGGGGATCGATGCAGTCCAACACCCTGTCCATGGCACCTTCGCGGAGGACGCCCTCGAGCAGGGCCGCTTCCTTCTCGAAATAGGCCTTGCGGCGAGCCAGGAGGGCCGCTCGAACGGACGAAAGAAGGTCGCTCAGATTGTGCGAGTAATCGACGACGCTGTCGAAGCGCATCAGGATTCGGGAGACGAGCATTCTGCGGATACGCGTGTCGGCGGGCGCCGGCGCTCCGGCTTTCTCTCTGAGGTCGACGAGGACCCGGTCGACGACGCGGTCGATGTGGGCCAGGGCGAGCTCCTGTTTGGAGGGGAAATGAAGATAGATCGTCCCCTTGCCGATGCCGACCTCCCGGGCCACGTCCTCCACGGTCATTTTCTTATAGCCGAATTTGGCCAGGAGCTTATTGACAGCGTCGAGGATAAGGTCCCGGATGTCTTCTCTCTTGGCTTTTTTGCGCATAATGACTTATGACCAATATTATATTCTAGTCATTTAAAAAGTCAAGTTTTTTTCTGCGTGTCTTTCTTGCGCTCAAGGGCCGGCTGGCGAACGAGCCGGCCGGCGTCAATTTTCCGGGGGAAGGGCGAAGAACTGGAGCTCGGCCACTCCGGCCGGAAGCGTCCCTCCGGCCCGCGGCGCAGACTTCCGCAGCTCTTCAGCCAGGGCTTCGGCCTCCTTGAGGTAGTCCCGGTAGAGGCGCTTGCGCACCGAGGCGGGCAACGGCCGGCAGACGGGCTCCTCGCCCGCGCGGAAGGCGTCCTCAAGGGACAGGTCCTCGAAGGCCATCGGATCACGGTCGTGAGACCAGGTCCCCGTCTTGAGATCGAAGTGGTAGAGGGACAGGAAGAGCCCCCCGCTCCGGGCGACGAGATCGACGGCCTCGATGAGGTAATCGGCGTCCGCGTCGTCCATCGTGTAGTGGAACCCGACCCGGCACCAGCCCGGCTTGATCCCGTGGTAGCCTTCCCGGATCGCCTCCCGGTATCTTTCGGAGGTCGCCTCGTCGATGCCCAGGAGGTCGTGCCCGTAGGGGCCGGCGCACGAGCACCCGGCCCGCGACTGGATGCCGAACAGGTCGTTGAGGAGCACGGTCACGAACTTGGGGTGGAGGTAACGCCCCCCCTCGTCCCGGGCGTTGAACGAGACGACGCCGATGCGCTTGGCCGGGTCCGGGTCACCCATGATCTCCAGGCGGGGGTTGGCCCGCCATTTCTCGAAGGCCCGCCGGAGGAGCTCCTGCTCTCTCCGCTCGATCGTCTCGACGGACACCGCGTCCTTGACCAGGAAGGCCAGGGCGGCCTTGACGGTCTGGAGGACCCCCGGCGTGCCGGCCTTCTCCCTTTCCTCGATATCGTCGAAGAAATCGTGCCCCCGCCGGCTGACATAGGCCACGGTCCCGCCGCCGCTGACCGACGGCGCCAGGTCCTTGCGGTAAACCCGTTCGTTGAACACCAGGATGCCGCTCGAGCCGGGCCCGCCGAGGAATTTGTGGGGCGAGATGAACACGGCGTCGAGGCTCGGGTCCGCCCCGTCCGGGCCCCGAGGAGGGTTCATGTCGATCCGGACATAGGGAGCGCTGGCCGCGTAATCGAAGCAGGCCAGGGCGCCGTGGCGGTGGAGCGTCACGGCCAGCTCGCGGACGGGCGAGATGAGCCCGGTGACGTTCGAGGCCGCCGAGAACGAGCCGACGCGCAGCCTGCCCGCGTAGCGCGGGTCTTGGAGAAGCTCCTCGAGGTGGGCCAGGTCGATCCCACCGTCGGGGCCCATGCGCACGACGACGACCGTGCACGATCCCTCGCGCCAGGTCAGCTCGTTGGAGTGGTGTTCGTAGGGACCGACGAAGACGACCGGCCGGCGGGCCTCGACGAACCGCTCGAGGTCGGCGGTCTTCTCCCGGCCGGCATGCTCCCGGGCGAGAGAGAAGAGCATCTCCTTCGTCGCCGGCGGCAGGGCCGTACCGATGATCCTCTGGAAGCGGTCGATGGCCGCCGTGCTGCCGAAACCGACGCTGACGATCCGCCCGGCCGGCCCGGCGTTGACCGCCTCTTTGATGGCCCTCTCGGCCTGCCGCAGGACCCGGGTCATGCTCCGGCCGGTGATGTCGTCCTCGGTGTGGGAGTTGGCGTAATGGCGCTGGAGCCGCAGGAGGTATCTCTCGACGAACCGCAGCGACCGGCCCGAGGCCGTGTAGTCGCAATAGACCATCAGCCGCTCCCCGAAAGGGGTCGGGACGGCGGCGTCGATGCCGACGATCTCGTCCCTCAACGATCTCCCGTCGAAAGCCCGGTTCTTCATGGCGGCCCCTCTGTTCTTCGGACTGGAACGGCCTCGCGGCCCCCCCCATGCTAGCCGAATCCCGGCGGCGAGACAAGCCGGGGAACCCGCCGGGAGCGCCTGGCGGCGCCTTGCTATTTCCCTTTTCTTCGGATATCATTTCGAGTTGCGGAACCGCAATCATAGATACCCAAATAAGGAGTTTGATCAATGGCTGTCAAAGGGTTCAATCCCTACGAAATGGCCCAGAAGCAGTTCGACTCGGTGGCCGGCCTTCTCGAGCTCGACCAGGCGACGAGAGACCTCCTGAGGAAACCCCTCCGGGAATATCACTTCTCGATCCCCGTCCGCATGGACGACGGCAGCGTCCGCGTCTTCCTCGGCTTCCGCTGCCAGCACAATGACGCCCGCGGCCCCTGCAAGGGCGGCATCCGCTTCCATCCCCAGGAGACGATCGACACCGTCAGGGCCCTGTCCATGTGGATGACCTGGAAGTGCGCCGTCGTCGACATTCCGCTCGGCGGCGGCAAGGGCGGCGTCGTCTGCGACCCCCACGACCTCAGCCCCCGCGAGCAAGAGCGGCTCTGCCGCGGCTGGGTCCGGGCCGTCGCCCAGGACGTCGGCCACCTCCGCGACGTCCCCGCCCCCGACGTCATGACCAGCCCCCAGCACATGCTCTGGATGCTCGACGAGTTCGAGGCCATCCACGGCGCCAAGTACCCCGGCTTCATCACCGGCAAGCCGGTCGGCATGGGCGGGTCGCTCGGCCGGACCGAGGCCACGGGATACGGCCTCATCTTCACCGTCCGCGAGGCCCTCAAGGAGCTGGGCCTGGACATCGCCAAGACCCAGGCGGCCGTCCAGGGCTTCGGCAACGTCGCTCAGTACGCCATCCAGCTCTACACGAAGCTCGGCGGCAAGGTCGTCTGCGTCTCCTGCTGGGACCAGGCCGACCAGACCTCCTATACCTACCGCAAGAAAAGCGGCGTCAGCCTCGAAGAGCTCCTGGCCATCACCGACCGGTTCGGCGGCATCGATAAGGCCAAGGCCCAGGCCCTCGAGTACGAGCGGCTCGACGGCAACGCCTGGATCGAGCAGGACGTCGACATCCTCCTGCCCTGCGCCCTGGAGAACCAGATCAACGCCGAGACGGTCAAGAGAATCGCGGCCCGGGTCAAGGTCATCGGCGAGGGCGCCAACGGCCCGACGACCCCCGAGGCCGACGCCGTCCTCAAAGAGCGCGGCATCTTCGTCATCCCCGACTTCCTGGCCAACGCCGGCGGCGTGACCTGCAGCTACTTCGAGCAGGTCCAGTGCAACACGAACTACTTCTGGCCCAAGGAGGAGGTCCTGGCCAAGCTCGACGAGAAGATGACCTCGGCCTTCCGGTCCGTCTGCGAGCTGGCCCGCACGCGCAAGCTCTTCATGCGCGACGCGGCCTACGTCATCTCCGTCAGCCGGGTCGCCAGCGCCTGCAAGGACCGCGGCTGGACCTGATCCTCCCCGACAAGGAGACGATGAGCAACGAGCGGACCCCGGCGGCCGTCAGCACGCTTTTCTCCACGCTCCACGAGCGGGCCAAGGAGCTGAGCTGCATCTACCGCGTCGAGGAGATCCTCAGCTCCTACGACACCCCGCTCGAGGAGGTCTTCCGCCGGGTCATCGAGGCCCTGCCGCCCGGCTGGCAGTTCCCCGAGTGCTGCCGGGTCCGCATCGTCTTCGGGTCGGAGGTCTACGAGTCCCCGGACTACGAGGAGACCCCTCACGTCCTGTCCGCGGACATCCGGGTCCAGGACACCTCCGCCGGGCGGATCACCGTCTGTTATAGCAAGCCGACGCCCGAGAGCGACTGCGGGCCGTTCCTCAGCGGGGAGGTCAAGCTCATCCAGACCGTCGCCGAGCGTCTGGGCCAGTTCATCCTCCACCAGCGCCTCCGCCAGATGTACTCCGAGATGAGCGGGGAGAAACGGGAGGTGCCCGACGACAACAAGGGCTGGCGCATCGCCCTGGCCCTGCTCCGCAACACGGACCCGAACCTGTTCATCCGCATCTCGCGCAAGATGATGAACTACCTGGGCTGGCGGGGCGTGCCCGAGGCCCGTCCGCTCCTGCGCCGCTACGTCGAGAACCGGGACCCGGAAGGCGTCTTCGGGGAGTCTAACCTGCCCCAGGAGAAGGAGTCCCTGGAGCGGTTCTTCCACCTGGGCGAGGAGACGTTCCGCATCGCTTCGGCCAACCTGACCGACGAGGAGATCCTCGGACGCATCCAGAAATGGACGAGCGAGGAACGGTCGAGCTCCTCCGTCAAGGTCCTCGAGAACGTCTACGCCTCCCTCAACGACGTCCTCGAGTCCATGCGCCGCATCAAGAGGATCATGCCGGAGGGCATCGACCTGCCCCGGGCCACGGCCAACAGCGTCCGGGTGGCCCTCATCCGGCGCTTCTTCACCGAGCAGCTCGAGTTCATCAATATCGCCAAGAAATACCTCGACCTCGAGGACTTCTTCGACCTCGTCGGGCGGATCGTCTTCCCTTCGGGCAGCCACGGCAAGCTCGGGGGCAAGACGGCCGGGCTGTTCCTGGCCAGCCGGGTCCTCCGGCAGGCCGCCCGGCGGGTCAAGGCCATCGGCACGGTCAAGAAGCCCAAGACCTGGTACATCACCTCGGACACCCTGCTCGTCTTCACCCAGTACAACAACCTCGAGGAGGCCAGCGAGCAGAAGTACAAGGACATCGAGGAGGTCCGTCAGGAATACCCCCACCTCGTCCAGGTCTTCAAGAACTGCACCTTCCCGCCGGAGATCGTCAAGGGCCTGTCCTTGGCCCTCGACGATTTCGGGGACGTGCCCCTCATCGTCCGCAGCTCGAGCCTGCTCGAGGACCGGCTGGGGACGGCCTTCGCCGGCAAGTACAAGAGCCTCTTCCTGGCCAACCAGGGCGACAAGAAAGAGCGGCTCGAGGCCCTGCTCGACGCCGTGGCCGAGGTCTATGCGTCCATCTTCAGCCCCGACCCCATCCAGTACCGGACGGAGCGGGGCCTGCTCGACTTCCACGAGGAGATGGGCATCATGATCCAGGCCGTCGTCGGCCGCAAGGTCGGGAAGTACTTCTTCCCGGCCTACGCCGGCGTCGCCTTCAGCCGCAACGAGTTCCGCTGGTCTCCGCGCATCCGGCGCGAGGACGGCCTGCTCCGCCTCGTGTCGGGCCTCGGGACGCGGGCCGTCGACCGGCTCTCGGACGACTACCCCGTCCTCGTCGCCCCCGGGAAGCCCAACCTCCGGGTCAACGTCTCGACCGACGAGGTCATCCGCTACTCGCCGACCAAGATCGACGTCATCGACCTCGAAAAGAACTGCTTCACGACCCTGCCCATCAGGGATGTCCTTCGGGAGGCCGGGGCGGACTATCCGGCCCTGAACCGGGTCCTGTCCATCTACCGCGACGGCCTGCTCCAACGGCCGATGGGCCTGGCCACCGACTTCACGAGGGACGACGTCATCGTGACCTTCGACGGCCTCATCTCGGGGACGCCCTTCATGAGCCAGCTCGAGGCCATCCTCAAGACCCTGGAGACGGCCCTCGGCGTGCCCGTGGACATCGAGTTCGCCCACGACGGGGAGGACTTCTACCTCCTCCAGTGCCGGCCCCAGAGCCAGTCCCTCGAGGAATCGGCCATGGAGATCCCGGCGGGCGTGCCCGATAAGTCCGTCCTGTTCACGGCCGACAAGTACATCTCCAACGGCCGGGTCTCGGACATCACTCACATCGTCTATGTCGACCCCGACAGCTACGGCGAGATCGCCGCCCTCGAGGACCTCATGGCCGTCGGGCAGGCCGTCGGACGGCTCAACAAGCTCCTCCCCCGGCGGCAGTTCATCCTCATGGGGCCGGGGCGGTGGGGCAGCCGCGGGGACATCAAGCTCGGCGTCCGGGTGACCTACTCGGAGATCAGCAACGCCGCGATGCTCATCGAGGTCGCCCGCAAGAAAGGCAACTACGTCCCCGACGTCTCCTTCGGGACCCATTTCTTCCAGGACCTCGTCGAGTCCGGCATCCGCTACCTGCCCCTCTATCCCGACGACCCAGGCGCCCGGTTCAACGAGGCGTTCCTCCTCGGCTCGCCCAACAAGCTGGCCGAGCTCCTGCCGGAGTTCGCCGGCCTGGCCGGGACGCTGCGGGTCATCGACGTGCCCGGGGCGACCGGCGGCAAGGTCCTCCAGGTGCTCATGAACTCGGAGCGCGAGCAGGCCATCGCCCTGTTCGGCGAGCCGGGGGCCGCGGCCAGGGTCCAGGCCGGGTCCGCCGCGGCCTGCTCGACGGACCGCGACGAGCACTCCTGCTGGCGGCTGCAGATGGCCGAGCAGATCGCCCTCCAATGCGACGCCCAACGCTGGGGCGTCAAGGCCATGTACGCCTTCGGCAGCGCGGTCATCGGCACGGCCGGGCCCGACAGCGAGATCGGCCTCGTCGTCCACTATGACGGCCGCACCCAGCACCGCAAGGAGCTCGAGATCTGGCTTCAGGCCTGGAGCCTGGCCCTGGCCGAGATCGTCCATCTGCGGACCGGCTACCGCGCCGGGGGCCTGCTCGACGTCCAATACGTCACCGGCGACGGCCTGGCCGGCGAGAAGCCGATCTCGGCCAAGCTCAAGGTCCCGCCCGAAAGCGTCCGCGAGCTGCCTCTCTCCCGCTCCTGATATTCCGGCTGCGGCGGGCCCTCGGGGTATCCTTTCCGTCCGCGCGGTGATTCTTCACGCGTGCCCGGTCCGGATCCGGTTGGAATGGGCCGCGTATCCGTCCCGAGGCCCGCTAAATCACCGCTTTATGCTCCCGTCTAGGACACCCCTGCGGGCCCTGCTTCCGCAGCCTCACCGAGATCTGGCACACGCACCGCAGGCATTGATAAACAGCGGGAAATCGGACATACTCGACCCATGCCGAAGAAACGCGGAGAGACGGTCCACCGCTTCGAGCACGAGGCGATGGCGACGAGGTTCGAGATCTTCGTCGCCGGAAAGGGCGAGGAGTACGCGCGGCAGGCGGCCCGGGCCGCGTTCGGCGAGATCGACCGCCTCGAGCGCCTGTTCAGCCGCTTCGATCCCTCGAGCGAGATAAGCCGGATCGGCCGGCTCCGGCCCGGCGAGCCGATGCGCGTCGGCGTCGAAACCTACGAATGCTTGCTGCTGTCGGCCCGCGTTCAAGAGGAGACGGGCGGGGCCTTCGACGTCAATTTCCGGGCGAAACCGAGGAGGCGCAACGCCAAGAAGGCCGGGCCCTCCGCGGCAAGAAAAGCGTCTTCTTGCGACCCTCCGAAGCTCGTCGGCCCGCTTCGCCTGGAACGGCTGCCGGACGGGTTCGCCGCAGCTCGGATCCCGACGCCCGGCGGAAGGAGATCGGCGGCCGTCGATCTCGACCTCGGGGCTGTCGGCAAGGGCTACGCCCTCGACGCCGCGCGGAACGTCTTGCTCGACTGGGACATCGCCAACGCCCTCCTCCATGCCGGGACGAGCACGGCCCTGGCCCTGGGCCCGGGGCCCGGCCGAAAGAGGGCAGGGTCAGGCTGGCCTGTCGGGCTGGCCACGGGGTGGCCCGGGATAGGGGTCCCCGACACGCTCCTTCTCCGCGACCGGGCCCTGAGCGGTTCCGGGACCGAGGTCAAGGGCGCCCACGTCGTCGACCCCCGGACGGGCAAGCCCGCCGCCGGCCACGCCGCGGCTTGGGCCTCCCACCCCTCCGCGGCTTGGTCCGACACGCTCTCGACGGCCTTCATGGTCATGACCACGGAGGAGGTCCGGGCCTTCTGCCGCCGGCACGCCGGGGCCTGGGCCCTGGTGATAATCGGCCCGAAAAAGTGTAAAATATTGCCTGCCGGCGCGATCGCACGGGATCGCCGGACGCCGACAAGGAGGCCGGAATGAAAAGAAAACTCGCCGCAGCGGGGCTCGCGCTTCTCGCCCTGGCCCTGGCCGCCCCCCCGGCCGCCCCCGCCCCCCGGGACCAGGAAAAGGAGATCCTCCAGATCCCGCTTCCCAAGCCGATGTTCGTCGGCACGCCCCGGAACATCCGGACCCCCAACCTCGAGACCATCACCGGCAAGCCGCGCGGCCCGTTCATGGCTCCCGTCGGCACGGCCCTGCTCTCGGCCGGGAAACCGGTCGCGGCAAGCGACCGGGACCCCATCATCGGCGAGCTCAGCTTCGTCACCGACGGCAAGAAGTCCGGCGAGGACGGCTACTACGTCGAGCTCGGCCCCATGCTCCAATGGGTCCAGATCGACCTCGGCAATCCGCACGAGCTCTACGCCATCGTCGCCTGGCATTATCACAGCCAGGCCCGGGTCTACCGCGACGTCGTCGTCCAAGTCTCCGACGACAAGGACTTCGTCAGCGGGGTGACCACGGTCTTCAACAACGACCACGACAACTCCTCGGGCCTCGGCGCCGGCAAGGACAAGGAGTACATCGAGACGTTCGACGGCAAGCTCTTCGATCCCAAGGGGGTCAAGGCCCGCTACGTCCGGCTCTACAGCGCCGGCAACACGGCCAACGACATGAACCATTATGTGGAGGTCGAGGTCTACGGCCTCCCGGCCAAATGACCGGCAAGCTCTTCCGCGGGCTGTTCCTCGGCGCCGTCCTCGGCGCGCTCCTCTTCCGCGTCGCCGGCCTGGACCTCCGGCCGATGCACCACGACGAGGCCAACCAGGCCCTCAAGTTCGGGGAGCTCCTCGAGCGCGGGCATTACCGCTACGATCCCCGGGACCACCACGGCCCGAGCCTCTATTATCTGACGCTCCCGGCGGCCGGCGTGGCCGGCGAAAGGTCCCTGGCGGAGCTTCGGGAAACGACGCTCCGGCTGGTCCCGGCCCTGTTCGGGGCGGGGATCGTCGCCCTCCTCCTGCTTTTCGCAGGGGGCCTGTCCCGGCAGGCCGCGCTCTCGGCGGCCGCCCTGATCGCCGTCTCGCCGGCCATGACCTATTACAGCCGGTTCTATATCCAGGAGACCCTCCTCGTCTTCTTCCTGGCCGGCCTGGTCGCGGCCGGATGGAGATATGCCCGGACGCGGTCGGCCTTCTGGGCCTTGGCGGCGGGTTTCTGCGCCGGGATGATGATGGCCACCAAGGAGACCTGCCTCATCCTCTTCGGGGCCATGGCGGCGGCGCTCGGCATCAGCCGACTTCTCGCGTCCTTCGAGCGAAGCGTCTGGCCCGCCGCCGGCGCTCCCGGCCGCCCGCCGCTCCTGCACGCCCTGCTTTTTCTGGCGGCCGCCGCCGCGGCCGCCGTCGCGCTGCTGACATCCTTCTTCAGCCACCCGGCGGGCCCCGCCGACGCGGTACGGGCCGTCGGGACCTACCTCGGACGGGCCGGCGAGAGCGGCATCCATGTCCATCCGTGGTCCTATTACCTGGGGATGCTTGCCTATTCCCGGTTCGGCCAAGGGCCGGTATGGAGCGAGGGTCTGGTCCTTGTCCTGGCCGTCGTCGGCGGCCTGGCCGCCTTGCGCCGCGATCAGAACCGGGACGGGCCGCCGCAGTTTCCGCGCTTCGTCCTGTTCTTCACGCTCATCTGCGCCGCCGTCTATTCCGCCATCCCCTATAAGACCCCCTGGAACGTCCTGCCCTTCTACTGGGGCCTCCTGCTTCTCGCCGGCCATGGGGCCGGCTTCCTGCTGGGGTTGAAGTTCAGCCGCTTCCGCCTCGGCCGGTCCGGCCTCGCGGTCCTGCTCGCGGCCGGTTTCCTCCACCTGGCGTGGCAAGGATACCGGGCCAATTTCGTGGGCCACTCGGACCCGTCCAACCCCTACGTCTACGCCCAGACCAGCCCGGACCTCCTGAAGCTCGTCGAACAGGTGGAGGAGGCGGCGGCAGGCTCTCCCGAAGGGGCGGCGATGCTCATCAAGATCGTCGCCCCGCCCGACGAGACCTGGCCCCTGCCCTGGTATCTGCGACGGTTCACGAGGGTCGGCTACTGGACCGATGTCGAGGAGGCCGGGGAGCTCGGCGAAGCGGACGCGGTCATCGCCTCGGCCGCCTTCGCGGACACCGTCGGCGAGCGGCTCGGCAACGGCTTCCGGTTGAGCTATTTCGGCCTGCGCCCCGAGGTCGTCCTGGCCCTGTTCGTCAAGCGGCCGCTCACCGCTCCGGCTGTTCCCTTTTAAAGCCGATGACGGCGTCGACGAAGACCGGCCGGGCGCCGTCGTTTACGATCCGGATCGTATCCGTCGTCTGAGGGGCGACGAACGGGTCCGTGCTGAGTTTGAAACCGCCCGGGGAGCGCCCCGGCACCAATGGCTGCCACGCGAAGCTTTCCTCTTCGCCCATCTTGATCAAACCGGCCAGCCCATACTGTCCATCCCCTTTGATCACGACCGCGCCGTCGTCCTGGCCTTCCAAGTAATGGATCGGCTGCTCCATGTGGACGGTCATCTCACCACCGGGGCGGATCTCCGCAACACGGCCGTCGGGCGCCCCCAGGGCGTTGCCAGCAGCCACGACGTTGATGTGGTCCAGGACCTTCTGGGCATAGAATCCGGGCCGCTGCTCCTGGCGGCCGTCGAGGTAGGCGGCTCTCAAAGCCAGCAACCCGGCCATGCCGACGAAAGCCAGCGAGGCGATCCGGACCCCCGTTCTTCTGTCCATCCCCCCCTCCTTCACCAACGAAATTCGAGCGGCGACAGGCCTATCTTCGCCCCTTGAGGAGCGGGGCGTAGATGTTCATCCGGGGCGGGTCGTCGCCCGCGGCCCGGGCGGCCCACAGGAGCCCGCGCTGAACGATCTCGCGGGCCTCGGGGACATCGAAATCCGCGGCCACGTGGCCGAGCGACGTGTAGAAGACGCGCCCCCCCCCGTACATCTTCTTCCAGACGACGGGCATGACGACGCCGTCGATCCAGGGCGCGTGCTCGCCGGTGAAGGTCGTCGTCGCCAGGACCTCGACGGCCGGGTCGACGTGCATGTAGTACTGCTCGGACTTCATGTGGAAGCGCTTCAGGCCCTTGACGATCGGGTCGCCGGGCTTGACGATGTCGACATCGTAGTCGATGACGCCCCCGGGGTGGGAGACCCACTGACCGCCGACCATGAACTGGTACTCGACGGCCGAGCGATGGGCGTCGCCCAAGCCCCCGTGCCAGCCGGCCAGGCCCACGCCGCTCCTTATCGCCGCCTCGAGGTTGCGCTCCTGTTCGGGCTTGATGTCGGACATCGTGAAGGTGTGGACGATGAGATCGAGCGTCTTGAGCTTCTCGAGGTCGAGGTAGGCGTCGAGGGAATTCGAGATCTCGACGGTGAAGCCCTGGGTCTCGAGCCAGGGGGCGAAGATGTCGACGCACTGCTTGGGCTCGTGGCCCTCCCAGCCGCCCCAGACGAAGAGGGCCGAACGCTGCTCCTGTGGAGGCTCGGGAGCGGCTCCCCCGCAAACGAGCAGCGAGACCGTGGCCAGGGCGGCCGCGAACAGGATGGCGCATTTTTTCATGACGGCCTCTCTTCGACGTGTCGTTCGATCCGCGACCGGTTCGCCGGGCGCGTCCTATTCGAGCTCCCGGACCCAGATGTTCCTGAAGCGGACCGGGTCGCCGTGGTCCTGGAGGGAGATCGGCAGTTTGTCGGCATGGGATTTATAGGGCGGCCGGGCCTTGTGGGCGGTCGGCCCGGTGAGCTCCCGGCAATCGTGGACCAGGACGCCGTTGTGGAAGACGGTCATCCGGGCGGGCGAGACGAGCCCCCCTTGTTCATCGAACCGCGGCCTCCGGAAGACGATGTCGAAGGCCTGCCATTCCCCCGGGGGACGGCAGGCGTTGACGGCCGGCGGGAACTGGCCGTAGAGCGATGCCGTCATGCCGTCGGCGTAGGTCTTGTTCTCGAAGCAGTCGAGGACCTGGACCTCGTAGATGTCCATGAGGAAGACCCCGCTGTTGCCCCGGGCCTGGCTTTCCCCCTTGGGGGGGGCCGGGGCCATCCACTCGACATGGAGCTGGCAGTCGCCGAAGACCTTGACGGTCCTGATGGACCCCGTCTTGGCCACGACCTCCATATGGCCGTCGGCGACCCTCCAGCGGGCCGGCTGGCCCTTGGCGTCGGTCCAATGGGCTAGATCCTTCCCGTCGAAAAGGACGATCGCGTCCCCGGGCGGCGCGACGGGAGGGCCGGCCGGGCCGGGCGTCACGACCGGCGGCATCGGCCGCTCCGGGTCGTGGACGGACCATTGCTGTTGGGCAAAGCCCATGAAAGCCAGGGCGCACAGGACACCTGCGACCGGCAGGAACGCTTTGCGGATCATGCGGACTCCTTTCCGGCTACAGGCTCCAGCCGGGGCGGTATTCGAAGTGCAGGAACTCGTCGGCCTCGGGAAGATTGGTGAACCCCATCTTCTCGCCGTCCCAGAGGAGCTTCATGTTGCGGTCCTTGAGACGGACGGCGACGTTGGCCAGGAGCATGGCCTCGGTCAGCGGGCCCGAGTAGGCGAAGTCCGTGGTCGACTTGGCGCCCTTCTTGATGGCTTCGATCCACTCCTCGCGGATTCCGGGCGAACGGGGGATGGTCTTTTCCGGCCGTTTGTATTCCTGCATTCTCGACTCGGGGATGAGCCGGGGGTTCTCGCCGTAGACGCTGCACATGATCAGGCCTTTGTCGCCGCGGAAGAGGACCCCTCCGCCTTCGTCCCCCATCATCCGCCCGGGCTCGAGCTCGGGCGGGCGGGGGGGCATGAGGCCGCCGTCCCACCAGGTCAGGGTCAGGGGGCCCATGCCTTCCCGGGCGGCGAACTCGTAGGTGACGACTTCGGCCCAGGGGTAGTAATCCTTGGTGAACGGGGTCGAGGAGGCCTGGACGCTGACGGGCGACTTGAGCTTGAGGGCCCAGAAGGGCTGGTCGAAGATGTGGGCTCCCATGTCGCCCAGGGCGCCCGTGCCGAAATCCCACAGCCCGCGCCACTTGAACGGGTGGTAGGCGGGATGGTAGGGGCGGAAGGGGGCCGGCCCGAGCCAGACGTCCCAGTCGACGGTCGAGGGCACGGAGGGGATCTCCTTGGGAGCGTCGATGCCCTGGGGCCAGATGGGCCGGTTGGTCCAGCAATGGACCTCGCGGACGTCGCCGATGGCCCCGTCCCAGATCCACTCGCAGATGAGGCGGGCCCCTTCGCCGGCGTGTCCCTGGTTGCCCATCTGGGTCGTGACCCTGGCCTCCTTGGCGGCCTGGGCCAGCAGGCGGGCCTCCTTGATGGTGTGGGTCAGTGGCTTCTGGACGTAGACGTGCTTGCCCAGCTTGATGGCGGCCATGGCGATGACCGCGTGGGTATGGTCCGGCGTCGTCACGGTGACGGCGTCGACCCCTTTCTCCTTCTCCAGCAAGCGGCGGAAGTCGCGGTACTTGGCGGCCTTCTCGTACATGGCCTTTTCGCCGGGCTCGAGCCGTTCGGAGCGGAGGAGATCGGCCATCATCTCGTCGTCGACGTCGCAGAGGGCGACGATGTTCTCCGAGCGCACGCCGCGCGTGTCGGAAAAGCCCATGCCGCCGACGCCGATGCAGGCGATGTTCAAGGTGTCGCTCGGGGCCTTCTTCTTCTGAGTGGCCCCGACGACGTGGCGGGGGACGACCATCATGCCGGCCGCGGCCGCGGACGCCGCGCCGATGAACTTGCGGCGGCTCCAGAGGCTCTGTCCGGGTTCCGGGGTTTTCTTGATCTCGTCCATGGTCTCCTTCCTCTCCAAGAGCGTTCTTCGATCAGCGGTCCGGCGGCCCGGCCGCGCGAAGGGTCGGGGCGGGGAGGTCTCTGCGGGTCGCGAAGGAGCGGAGGGCGGGGGTTGGGAAGCTTAGCGACGCGCGGTCCATGCCGGATACCAGACCGGCTTATATCACAAAGCCATGACGGGGGTCAATTTCGCGCGCAGGAGTCGGCGATCTTTCGCGGTTTTACATTTTCCCCGCGGCGCGCTAATATCCCCCTATGAACCTCGGCGCTCCATCGGAAACCGCCCCGATCAGGAGCCTCCTTCTGAAACACCCCCGGGAGGCCTGGCTCGATCAAAAAAGCATCGGAAAGCAGTGGCGGGCGCTGGGGTACACGGAAGAGCCCGATCTCGCCCGGGCCGGCGACGAGTATGACGCGCTCGCCGGGACCCTGCGCCGCTTCGCTCCCGAGGTCCACTTCTTGCCGGCGGACGAGCGGACCGGGCTCGATTCGATCTACGTCCGCGACGCCGCCTGCGTGACGCCGCGCGGCGTCGTCCTCTGCCGGATGGGAAAGCCCCTCCGGCGGGATGAGCCGCGGGCCGTCGGGGAGCTCTGCGCCAAGGCCGGCTGGCCGGTCCTCGGCGGGATCCGGGGACCGGGGACCCTCGAAGGCGGCGACGTCGCCTGGCTCGACGGGAAGACGGTCGCCGTCGGCCACGGTTACCGGACCAACGCCGACGGCATCCGTCAGCTCCGCGAGCTCGTCGCCCCCGACGGCTGCGAGGTCGTCGAGGTCCCCCTTCCCCATTGGGACGGGCCGGGCGACGTCTTCCATCTGATGTCCGTGCTCAGCCCTGTGGGCCAAAAGAAGCTGCTCGTCTACTCCCGCCTCCTTCCCGTGCCCTTCAGAAAGCGGCTGCTCGACTCGGGCTTCGAGCTTCTCGAGGTCCCGGAGACCGAATTCCCGACCATGGGCGGGAACGTCCTGGCGTTGGGGGCCGGCAAGTGCCTGGCTCTGGCCGGGAATCCGCGAACGGCCGCGGTCCTGGAAAAGGCCGGGCTCGAGGTCCTGACCTACGAAGGCCGCGAGATATCGCGCAAAGGCGCCGGCGGCCCGACCTGCCTCACCCGGCCCCTGGCCCGCTCCAAAAATTGACTTATCCGCCGGGGAATTCTATACTAAAGTGCTTAAAATCCTTCCTAAGGACGTGACGATGGACCTGTTCGAAAAATGCAAGGGCTTTTACAGCGACCCCGCGGTCGCCCAGAAATACGGCTACCCGCTCAATCCCCGGACGGCCCAGGCCATGGGGATATTCCCCTACTTCATCCCCATCGAGCATCCTGAGGGGACCGAGGTGTACATCCACGGCAAGAAGTACATCATGATCGGCTCCAACAACTACGTCGGCCTGACCAACCACCCCAAGGTCAAGGAAGCGGCCATCGAGGCCATCAAGAAATACGGCACGAGCTGCACCGGGTCGCGCTTCCTCAACGGGACGCTCGACCTCCATCTCGAACTCGAGGAGAAGCTGGCCAAGTACGTGGGCATGGAGGCCGCCCTGGTCTTCAGCACGGGCTTCCAGGTCAACCTCGGCAGCATCCCGGCCATCATGGACCGCGAGGACATCATCGTCACCGACAAGGAGGTCCACGCCAGCATCATCGACGGCGTCCGGATGGCCAAGGTCCAGAAGCGCATCCACACCAGGTACTTCAAGCACAATGACATGGCCGACTTCGACAAGGTCATGAAGGGACTGCCGCCCGAGCCGGCCAAGCTGGTCATCGTCGACGGCGTCTTCAGCATGGGCGGCGACATCGCCCCCCTGCCGGAGATCGTCCCCATCTGCAAGAAGTACGGCGCCCGGCTGATGGTCGACGACGCCCACTCGATCGGCGTCCTCGGCGGCGGACGGGGCACGGGGCCCCACTTCGGCCTCCAGAAGGACGTCGACCTGGTCATGGGCACCTTCAGCAAGTCGTTGGCCTCGGTCGGGGGGTTCATCGCCGGCCCCAAGGAGGCCGTCCATTGGATCCAGATGTTCTCCCGCCCGTTCATCTTCAGCGCCAGCCTGCCGCCGTCCAACGTGGCCACCGTGCTGGCCTGCCTCGATGTTCTCGAGCAGGAGCCGGAGCGCGTCGTGCGCGTCAACCAGGTCGGCGAGCGGATGAGGAACGAGCTGCGGGCCATGGGCTACAACATCGGCGAGACCCAGACGCCCATCATCCCGATCATCATCGGCGACATGATGAAGACCATGCAGGCCTGGAAGGTCTTCTTCGAGGCCGGCATCTATACGAACGTGGCCCTGCCTCCGGCCGTCCCGCCGGAGCTCTCGCTTCTGCGGACGAGCTACATGGCCACCCACACCGACGAGCAGATCGACAAGGTCATCGAGATCTTCAAGAAGGTCAAGGATCTCGTCCACATCGAGCCCTGATCGGCGCCTCGGCGACCGCTGACTCTTGGACGCCCGGCGGGGGGGTGTGCTATCTTTTCACCGCCGGGATCCCCTTTCGTGAACGGATCAGGTTAACATTTTTCGGTTGGACCGGGTATAACCATGCGGATGAACGAGACGGAGAAGGAGCTCGTCGCGATGGTTCTCGCCGGCCGCACCGAGGCGTTCGAGCCGCTGGTCACTCCCTACCGGCGGCCTCTGGTCGCCCTGGCCTACCGCCTGACCCGCGACCGCGAGGAGGCCCTCGAGGTCGCCCAGGAGGCGTTCCTGCGGGCCTTCCGGTCCCTCGGCCGCTACGACGTCTCGCGCAGCTTCCGCAACTGGCTTTTCCAGATCGCGGCCAACGAGGCCCGCGACAGGATGAGGAGGGGGGCCCGGGAGAGAGCGGCCCTGGAAGACGCCGTCCATGACGGCTCGCGGGCCCCGGGCCCGGAAGCGGGGCGGGAGGGGCAAGAGGTCCGGGCGGACCTCATGGACTGCCTCTCGGCCCTCACTCCAAGGGAACGGGAGGTCTTCGTCCTGCGGGACATCGAGGAGCTCGACATCCGCGAGACGGCCCGGGCGCTTCGATGCTCGAGCGTTTCGGTGAGGGTCAACCTGTCCAAAGCGCGGCGCAAAATGCGGGACGCCATTCGGGCCCGGCACCCCCATCTGGAGGAAACGCGATGACCTGTTCGAAAGCGAGAAAGCTGATGGCTCTCTACGCAGGGGGCGACCTCTCGGAGCGGCGGACGAGGGCGGCGGGCGCCCACCTGGACTCGTGCCCCGCCTGCCGGAAGGAGCTCGAGGGGTACCGGCGGGCCTTGGCGCGGGCCAAGGCGGCGGCCGGGGCTGAGATCGCGCCGGATTGGAGCGAGGGCCAATGGCGGGCCTTGATGGCCCGGGTCATGGGCGATGCGACGAAGAGAAAAAAGGAGCAGGCGGGCCGTGTCAAGAGTGTTCCACGGGCACGCTGGGCCGCGGCGGCGGGAGCGGCGGCGGCGCTTGTCCTGGCCGCCGTGATGCTCCTCCAGAACGGCTCCGGCTTCCGGCCGGGATCGGTGGCCACGGCTCCGGGGGCCGCCGAGCCAATGGCAGGAGTTCTCGGCGATCCGAGCGCTCAGGATGTCGTTTCGGTCACCCTCGTTTCGCAGGAGACCGGGCTCCAGGTCGTCTGGTTCTTCAACAGGAATTTCGAGTGGAAAGGAGATCGAGAATGAACAAAGGACTCGTGTTGTTCCTAGCTTGCGCGTTGTCGTTGGGGTTCGCCGTAACAGCCCTCGCCGGTGAGGACGCCGCCCAGGCGCAAAAAGAGCCGCCGTGGCCGGCGGTCAAGAAAGAGCTGGTCCGACTGAGATTCGTCCAGGGTACGGACGTCATCACTTTGATCCAGTCGTTGCTGGATATCCGCTACGAGCGGGTCAACGTGGATTCGAGCAAGAAGATCCTGACCCTGATGGCCACCCCCGAGAACATCGAAATGGTCAAGCAGGTCATCCGCGAGGTCGACGTCAAGCCGGCCGACCTGCT
>VGJC01000028.1 GCA_016867635.1 Candidatus Aminicenantota bacterium | reverse complement strand
CATGTTCTGTTTTCAATGCCAGGAAACCGCCAGGAACCAGGGCTGCACGGTCATGGGCGTGTGCGGCAAGACGGAAAGGACGGCGGACCTCCAGGACCTCCTCGTTCATGTGTGCAAGGGCCTGTCGGTCTACGCCGACGAGCTGAGGCGGAAAGGTTCCGTGGACAGGCCCGCGGGACGATCCCTGTGCCAAGCCCTCTTCACGACCATCACCAACGCAGCCTGGGACGACGAGGCCATCGTCGGCCGGATCAAGGAAGGACTCGCGGCCCGCGACGCTCTCCGGAAGAAGGTCGGGGCGGCCCCGTCGCCGGAGCTCCCCGATTGCGTGACCTGGACGCCGGCCGACGACGCCGCGATCCGGGTCAAGGCCGGCTCCGACGAGGTCCGCATCACGTCGGCTCCGAACGAGGACGTGCGCTCGCTCCGGGAGCTGCTCATCATCGGAGGCAAGGGGATCGCGGCCTACGCCGAGCACGCCGCCGTCCTCGGCTTCGAGAAGGACGAGATCTACGCCTTCCTCTTCGAGGCCCTGGCTTCGACGACCAAGGACCTTTCCGCGGACGACATGGTCGCTCTCGTCCTGAGGGCGGGGGAGACGGCCGTCAAGACCATGGCCCTGCTGGACGAGGCCCATACGAAGACCTACGGCCATCCCGAGATCACCGAGGTCGACATCGGCGTCCGGAACAACCCCGGGATCCTCATATCCGGCCACGACCTGAAGGACATGAAGGAGCTTCTGGCCCAGACCGAGGGCACGGGGATCGACGTCTACACCCACGGAGAGATGCTGCCGGCCCATGCCTATCCGGCGTTCAAGAAGTCCAGCCACCTCGCGGGAAACTACGGCGGGTCCTGGTGGCGGCAGAACGAGGAGTTCGAGTCCTTCAACGGGCCCATCCTCCTGACCACCAATTGCCTGACCCCGCTCAAGCCATCCAACACCTATCTGGACAGGCTGTTCACGACCGGTGTCGCCGGCTATCCGGGCGCGGCGCACATCCCCGACCGCCCGGAAGGCGGGGCCAAGGATTTCTCGGCGCTCATCGCCAAGGCCAAGACCTGCCCGCCTCCCGCGGGGATCGAGTCCGGGAAGATCACGGCCGGCTTCGCCCACGACCAAGTCCTGGCCCTGGCCGGCAAAGTCGTCTCGGCCGTGATGTCGGGGGCCCTCAAGCGCTTCGTCGTCATGGCCGGCTGCGACGGACGGCAACAGGCCCGCAGCTACTTCACGGAAGTCGCCGAAAAGCTGCCCAAGGACGCGGTCATCCTGACGGCCGGGTGCGCCAAGTACCGCTACAACAAGCTGGCCCTGGGCGACATCGGCGGCATCCCCCGCGTCCTTGACGCCGGCCAGTGCAACGACTCGTACTCCCTGGCGCTCATCGCCCTGAAGCTCAAAGAGGCTTTCGGATTCAAGGATATCAACGACCTGCCCGTGTCCTACGATATCGCCTGGTACGAGCAGAAGGCCGTGGCCGTGCTGCTCGCGCTGCTCTCTCTCGGCGTCAAGGGCATCAGGCTGGGCCCGACCCTGCCGGCTTTCCTGTCCCCTCGCGTGGCCAAGGTCCTGGTGGACAAGTTCGCCATCAAGCCCGTCGGCTCCGTCGAAGAGGATGTCGCGGCCATGATGGCCGGCAAATAGCCAGGGGCGGCGGCCCGGGTCGAGAACCTGACAAATCAAGAAAGGCTCCCCGACGGGGGCCGGATGATGAGAGCAAGACCGCCCAACTCCGGGCCCCGGCCGCAATTAACGAAAAACTGAACGGAACTTCATTAAATCTTGATTTTCCTCCTTTAGATTGATCGCGGACATATTGAGTCCACCCCCTGAAGGTCTGAGAAGAGGGAGATCGAGGTGCACCCCCCTTATGACGACCTCCCGGGGAAGAACTAACGAATACCTAGGAGGAAGAACTCACATGAAAACGTACCGCCTCATCCGAGGAGGGCTTCTCGTTGCCCTTCTCTTGGCCTGCTTCGCGCCGTCCTTCGCCCAGCAGACGTTCGTCACCACCGTTTGGTTCGATTACAAGTACTTCATGACGACCGAAGGTCCCGTCACGTTCAAACCGACCAGCCCGACCAGCGCGTACCTGAGCAATGCCTTCGTGTTCCGGAGGGCCTATTTCACCTATGACAACAGGATCAACGGCAACTTGAGGTTCCGTTTCCGGCTGGACGCTGATAACACCCGCAACGTCACCGGGGTCACGCTGACGGGCTCTCCCGTGTCGGGGGTCTCGACGACCACGGACGGCAAGCTCAGGCCCTATATGAAGCACCTCTACCTTCAGTACGACGACTTCATCGTCCCCATGATGACCCTGAACGTCGGGATGATCGAGACCCTGACCTTCAAGCCGGCCGAGGATCGCTGGGGCTACCGCAGCGTCGCCAAGACCCTTCTCGACGGCTACCGGGACATCACCAAGAGGAGCATCGAGGTCTCGAGCGCCGACATCGGGGCGACCCTGAAGTACTCCTTCGCCAAGTTCTTCCGTTTGGCCGCCGGCGTCTACAACGGCGCCCAATACACCAGAGAGGAGAACGACCAGTTCAAGGAGGTCCAGGTCCAAGCCCAGCTCACCCCCGTCCCCGGACTGTCCATCGTCGGGTACTGGGACTACGAGCAGAAGCTCCCCGTGGCCTCCCTGCCTTTGGAGACGAAACCGACCCAGTCCATCTACAAGATCGACGCCTTCTTCGAGATGGTCAGGAACCTGATCATCGGCGGCGAATGGTTCGTCTTCAAGAACGACCTCTACCAGACGGCCGGCGAAAAATACGACGTCAGCGGCTGGTCGGTGTTCGGCCGCTACACGGTCGTTCCCGACAAGGTCACCATCTTCGGCCGCTACGACAGCTACGTGCCGAGCAGCCTCGACCGCGAGCTCGATATGAGCCTGGTCATCGCCGGTTTCGACTGGACCCCCTTCCACGCGAGCTGGAAGCTGCAGCCGAACGTCTGGTTCTACAGCTACAAGGACGGGCTCCGCTATAACGCGAACGCGACGAAGGACAGCGACCTTGTTTTCAACCTGACCTTCGCCCTGTCCTTCTGAGAGAATAAAGGAAAGGAGAAAGGAACATGAAGAGACTCATCACGACAGCCCTAGTGATCACCGGCCTTCTTCTCGGCCTCTGCGGATATGCTCTGGCCCAGAAAGGGAAAATGATCCAGATCAAGGGCTCCGACACCCTGGTCAACCTCGTCCAGATCCTGGCCGAGCAGTACATGGAGAAAAACCCCGGCACGGCCCTGGCCGTTCTCGGCGGCGGATCCGGGACGGGCATCGTCGGCATCATCAACCGGACCTGCGACCTCGCCAATCACTCCCGCGAGTGGCGGCCGAAGGAGATCGACCAGGCCTGGGAAAAGGGCGTCAAGCCCCGATTCTTCGTCATCGCCGTCGATGGGGTCAGCATCGTCGTCAACGAGAAGAACCCTCTGACCCAGCTCTCCATGGGCGAGATCGGGGCCATGTACCGCGGCGAGATCAAGAACTGGAAGGCCGTCGGCGGCGCCGACAAGGCCGTCTCGCTCTACGGCCGGCAATCGAACTCCGGGACCTACGGGTTCTTCCAGGAGCACGTTCTCGGCAACAAGAACTACTCGACCGACGTCAAGGAGATGAACGGCAACGCCCAGATCATCGAGGGCATCCTCCAGGACGAAGGCAGCATCGGCTATGTCGGGGTCGGCTACCTGTTCGACGCCTCCGGCAACGTCCGCAAGGGGCTCAAGGTCCTCAACGTCTCCAAGGGCAAGGGCGAACCGGCCTTCTCACCGCTCGACAAAGCTTCCGTCGACAGTGGCGCCTATCCCGTGGCCCGGGCCCTGTACCAGGCGACGGCCGGCAAGCCGGCCCAGGCCGTCGCGGACTTCATCCGGTTCGAGATGAGCGACGAGGGCCAGAAGATCGTCGAGAAGGAAGGCTTCTTCGCCATCAGCGCGACCCACAAAGCCGAGAACGAGAAGAACCTCCGCTGAACTCTTGACCATACGAAGAGATTTCGCATAGATTATCAGGTGAGAAGAAGGCTCTGGTCGCGAGATGACGAAGAAGACAACAGGACGTCTCAAGGAATCCGCGATCAGGGCCTTCTTCTTCGCCTGCGGCGTTCTCGCCGTCATCGCCCTTCTGGGCATCTTCGCCACCCTCATCAGCACCTCCTTCCCGGCCTTTAAGGACATCAAGCTCTCGGAGTTCCTGCTGTCGAAGAATTGGGACCCGACCTCCCCGGAAATGGAGGAATACGGCATCCTGTCGATGATCATGAGCTCGTTCATCGTGACCCTCGGCGCCCTCCTCATCGCGGTTCCCATCGGGGTCGGAGTGGCCGCCTACCTTTCGGATGTCGCCCATTGGCGCGTCCGGGAGATCGTCAAACCCGTCGTCGAGATCCTGGCCGGCATCCCCTCCGTCGTCGTCGGCTTCCTGGGCATCGTCCTGTTCGCCCCGCTGATCTCCAAGATCTTCAACATCGGCCACGGCCTGACGGCCCTGAACGGCAGCATCCTGCTGGCCATCATGTCCCTGCCGACCATCATCAGCATCTCCGAGGACTCCCTGACCGCCGTTCCCCCGGCCTACGGCGAGGCCTCGCTGGCCCTGGGCGCCTCCCGCTGGCAAACCCTCTTCCGGGTCAAGCTGCCGGCCGCCCTGTCGGGGATCATCGCCGCCTGCATGCTCGGCATGGGCCGGGCCATCGGCGAGACGATGACCGTTCTGATGGCCACCGGCAACGCCAGAACGTTCCCCCAGCTCCCCCAAGCCCTCCTGCGGTCCGTCCGGACCATGACCGCCAACATCGCCATCGAGCTCGGCGAAGTGCCCTATTACACGGCGCATTACTACGCCCTGTTCGCCATCGGCCTCGTCCTGTTCGTCATCACCTTCGTCGTCAACCTCGTCGCCGACGTCGTCCTCCACAAGTACCAGGAGCGGGAGCTATGAAGGGTTCGACCAAGAAGAAGGTCATCCAGTTCTTCGGCTTCTTCCTGCTCCGCTGCTGCCTGTTCCTCGTCCTGGCCGTCCTGCTCCTGTTCCTCTACGACATCGGCAGCAAGGGCGGCGGGGCGATCAGCTGGGAATTCCTGTCCACGGCCCCCCGCCGGGGCATGACCGAGGGCGGCATCTATCCGGCCATCATCGGGACGTTTCTCGTGACCATGATCACGGCCGTCCTGGCCATTCCCTTGGGCATGTGCGCCGCCATCTATCTCAACGAGTACGCCAAGCAGAGCCGCCTGACGCGCCTCATCCGCCTGTCGATCCGGAACCTGTCCGGCGTCCCGTCCATCGTCTACGGGCTTTTCGGGGTCATCCTGTTCGTCAACATCCTGCGCTTCGGGACATCGATCCTCTCGGCCGGTCTGACCTTGGGATTGATGACCTTGCCCTGGACCATCACGGCCAGCGAAGAAGCTTTGAAGACCATCCCCAATTCCTATCGCGAAGGGGCCCTGGCCCTGGGGGCCACCAAGTGGCAATCCATCCGGACCAACGTCCTCCCCTATGCCATCCCCGGCATGCTGACCGGGACCGTCCTGGGGCTGGCCCGGGCCGCGGGCGAGACGGCGCCCATCATGTTCACGGGGGCGGCCTTCTTCCTGCCCATGCTCCCGAAGTCCCTGGGGGACCAGTTCATGGCCCTGCCGTATCACCTCTTCATCATGTCCACTCAGCACCACGCCATCGTCCAGGTCCGGCCGCTGGCCTACGCGACGGCCCTCGTCCTGATCGTTCTCGTCCTGGGCCTGAACATGACCGCCGTCATCGTCCGCTACCGCCTGAGAAGGAAACACCGATGAGCGCCGAAGCCCTGAAGATCCGCATGGAGACCCGCGACCTGGACTTCTACTACGGAAGTAAGAAAGCCCTCGATAAGGTCAACATCGCCTGCTACGAGAACCGGGTCACGGCCATCATCGGCCCCTCGGGATGCGGCAAGTCGACCTTCATTCGGACCCTCAACCGGATGAACGACGTCATCGCGGGAGCGCGGGTCGAAGGGACCATCCTCCTCGACGGCCGGGACATCCGCTTGCCCGACGTCGACGTCGTCGATCTCCGCCGGCGGGTCGGGATGGTCTTCCAGAAGCCCAATCCCTTCCCCAAGTCCATCTTCGACAACATCGCCTACGGCCTGCGCATCAACGGCATGAGGGACAAGAAGAGGCTCGAGGCTGTCGTCGAAGGCAGCCTGCGCGGGGCCGCGCTCTGGGACGAGGTCAAGGACCGGCTCGACGAGAACGCCTTCTCCCTGTCCGGCGGGCAGCAGCAGAGGCTCTGCATCGCCCGGGCCCTGGCCGTCGAGCCCGAGGTCATCCTGTTCGACGAGCCGTGCTCGGCCATCGATCCCATCGCCACGGCCAAGATCGAGGACTTGATAGAGACCCTTAAAAAACGGTACACTGTCGTCATCGTGACCCACAACATGCAGCAGGCCGCCCGGGTATCGGACTTCACCGCCTTCATGATGCTCGGGGAGCTGGTCGAGTTCGGGGTCACCGAAAAGATCTTCACCAACCCGGTTAACAAGCTCACGGAAGACTATATCACGGGGCGGTTCGGATAAGCGACGGCGGCCGTGCGGGACGAGGAGGAGCCATGTCGAAAATAGAACGTCCTTTTGACGAGGAGCTCAAGGCCCTCAAGGAGAAGCTCCTGGAGATGGCCGCCCGGGCCGAGGAGCAGATCGCTCTGGCCGTGCGGGCCCTGAAGGAGCGCCGGGAAGATCTGGCCGGCGAGGTCCTCGGGCGCGAGGCGGCCATCAACCGGCTCGACATCGAGGTCGACGAGATGGCCATGAAGCTCCTGGCCCTCCGGCAGCCCATGGCCGCGGACCTGCGGTTCATCACCTCGGCCATGAGCATCGGGACCGATCTCGAGAGGATCGGCGACCTGGCCGTCAACATCGCCGAGCGGGCCCTCGACCTGCTGAAGCGGCCCCAGCTCAAGCCGCTCATCGACATCCCGCGGATGGCCGAGCTGGCCCAGGCCATGGTCCGGGACGCGCTGAACGCCTTCGTCAACGGGGACGAGAAGCTGGCCAAGCAGGTCTGCGAGCGGGACGATCAAGTGGACGAGATCAACGACCAGGTTTTCCGGGAATTGCTCACCTACATGATGCAGGACCCGGGGACCATCACCCGGGCCGTGGACCTCATTCTCGTCGGGAGGCACCTGGAGAGGATCGCCGACCACGCCACCAACATCGGCGAGGACGTCATCTACATGGTCAAGGGCCGGACCATCAAGCACCATGCCGAGGAAGGCCGGGCCGACAAGCTGAGAACCGACGCCGGCGGGGAATGAGGCCAGGTCAGCTCATTTTCCTGATGCGGACCTCGATGTCTTTCTCGTTCTTCAACAGCCTGACGAGCGCCGATGTGTCGGTGTCCCCGAAATGATAGGGATAGAGGATCTTCGGTCGGATCCAGCCGGCGGCCTCGGCGACCATCCCGGGGGTCATCGTGTAGGGCAGGTTCATGGGCAGGAAAGCGACATCGATGTCCTTGAGGCCCTTCATCTCGGGGATGTTCTCGGTGTCGCCCGCGATATAGACCCGCTTGTCCCCGAACGTGACGACGTAGCCGTTGCCCTCCCCCTTGGGATGCCAGGGGCCGCCGTCCGGCCTCTTGTGGACGATGTTGTAGGCCGGGACGGCCTCGATCCGAAGGCCCATAACGGTCCGGGTCTCGCCGTTCCTCATGATCGCCGCGTCGCGCAGCTTCCCTGCGCACGTCCCGGAGCCGACGAGCTTCGTGTCCGGCCGGAGAATGCGGCCGATGGATTCGAGACACATGTGGTCGTAATGGTCGTGGGTCACGAGGATGAGGTCGGCCTGGGGAAGCCGGCCGTAATCGGCGACCTCCCCGTAGGGGTCGACATGGATCGTCTTGCCGCCGAAGGTCATCATCAGCGTCCCGTGGCCGAGGAAGGTGATCTCCAGGTCTCCCGCGGACGTGGGGATGATGTCCTTCTCGGACTTCGACGCCGCGGCGACGCCGGCGAACCCCAGCCCCATGAGAGCCAGGACCAGGATCATTTTCATCATGGTGGGTCCCTCCATCGTTTTTCTTTTATTATATCCGGGGAGGCCTTCGGGGACAACCATCGCCCTGACCCCATATTTGCGGAATTCCCTATACTACGTCATCATAGGACGTGGCAGGTGAGCCCATGCCCCCTTTGATCGCCGCCCTCGACGACGAGCCCGACATCCTCGAGCTGCTGAAGATCACGCTGGAGAAGGCCGGCTTCCGGTTCGCCGGCTTCGAGGACGCCGAAGGGCTCTATCGTTTCCTGGACCGGGAAAAGCCGGACCTTCTCCTCCTCGACCTCATGCTGCCCGACATGGACGGCCTCGATGTCTGCCGTCAGCTGAGGAAAACCGAGAAGCTGGCCTCGATCCCCATCCTCATGCTGACGGCCAAGGGGGAGGAGTCGGACAAGGTCGTCGGCCTCGAGCTCGGCGCCGACGACTACCTGACCAAGCCGTTCTCCGTCAAGGAGCTCATTGCCCGGATCCGCGCCGTTCTCAGGCGCCCCGGGACCGTGGAGAGCACCCGGCGGATCACGGTCGGGGCCCTGGTCCTCGACCTTGACAAGTTCGAGGCCGTGGTCGGCGGAGACAAGGTCGAGCTGACGGCCACGGAGTTCAGGATCCTGCAGTTCCTGGCGTCCAGAAGGGGCCGGGTCTTCACGCGCGACCAGATCCTCGACTTCCTCTGGGGACACGAAAAGGCCGTCGTCGACCGGACGGTCGACGTCCATATCCGCAACCTCCGGGAGAAGCTGGGCCCGGCGGCGGCGCTCGTCAAGAACATCCGCGGCGTCGGTTACAAGGTCGAAGAATGAAACGAACGCTTTTCCTGAAGGTCTTCGCGGGCTATCTTCTGGTCATCGCCCTTGTCGTCGCCGCGGCCCTCCTGGCAGGGCCCCCTCTCATGCGGAAGCATTTCATCCGGGCCCAGGCGGTCCACTTGGAGAACCTGGCCTACCTCATCCAAGACCGGACCATTCCCTTCCTCACGGGGAAGGCGACGGAGGGACTGGACGAAATGATCTCGGCCGTAGGGGCCAGGACCGGCCGACGGGTCACGGTCATCGACAACCGGGGGAACGTCCTGGCCGACTCCGAGAAAGAGGCCCGGGACATGGAGAACCACTTCTTCCGTCCGGAGATATTTGCCGCCCTCCAGGGTGAAAAGCAAATGTCCATCCGGTTCAGCTCCACTCTCCGGGCCGAGATGATGTACATGAGCGTTCCGCTCGAGGCGGACGGAGCGGTCGTCGGCGTCCTGCGCATGAGCCTGTTCATGAGGCACCTCCAGGCGCTCCTTGGAGAGCTCCGGAGGGATCTGCTCTGGGTCGTCGGACTGTCCGCCGCTTTGGCCCTGGTCGCAGCCGCCCTGCTCACCCGCACGGTCTCCCGGCCCGTCCGGGAGTTCGTCGAGGCCGCCTCCCGGGTCTCCGCGGGCGATCTCGGGGTCAAGGTCTCGACGAGGCGGAGAGGGGAGTTCAGGGCCCTGGCCCTGGGTTTCAACGACATGACCGCCAAGCTGAAAGCGGTGTTCTCGGAGATCCGCATCCAGGGCGAGGAGCTGACCAGCATCCTGGCTTCCATCCGCGAAGGGCTCTGTGTCATGGACGCGGACTCCCGCATCCTTTTCTGCAACGACAGCTTCCGTCGGGCGGCTCAAGTCCAAGCCCCCGAGGGGAAGCATTTCTGGGAAGTCGTCCGAAGCTCGGCCCTGGTCGAGATCATCCGCAAGGTCCGCGAGACGAAGACGAGCGGGACCGGCGAGGCGGCCGTCGGCGACAGGATCCACTTCTGCAGCGCCTCCTACCTGACCTCCCAGGGGCGGATCGTGGTCACCTTGCACGACATGACGGAGTTCCGGGACTTGGAGAGGATCAAGAAGGACTTCGTCGTCAACGTCTCTCATGAGCTCAAGACCCCCCTGACGGCCATCAAGGGCTTCGTCGAGACGATGGAGCAGCGGGCGGTCGGGGAGAGCGCCTCGTATTTGGGCATCATCCGCCGGAACGCCGACCGGCTGATCGCCATCGTCGACGACCTCCTGGCTCTGTCCAAGATAGAAGCCCAGGAGGCCCGGCTCGAAAAGGAGGACGTCGACGTCCGGGCGCTGGCCGAGAACATCTTGAAGATCTTCGAGAAGCCCGCCGGCGAAAAGGGCCTGGGGCTCGTCCTCGAGGCGGGGCCTGATCTGCCTCCGGTCAAGGCCGACCCGCTCCAGCTGGAGGGGCTTCTGTTGAACCTCGTGGACAACGCCGTCAAGTACACGGACAAGGGCGGGGTCACGGTCCGTCTGGCGATCGACGGGGGCCGGCTCCGGATCGAGGTCGCCGATACAGGCATCGGGATCGATCCCGCCCACCAGGCCCACGTCTTCGAGCGGTTCTACGTCGTCGACAAATCGCGCTCCAAGAAGCTCGGCGGCACGGGGCTCGGGCTGTCGCTTGTCAAGCACATCGTGCTGGCCCACCAAGGCACGGTGTCCGTCAGCAGCCGGTTGGGGGAGGGAACGACCTTCACGGTCCGCCTGCCGGTCATCTGATCCTTCCATCGGACCGGACCATCCCGATCAGGGCCTTGGCCGTATCCGCGGCCTCTGGTATAATACGCCCTCCCGGACAGGCTCCGGGAAGACCGCAAGGCTCCCAGGCATCGCGGAGAGCCTCCGAGATCCCCTATGAGCGATATGTTGAGACTGATCGAGAACGAGGTCCAGCTCGCGGCCCTCGCCTTCCTGGGGCTCGTCTACATCGTCCGATTGATCTGGATCTTCCGTTTCGCGTCCCGCAAGGAGAGAACGTTCGCGGCCGGCAGCCAGGGCGCCGGTATCCGCCGCTCCCTCGCCAACATCGCCATGCCCTGGGCCATGGAATCGACACGGAAGGATCCCTGGCTCTATGCTCAGTTCGTCGTCTTCCACCTGGGCGTCGCCGCCGCCATCGCCGCCACGTTCATCATTCCCTACGCCCCCCACGTCTTCGAGATCCGGGCCGTCGTCCTCCTTTTCCAGGCCGTCATCGGGGCCGCGTTCCTGGCCGGGGTCTTGAGGCTCGTCCGCCGCCTGGTCAACCCCGTCCTGAGGCTCATCAGCTCGGCCGACGATTATGTCTCTCTCGTTCTCATGATCCTGTTCTTCGCCGCGGGTTTCCTGGCCGTGCCCAACGACATCGACCGCGCCGAATGGCCGCTCATCGCGTTCTTCGGCCTGACCGCGTTCTTCCTGGTCTATGTTCCGTTCTCCAAGATCTCCCATTATCTCTACTATCCGTTCACCCGATTCTATCTCGGGAGGACGCTCGGGCACAGAGGCGCCATCCCTCAGGGGACGAGACCGATGTCGCCCGGGAAAGACAATGAACGAACCAGCCGGCCGAAGGGAGATCCACGTTGAAGTCCCGAAGATCCGGTTCGTCCGGCGTTGTCCGTTCCCCCCTCGAAACAGGATCCCAGTCGCAAGCCAAGCGGGATGCCCTTCCCTCGGTGGCCGGCGGAAGGCTCCAGACCTATGATCCCGCCGGCGACAACGTCCGGAGGTTCCTCGAACTTCTCGCCGGCCGCCTGACCCGCCCTCTGACGGTTTCCCTGACGGCGTGCGTCCACTGCGGCCTGTGCGCCGAATCCTGTCACTATTTCCTGGCCAGGCCGGACGATCCCACGATGACGCCCGTGTGGAAAGCGGACCAGATCCGCAAGGTCTTCAAGAGGCACATCGATTGGACCGGCCGCATCCTTCCCTGGTGGGTCAAGGCGGGCTCCGTTCACGACGACGAGGACCTCAACCGGCTGAAGAATATCGTCTTCGGGAGCTGCAGCGCCTGCCGCCGGTGCACGTACAACTGCCCGATGGGCGTGGATACGGGCCTCCTCGTCCGCTTCACGCGGGGGCTTCTCACGGAGCTCGGCGTTGTCCCCGAGGGCGTGTTCAACGTCAGCCGCGACCAATGGGAGACGGGCAACCAGATGGCGGTTTCCGAGCAGGATTATTTAGAAACCCTCGAATGGATGAGAGACGAGGTCCGGGCGGAACTGGGCGACGACAAAGTCGATATCCCCATCGATCGGCCGGACTGCGATATCCTCTACACGATCAATCCGCGGGAGATCAAGTTCGATCCCCGCCCGATCGCCCAAGCCGCCAAGATCTTCCATGTGGCCGGGGAATCGTGGACCCTACCCCGGTGGGGCTGGGACCAGACGAATTTCGGACTGTTCTCCGGGGACGACCGCCTGGGGGCCTGGGTCGCCCGGAACGTCTATGAGGCGGCCGAGAGGCTCCGGGCGAAAAGGATCGTCATCTCGGAATGCGGGCACGGCTACCGCTCCACGCGCTGGGAAGGCTATACCTGGGCCGGGTTCGATCAGCGGGTCCCGACGGAGTCCGTCGTCGTCACCCTGAAGAGACACCTCGACCAAGGCCGGATCTCCGTCGACCCGTCGCGGAACGCCGAAGGGGTCACTTTTCACGATTCCTGCAACATCGCGCGGTCCGGCGACCTCGTCGAGGAGCCGAGGGACGTCCTGCGCCGGGTCTGCTCCGACTTCAGGGAGATGACGCCGAACCGCAGGGAGAACTATTGCTGCACGGGAGGCGGCGGCCTGCTGTCCATGGCCGAGTACCGGCCTCTCAGGCTCGAGGTCGCCAAGATCAAGGCCGAACAGCTCCGGGCGACGGGAGCGAAGTACGTCTGCACGATGTGCCATAACTGCATCGACGGGTTGAACGATGTCATCAAGCACTATAAGCTGCCCATGAAGGTCGTCCAGGTGCTCGAACTCGTGTCCAAGGCCCTGGTCCTGCCGGAGAAGGGCGGCCGAGGCTAAGAGGCCTTGGGCGGGAAGGAGAGAGGGTCATGCCGTTCATCGAGATCGAAGGCCGGCGGATCGAGATCAACGAGGAAGGATTCCTGGCCAGACCGGAGGAATGGACCGAGGAAACGGCCAGGCTGCTGGCCAAGGCCGAGGAAGGGCTGGACGATCTCACGGAGTCCCACTGGGCCGTGGTTAAGTTCATCCGCGATTATTACTTGGAGAAGAACCTCGCCCCCATGGTCCGCAAAATGTGCCAGGCCACCGGCTTCACGCTGACCCAGATCTACGACCTCTTCCCCTCGGGGCCCGCCAAGGGCGCCTGCAAGGTCGCCGGGCTGCCCAAACCCGACGGCTGTGTTTGACGGCTCCCGGGAAACCTAGGCGCTTTTCTTCCTGCGCTGCCGGATGGCGGCGATCTCGCCGACGGCCCGGACCGCCGTCAGGATGTGTTCCTCGGTGTTGAACGGGCCGATCCCGAAGCGGACCGCGCCGTGGATCTTGTCCGTGCCCAGCTGTTCGTGGACGAGGGGGGCGCAGTGCAGGCCCGTCCGGCAGGCGATCCCGTGGTCGACGTCGAGCATCGTCCCGATGTCGGCGGCGTCCATCCCTTCCACGTTGAAAGCCAGGACGGCGATGTGGTCCGTCAGGTCGTCCTGACAGTAGAGCGTGACCCCGGGGATCTCGCGGAGGCCGTCCCGAAGCATGCGGGCCAGGGCCATTTCCTGATGATGGACGGCCTCGAGCCCCCGGCCGAGGATCCACTTCACTCCCGCGTGCAACCCCGCGATGCCCATGACGTTGGGCGTCCCGTATTCCAGGCGGTAGGGGTACTCGTCGAGATGGGTCTTGACGGCTGAGCGGACGCCCGTGCCGCCGGCCCGGGAGTGGCGGATCTCGACGCCATCCCGGACATAGAGCCCCCCGATCCCCGTGGGCCCGAGGAGGGACTTGTGGCCGGTGAAGGCCACGACGTCCAGGAACTGCTTCTCCATGTCGACGGCGACCTTGCCCGCCGATTGCGAGATGTCGATGGCGAAGGGAATGCCGGCCTCCCGGCAGAGCCGGCCGATCTCGGTGACGGGCTGGACGGTCCCGATGACGTTAGAGGCGTGGTTGACGATGACCAGACGGGTGTTGGCCCGGAACCGGGCCCGGACCCCGTCAGGGTCGACGAAGCCGGCCGCCCCGAACGGAACGAGGTCGACCGCGACACCCTGGAGCGAGAGATGATGGAGAGGCCGGAGGACGGAGTTGTGCTCGATGGTCGTCGAGATGGCGTGGTCCCCGGGCTTGAGCATTCCGGAGATGATCAGGTTCAAGGCGTCCGTCGAGTTGTAGGAGAAGCAGAGCCGGTTCGGGTCCGTCCCGTTGAAGAACTCGGTCAGCATCTTCCTCGTTTCCTCGACGATCAGGCCGGCCTCCATGCACAGGTCGTAGCCCGAGCGGCCGGGATTGACCCCGTAGTTCCTGAAGAAATGGTCCATGTACGTGTAAACCTCTTCCGGCTTGGGGAAAGAGGTCGCGCCGTTGTCCAGAAAGATGAGTTTGCTCATGAACAAGTCCTCGCTCAGGGTTTGGCGGGCCGCCCCGCGCGGATTTGTAATACTAATCAAAGGCCCTTCGAAATGCAAATGGACCGTCGAACGGCCGAAGGAGACCCGCCCCCGCCGTTGCTTCGCGGGGCAGGATGAGTAAAATGGAATGATGATCTATCTCTTGAGCCTGGGCAGCAACGTCGGCCGTCCGGAGGCGAACCTGGCCCGGGCCGTCGAGCTCCTGCGGGCCGGCGGCGTGGAGGTCGTCCGGGCCTCCTCGATCTACCGGACCGAACCGGTCGATCATCCCGGTCAACCCTGGTTCCTCAACCAGGTTCTCGAGGTCAGGACGGCTCTCGGCCCCATGGCCCTCTTGGATCTCGGCCGGTCGATCGAGAGCGCGCTGAAGCGCGTCCGGTCGGTCGTCAAAGGCCCGAGGACGATCGACATCGACATCCTCCTCGCGGGCAGCCTGGAGCTCGAGTCCGACGAACTGACGATCCCGCACCCGCGGATGGCTCTGCGGAACTTCGTCCTCGTCCCGCTCGCGGAGATCGCTCCGGGGGCCGTCCATCCCCGGTCACGCAAAACGGCGGCGCAGCTGCTCCAAGAATGCCCCGACACGGCGAAGGTCGAGAAGTTCGCCGGGCCCTTTTGACACCGGGGCGCCGCTCCGCTAGGATGACAACGATGCGCGAACGAAAGATCCTCCTCATCCTCCTGGCAGGCCTGGCCCTGTCCGTCGCCGCGACGGCCGCGGAGATCCGGGGGACCGTCGTCGGCACCGGGCAGAACCCGATCGAGGGGGCCGTCGTCCTTCATCGCTCGAGCGGGGCCAAGACCGAAACGGACGCCGAAGGCCGGTTCGCTCTGACCGTCCCGGATTCCGACCGGTTCCGGATCGAGGTCATCCATCCCGACCACTACGAGAGCGAATACCTGCTCACGCGCAAAGACCTGGACCGCAGGGTCATCCTGGGCCTCGTCCCTCTCATCCAGAAACGCGAGGAGATCCTGGTCACGGCCCTGAGATATCCCGAGGCCTCGCTGAAAGTCCCGGCGGCGGCCTCGGTCATCGAAAGCGGGGCCCTTTCGGAAACGAGGGCCCCCAATATCACGGAGGGCTTGCAGAACGTCCCCGGGGTCGACGCCATCGGTTCCGGCGGGTTCTCCCTCGTCCCGACGGTTCGCGGGCTGGCCCGGCGGCGGGTTCTCTACCTCGTCGACGGGGCCAGGGTCGAAAGCGACCGGCGGACGGGTCCCAACGCCTCCTTCGTCCACCCCGAGACGATCGGCAGGATCGAGGTCCTGAGAAGCGCCTCTTCGGTGTTCTACGGTTCGGACGCCATCGGCGGGGTCATTCACCTGATGACCAGGTCCCCTTCCTTTCGGGAGGGTCTCCACGGCCGGCTGCGGGCCGCCTATGGAACGGTCAACCGGGAGAAAGGAGCGGGCCTCGAATTCGAGGGAGCGAAAGGCGCCACGGGGTTCCTCTTTTCCTTTCAGGCCGTAGACGCCGAGGACTATCATTCCCCCTTGGGACGGGCTCTCCAATCCTATTTCACCCAGGGCAATCTGCTGGCCAAGGTCGTCCACAAGACGGATAAGCGGGAGATCGAGGCCGGTTTCCTCGGAGCCCGGGGCAAGGATATCGGCAAGCCTCTCCGGACGAGCGACGTCAATCCGACCCGGTACCCCCGAGAAAATCATAATCTCTTTCAGCTCGGGTGGAAGGAGAAGGAGCTGGGAAGCGGGGGGGAGCTCCGTTTCAAGGCCTTCGCCAACCCGAATTTCCTGGAAACGGACAGGGAAACCATCGCGGATTACAGGACGACGGAGGAGTACGCCCTGACGGAAAGCACGGAGTACGGGGCCCAGGTGTCCTATGCGAAGACCTGGGAGGACGTCATCCGCCTCGAGGGCGGAGTGGACTTCTTCGGCCGGGCGGGGGCCGGGGCGTTCAACAGGTACACGTCGTTCGACGAGACGGGCGCGGTCACCGGGACGGTCGAAGAGCACCCGTTCACCGGGGGCAGGAGAACGGACCTGGGCGCTTTCCTGTCGGCCGACTTCTTCAAGGTCCGCGGTCTCGACCTCCTCGGCGGCCTGCGCTGGGACGTCATCCGGCAGCGGGCTCTGCCCCTCGGGGCGGAGGCGGTCGAGCAGTCGGACAAGACCCAGACCACGGGATTTTTCGCCCTTTCCTATGCGCTGAGCCCGGATCTGACGGCGTTCGCCAACGTCTCCAAGGCCTACCGGGTCCCGAGCCTCAACGAGCTTTTTTATACCGGGATCAGCGGCCGCGGGTATGTCGTCGGCAACCCCAGCCTCGTCCCCGAGACGAGCTTCAATCTGGACGGGGGGCTCAAGCTCCTGGGGCGCCGGTTCTTCGCCGGTCTCTACGGTTTCCGCTACGAGATCGAAGATATGATCGAGCGCTACCGGGTAGATGCGACGACCCGGACCTACGGGAACATCGAGAAAGGCCGCGTCCAAGGCCTCGAATTCGAGCTCGATTATTCCGTCATGCCGGGATGGAAGGTCTTCGGCAACGTCGCCGCCCTCAGCGGCCGGAGTGTCCTCAGCGGCGACCCGTTGAACGACATCCCGCCGCTCAGCCTGCATGTCGGGACAAAGGTCTGGGTGAGACATCTCTCGGCCGAGCTGAGCGGCACGTTCCGGCTGCGCAAGCGCTCGCCCGGGCCGGACGAGGTCGAGATCGCCGGTTCCGAGATCCTCAACCTCAGGGCCGGGTACAGATGGTCTTCCCTGGAGATCTTCATGACCCTGGCCAATATCTTCGACGCGACCTATCTGGCCAGGCCCGATCCGGACGCCGTCGAGGAGCCGGGGCGCAATCTCAAGGTCGGATTCGTCTATTCCTTCTGAACGACTCTCTTAGAATGCGTCCTTGAAGTGCTCGAGCCGGAAGTCCTCGTCACCATGGACCAGGATGGAGACGACGTCGAAGCGGCAGCTCACGTCGCTCAGGTGGTTCTTGAAGAGATAGCCCATCGCGATCTTCCGGATCTGCCGTTGCTTGGCCGGGGTCACCGAGTCCTCGGGACGGCCGAAGGTCTCGTCCGCCCGGGTCTTGACCTCGACGAAAACGAGCGTGTCCCGGTCGCGGGCGATGATGTCGATCTCCCCGCGGAACAGGCGGAAGCCGCGCTCGATGATCTCGAACTTCTTCTTTTTCAGATGGCGGACGGCGATCTCCTCGCCCTTCCTGCCCAGGGCTTGACTCGTCGGGCGTGTTGGCGTCAATGGCTTGCTCCTTGCGGCCGTGGAGGACGCGGGGCGTGCTCCCCCAGGCCGCTCAATTCTTCGGTGATGCGATCTTCTTCCAGCGGACCCCGTCCTTGGTGTCCTCGAGGAGGACGCCCATGTCCAGGAGTTCCATCCGGATATCGTCGGCCAGCTTGAAGTCTCTCTCGGCCCGGGCTGCCTGGCGGGCTTCGATCTTTTTTTGGACCAGGGCATCGAACGTGCCTTCCAGGGGAGAGGGATAGACGGCCGGGCCCGCGACGCCGACACCCAGGACCTTGTCGTCCAGCTCGAGCACAAGGCCTCCGAGGACGACGGCGTCTCCCCGCGTCAGCCGGCCCTTGTCCCGGAGAACGTTGGCGCTCTTGATGAAGGTAAAAAGGGCGGCCAGGGCCTCGGAGATGTTCAGGTCGTCGTCAAGGGCGGCCGCGAATTCTTCCCTGGACCTTTCGGCCAGCCGGACGACGTCGGGATCGGGCCCTCCGTCCCGCTTGATGTCCTCGAGATCGACGAGGAAGTTGCCTATCCTTTCCAATCCGGCCCGCGCCTGATGCATGGCTTCGTCCGTGAAATTCAGCATCTTCCGGTAATGCGTGGAAAGGAGAAGGAACCGGACCTCCCGCGCGCTGAAGCCCTTGCCCAGAACGGTTTCGAGGGTCAGGAAATTGCCCTTGGACTTGGCCATCTTTTCGCCGTTGACGACGAGATGATGGCAGTGGAGCCAGGTGCCGACGAATTTGACCCCGTTGGCCGCCTCGGATTGGGCGATCTCGTTCTCGTGATGGGGGAAGATGTTGTCGATGCCGCCGCAGTGGATGTCGAAGCTCGGCCCGAAATACCTGGAGCTCATGGCCGAGCACTCGATGTGCCAGCCCGGCCGCCCGGGACCGATCTCCGTGTCCCACGAAGGCTCGCCCTCCTTGGGGGCCTTCCAGAGGGCGAAATCGTGAACGCTCT
>VGJC01000027.1 GCA_016867635.1 Candidatus Aminicenantota bacterium | reverse complement strand
GCCGCCATAGAGCTCGTGGAGAGGGAGCCCGGCCTTTTTAGCCTTGAGGTCCCACAGCGCGAGCTCGATGCCCGCCTTGGCCATCCGGTTGCCGCGGAACATCCCGGCCTCCCGGGCGAAATCCTCGGGCTCGACCAAGCCCTTCCGGAAAACGAGCGGCACCAGAAAATCCTTCATCACGTGCCAGGCCGTCTCCGTCGTCTCCCCGCTGTAAAGGGGGGCCTCCTCGGCGACACACTCTCCCCAGCCGCACACTCCGCCTTCGTAGACCCTGACCAGGCTGAACGTCCGGTCGTAGGCCCTCCCGAAGCTGGTCTCGAAGAAATGGACGTAAGGAAGCTTGAGCAGGTCGAGATCGATCCGTTCGATGGCCATTTTTCCCTCAATCCCTGATCAGAACGTAGAACGCGCGGTCCCCGCACACGAAGTCCCAGGCGCGGTAGCCGCGGCCGAAATATCCCGTCATGGTCCGCCTCAGCCCCTTCTGCCACTCGGCGATGAGGTCGCACCTTCCGGCCAGGGCCTTGATGTCGCGGGGCACCTCGACCAGCACGGCCCGGTCATCGAGGTCCAGCCTCGGGCGGGCCGGCCGGAAGAAGGGCGCCTCCCCGCCCGCCCTCCGCTCCAGGGCCTTGGGCAGGCGCCCGGCGTCGTGCGCCGGCCTCTTCTTCCCTTTGCCCTCGAGCCGCGCCCGGACCCGCCGGTCGCGGATCGGCCACTCGATGAGCATCCGGTCGGTCGGGATGCCCGGCCCGAGGCACAGGGACGGCGTAAGACCGTAGAAATTCCCGACGTACGTCCGCGAGACCGCCCCCAAGGCCCCCAGGTTGAGGTTGGCGTTGCGCGCCTGCAGCGGGTCATAGGTCCAGGTGATCAGCCGGTAGCCGCGCTTCGCGGCCTCCTCCCGCTGGGCCAGTTTGAGGGCTTTGCCCAGGCCGGACCCCTGACGTCGCGGCAGAACGGCCAGCAGATGCGAATGCTGGCAGAGCTGTCCCTTGAAAACCGCCGGGAACGAATAGACGAACCCGGCCAGCTCGCGCCCCACGAAGGCCCCGAGAAGGATGGCTCCCATCCGGCTCGAGACGGCGAACTGATGGACGGGAGTGACGTCCAGGTCCCCGTGATCCCAGACCGCCCGCTGGATGTCGAGGAGCTTCTCGAAACCCTCGAACGTCTCGATAGGCTCGATGCGGACCCGCTCAGCCAAGCTTGATCCCCTTCCGGTGGGCCTTCAGCTCGTAGACGGCGACGATCCTGCGGGCCATCGACTCGACCGAGTATTTCTCGAGGACGCTCGCCCGTCCCCGTTCGGCCAGCCGGGCGGCCAGGACCCGGTCGAGATGGACCTTGAGGAACGCCTCGGCCATGGCCTTGGGCTTGCGGGGCGGCACCAGGAGCCCCGTTTCCCTGTGGGTGATGATCTCCTGAATGGACCCGACCTCGGCCGCCGCGACCGGCAGCCCCCGGGCCATGGCCTGGAGAAGAGGGCCGCTCAGCCCTTCCAGATGGGAGAAGACGGCGAACATGTCCAAAGACCTCAAGACGTCGGGAAAATCCTTGCGCCGGCCCATGAAGTAACGGACGTTGTCCGACGGAGGGACGGGCTCGGCCTCGTCGAAATCGAGCCGCAGCGAGCCCTCGCCGAGGACGACGATCTTGACCTTGGGGGCCCGCTCGAGGACGACGGCGGCCGCTTCGAGCAGGGCCCGGTGGCCGCGCTCGTCCTCCAAAGGCATGATGACACCGGCCACGAAATCTTCATCGTCGAGGCCGAGCTCCCGCCGGACAAGATCGCCCCGCTCCCCGGCCGTGACGGCCGAGAAATCGGTTCCCAGCGGTACGACCTCGACCAGCTTTTCGGGGATCCCTCCGCGAACGAGGACCTTCTTGAGCCCGTCGGAGGGGGCGATGACGGCGTCGATGTCCCGCACGGGGGCCCGTCCCGGCGACGGGGCCGAGTCCACGGTCCACGAGAGGACCCGGACCGCCACCGCGGCCGAGGAGGCCGCGGCTCTCCCGATGTCGGCCCCGACCGGATCGTGGAAGTGGGCCAGCCGGCAGCCGTTCCGCCTCATCAGGCTCGAGAGGCGCTTCCGGGCCAGCCATTTCAGGCCTCGCATCCGCATCGGCGTGACCGGCAAGCCCTCCGCCGCCGCTTTTTCGTGGAGAGGGCTGCCCGGCTCGACGACGAGGTGGGAGGCGTACCCTTTCCGCCGAAGCTCCCGGGCGAGGAACAGGACCCTGCGCTCCTCGTCCCGCCACTCCCGGCCGGCGTCGATCTGGAACAGGCTCAAAGCGTTTCTCGCTGCATCGGGTCGTTGTCACCGCATCAATGGGCGGTGGTCAATTTAGCACAGCGAAAAGGAATTTAAAAGGTGATGTTGCGCGTCTCCAGGCTGGCCCCGGTGACCCGCTCGATCCGGGCCAGGGACAGATTGTAGTCCACGAGAGCCTTGAGCTCCTGGGACCGGGCCGTGGCCAGGGCCTCCTGGTATTGGAGGACGAAGTAGTTGGTGGTCAGGCCGACCCCGAGCTTCTTCATCTCGGCCTCGAGCCTCTTCTCGGCCAGCTCCCGGGCCACCCGGTAGGCGTCGACGCGCTTGGCGTCGGTTTCCACGGATCGGACCGCGTCGGAGACCTCCAGGGCGATCTGCTGCTCCTGGAGCTTGAGCCGCGCCTGGGACTGCTCGAGGTCTATCCGGGCCAAGGCGTAGTTGGACTTGCTGACGATGTCGCCGATGGGGATGGACAGGGTCAGACCGACGGACCAGTTCTTGTAGAGGAACTTCGTGGCGTCCCGGAGCGCTTGCCACGAGCTCCCCTCCTCCTTGCCGACGATGATCCCCGTGAAGGGATCGTCGTTGAGGTACAGGATGCGGTCGCCGGAGATCCCCGGGCTGATGTAGGACAAGCTGAGGTCGAGGCGCGGCAGGAGCTGGTTGCGGGCGAACGAAAAATTGACCTGCTTGGTGTCGATGTTGGCCCTGGCCGTTTCCACGTCGGGCCTCTTGAGCAGGGCCTTGGCCAGGGCTTCATCGTGCGTCACGGCGAAGGGCCGGAAGGCCGGCATGTCCGCGGGCACGACGCTCGCGGCCTCGCCCGGCATGTCGGCGGGCAGGTTGACGATCATCCGCAGGACTTCCTCGCTGCGCTTGACCAGGGCCTCGGCCTGCAGGATGTCGGCCTCTCGCTGGGCCACGGTCGCCTCGGCGTTGAGGACCTCGATGGGCGCCGTGTGCCCGACCTCGACCTCCCGCCGGGTCTTGGCCAGCAGGTCGCGGCCGAGCTTGAGGGACTGCTCCCGGACCTTGAGGCTCTCCCGGGCGTAGACCAGGTTCCAGTAGGCGTCCTCGACGGCGTAGACCGTTTCGATCAGCGTCGAGCGGAGCTGGCTCTCGGAGGCCCGGAAGCTGTTCCGGGCGATACGGATCTCCCGGCGGGTGATCTTCGTCCCGAAATTCCGGAGCAGGGGCTGGGTGAACCCGAAGGTCAGGGCGCTCCGGTAGTAGGGGTTGATGAGGGAGAACAGCTGGTTCGTCTCCGAGCGCGTGGAGAAATAGGAGAAGCGAAGGCTCCCGCCGGTCGGGATCTGCTGGGCCACAGTCGCCGAGTAGTCGAGGGTCTTGCTGATGCTCGTCCCCGAGCCCTGCAGCCACCAGGTCGAGGGCGACTCGGAGCGGTCGTTGCCGAAATCGAAGTCGACGCGGGGCAGGAAGATCTCCCGGGCCCGGGAGAGGCTCGCCTCGGCCATGTCGGGGCCGAGGACCTCGACGGCGACGTTGAGATTGTTCTTGAGGGCCTTGACGATGGCCTCCTCGAGGGTCAACGGGACCTCTTTCGGCCCCTGGGCCGAAGCGAATCCGCCGGCCATGATCAAGGCCAGGAACGCCGCGAAGATCCGTCTCTTATTCATATCGCTCCTCCGTATGCGTGGGATAGGTCCGAAGATCATTATGCAAATTCGATGCCAGAGTGGCGACGGGCCATTTTATAGATACGGATTCGGGGGGCTTTCGTTCACGACGGCCAGCGGATATCGAGGGCCGTCATTTTATTGAACAGGGTCTTGCGGCTCACTCCCAGGATAAGCGCCGCCCGGGTCCTGTTGCCGCCCGCCTGGCGAAGGGCCTCGAGGATGAGCTCTTTTTCAGCCCTCTCGGCGACCCTCTGGGCCGCTTCCCTCAGGGACCCCGCTGGCTCGGCGGACCGTGGAGGGCGGGCCGAAGCGTCGTCGCCGGCCCGGAACCTGGCCGGCAGGGCGGCCTCATCCACCCATTCTCCGTCGGCCATGACCAGGGCCTCGTAGATGACGTTCTCGAGCTCGCGGACGTTGCCCGGCCAGGGGTAGGTCCCCATGCGGGCCGCCGCCCCCGGGGTGAACCCCTGGACCTTCTTGCCGAGCTCCCCGGCGAACTTGCGGACGAAGTGGTCGGCCAGCAGGGGGATATCTTCTGACCTGTCCCTCAGGGGCGGGAGCCGGAGAGAGAGGACGGCCAGCCGGAAGTAGAGATCTTCCCGGAAATTCCCCTTGCGGACCTCCTCCTCGAGGTCCTTGTTCGTGGCGGCGATGACCCGGACGTCGACGGGGACGGTCTTCGTCCCGCCGACCCGGGTGATCTCCCGCTCCCCGAGGGCCCGCAGGAGCTTGACCTGGGCCTCCTGGGACAGCTCGGCGACCTCGTCGAGGAAGAGGGTCCCGGATTCGGCCAGCTCGAACTTGCCTGTCTTGTCGGCCCGGGCGTCGGTGAAGGCGCCCTTGACGTGGCCGAAAAACTCCGACTCGATGAGGTCCCGGGGCACGGCCCCGCAGTTGACGACGACGAACGGCCCGCCGCGGCGAGGGCCGGCGAAGTGGATGGCCCGGGCCACGAGCTCCTTGCCCGTGCCGCTCTCGCCCGTGAGGAGGACGGTGCCGTCGACCCGGCTGATCTTCTCCATGAGCTGGAAGACCGAGCTCATCCGGCCCGAGGTCCCGACGATGTTCGAGAACCGGTAGCGTGACGACAGCTCCGTGCGCAGGGTCTCGACCTGCCGGCGGAGGTTGCGGATCTCGAGGATGCGCGAAACGGTCAGCAGGAGCTCGTCGTTGTCGACGGGTTTTTCCAGGTAGGCGTAGGCGCCGAGCTTGGTGGCCTCGACGGCGCTGCGGATGGTGCCGAAAGCCGTGACGATGACGATGTCCGGCCCGGGCCGAAGGCCGCGGAGCCCGCCCAGGACCTCGAGGCCGGGGATGTCCGGAAGGTTCATGTCGAGCAGGACGACGTCGGGCCCGAAAAGCCGGGCTTTCTCGAGGCCCGACCGGCCGTCCCCGGCCGTCTCCACGAGGAAGCCGCGCTCGGCCAGCAGGACCGAGAAGACCTCGCGGATGCTTCGCTCGTCGTCGACGATCAGGATGCGCGCGCTCATGCCGTTCCCTCCCGACCCGCAGGCAGGGTGACGAGGACGGTCGTCCCCCCGCCGGGGCGGCTGCGAAGCTCGATCTCGCCGCCGTGGGCCTTGACGATGGTGTAACAGATCGAAAGCCCCAGGCCGGTCCCGCCCTTCTTGGTCGTGAAGAAGGGGTCGAAGACCTTTTCGAGGTCGTCCTCGGAGATCCCCGGCCCGGTGTCGGAGACCCGGACCAGGGTTTTGCCGCTCTCGAGAAGGGTGTTGTCGACGGTCATCGTTCCGCCCCCGTCCATAGCCTGGATGGCGTTGAGGAACACGTTGAGAAAGAGCTGTTTGATCTGGGACCTGTCGGCGTTGACGGCGACGGGCCCCGGCGGGAAGGCGGTCCGGACCTCGACGCTTTTGGCCCGGGCCTGGATGGAGACCAGGGCCACGCTCTCCTCGAGCAGGGCCGAGAGGTCGCAGACCTCCTTGTGGATCTCGGACGGCCGGGAAAAGGACAGGAGCGCGGTCAGGATCTCGTCGATGCGGTCGGTCTCCCGAAGGGCGACGCCGAGGAGCCTCTTCTCGGTCTCCTCGCGGCAGCGGCTCTCCAGGTATTGGAGCGAGGACTTGATCGAGGTCAGCGGGTTGCGGATCTCGTGAGCGGCCCCGGCGGCCAGCTCGCCGATCGTCGCCAGGCGGTCGGCCCGCAGCATGCGGCGGAAGCGCTCCCGCTGCTCCTTGTAGAGCAGGGCGTTCTCGAGGGCGATGCCGGCCTGGGGCATGATCGAATCGATGAAGGCGGCTTCCTCGGCGGAATAGGCGGCGCCTGACGTTTTGGGTCCGACCCCGAGGATGCCTATCAGCCGGTTCATGGACAGGATGGGGAAGCAGAGGACGAAGCCGAGACGGCGGAACATCTCCCGGTCCTTATCGCCGAGGAACCCGACGACCCCGCCCTGGCGCCCGGCGTCGAGAAAGGTCTTGTTGACCTTGAGCCACTTGACGAGATTGGTTTGACTCGATAGGGTCAGGCCCTTGAGGTCGGCGGCCTCGAATCCGGCCGCGGCCCCGACGCGAAAATGTCCGAGGTCGTTGTCGTGGATGAACAGGACCAGGCGGTCCACGGCGGCCGCTTCCTTGATCGTGCCCAGCATGTTGAGGGCGATCAGGTCGAAATCCTCGATGAGATTGAGGCTCTCGGCGAAGTCCCGGAAGATCGTCCGGGGCTCGGGGCCGCGACGCTTGCGGCCGCCGGCCAGGCCGAAGATCCGTCGGACGAAACTGGGCACGATCAGGCCTCCTGAACCCCGAGGATACCTCAATCCCGGCGAAATGTAAAAGGCCGGGGGGCGGGTAAAGCGGGTAACGAAGTTCCCAGAGCTGGGTAACGGGGGTAACAACCGTTTGCGATTAGGGGACACGTACCAAAGGGACATGTCCCCTTTCACGATTGGCACCTTCCTTGCATTAGGAACGGCGAACGAACGGAGGTCCGCATGAAGATCCTCAAGCTTGTCGTCATCTTGGCCGCGATCCTGGTCCTGGTCGCGACCCTTTTCGCCCAGACCCAGGAGTCCCAGTCCATGAAGCTGCTCCGGCTCAAGAGCTCACAGCTCCAGCTCGAGCAGAAAAAGGCCGATTTCGAGCGGGCCCTCGACCTCAAGGAGGACGGCCTGATCTCGGAGGCCGAGTTCTCGCTGACCCGGACCTTCTACCTCCAGGCCCAGGTCGACTACCAGCAGGCCCTGATCAGCTTCATGGGCAGCGAGGCCCGCATCTCGGTGGTCCGCGCGGTCAAGTACCAGGACCGGGCCGGCAAGAAGTTCGTGCGGGTCGGCCTCCGCTATTCGTCCAAGGAGCTCAAGGAGATGGCCAAGCTGAACATCAGCGCCGAGGACCTCTTCCCGCTCGACTTCATGAAGGAGATCAAGGACGTCCACGTGTCGCTGCTTTCGGAAGGCAAGATCATCTCCGACCCGTACGAGCGGACGGCCGCCTCTATGCCGCTCGAAACGGAGCGCGAGGTGACCTTTCAGCTTCTCCGGGACGTCGAGAACCTCGACATCAGCGTCTCCTATTCGGGCAAGACCGAGGTCACGGCGGTCTATCTCCAGAAGGGCGTCAGCGCCAACATGGTGACCGTCAACTCGGCCCAGTTCTCCCAGGAGGCCGACCTGGAGAGCACGGCGACCTACGATCTGTCGCTCGAGAAGTTCAGCGGCGAGGCCAACGTCTTCAAGCTCGAGGCCGTCAACCTGCCGCCCCAGATCACCTATGAGTTCTCCGACCTTCAGACGGGCGCCCGGCTGTCGCAGATCAAGTTCAGCGAGGGTGTCACCAGCCTGAAGCTGTCGCTCAAGCTCTACCTGCCCAAGAACCCGGACAGCCGGGTCGCGCTCGACAAGCCCCTCGAGTTCCACGCGCTGGCGCTGGACAACGAGCAAACCATGAAACTGCGCGAGATCGAGGCCGGCGGCGGCGACAGGATCGTGACCGCCGAGGAGATCGAGGGCCTGAAGGCCGGCGGGGCCAAGCTCGAGCTCATCCCCCGCGGCGTCCCCCGGGTCGAGGTCCAGGCCCTGAACCTCTATCACGAGATCAGGGTCGGCGAGACGGTCGTCATGGACGTGACCATCAAGAACACGGGGACGCGCAAGCTCAACAACGTGCGGGTCTTCAGCGACCTGCCCTTGAACTGGAGGGCGGAGATCACGCCCGACCTCATCCCGGAGCTCGACCAGAACAAGGACGAAGTCGTCCGCATCCGGTTCATCCCGCCCGCGGACGTCTCGGTGGGCGACTACGAGCCCAAGATCCGGACCGACTCCATCGCCGACAACCGGAGAGTGGAGTCCCAGGACAAGATCGTCCGCATCCACGTGGCCTCGAAGACCAACGTCCTGGGCATCGGGGCCCTCGTGCTGCTGCTCGTCGGGCTGCTGGTGGGCATCGTCGTCTTCGGCATCAAGCTGACGCGGAGATAGGAGGCGCCGTGAACGAAACGCAATCCATCCTGAAGGCCGAGGACCTGTCCAAGCGCTACGAGGACGGGGTCCTGGCCGTGGATCACCTGAACTTGAATATCTACCCGGGCGAGGTCTACTGCCTGCTGGGGGCTAACGGCGCCGGCAAGACGACGACCATCAACCTGTTCCTGAACTTCATCCCGCCGACGACCGGGACATGCTACATCAAGGGCATCGACGTCAACCGGGACCCGCTGGAGGCCAAGAAGCACGTGGCCTTCGTCTCCGAGAACGTCATGCTCTACGGCAACTTCACGGCCCGCCAGAACCTCGACTTCTTCGCCAAGCTCGGCGGCAAGGCGAACCTCGCGAAGGAAGATTATTACCAGGTCATGCGCCGGGTTTCGCTCCAGGAGAAGGCCTTCGACCAGCGGGTCAAGAACTTCTCCAAGGGCATGCGCCAGAAGCTGGGCATCTCCATCGCCATCATCAAGGACGCCCCGGCCATCCTCCTCGACGAGCCGACCTCGGGCCTCGACCCCAAGGCGGCCACCGAGTTCCTGGAGATCATGGCCGAGCTCAAGACGGAGGGCAAGGCCATCCTGATGTCGACCCACGACATCTTCCGGGCCAAGGAGATCGGCGACCGGGTCGGGATCATGAAGGAGGGCCGCCTGGTCATGGAGCGGACGCGCCAGGAGCTCCAGGTCGAGGACCTGGTCAAGATCTACATCGATTACATGAAGTCCGAGCCCCTTATATGACAGGCACGATCGTCAGGAAAGAGATCCTCTCGAACCTGCTCAGCTACAAGTTCACCGCCGTCATCGTGCTCGTGGTCGTCCTGGTCGCGACGAGCTTCTTCGTCATGGCCCGCGACTACAAGGAGCGGCTGGCCGACTACCAGCTCATCAGGCCCGAGCCGGGGGCGCCGATCGCGGTCCTGCCGCCCAATCCCCTGTCAATCTTCGCCCGCGGGCTGGAAGAGGCCATGACCCGGTCCTTCGAGGTCGGGGCCGTCGGGATCGACGTCCGGGCCGGCCAGAGCTCGGGCAACGTCATCTTCTCCTTCTTCCCGACGCCCGACTTCGTCCACATCATCAAGGTCGTTCTCTCGCTCGTCGCCCTCCTGCTCGGCTTCGACGCCGTCAGCCGGGAAAAGGAGGCCGGGACGCTGAAGCTCGCGCTCTCCAACGCCGTCTCCCGGTCGTCCCTGCTCCTCGGGAAATGGACCGGGAACTTCCTTAGTCTGGCCGTCCCCTTTTTGTTGGTGACCGGCCTCGGGCTGTCGGTCATGGCGTTCGACCCCGCGCTTCGCATGTCCCCGGGGGCGCTGGGCCGGCTCGGCCTCATCCTGGCCGCCGCCCTGATCTACATCGCCCTGTTCCTGAGCCTCGGACTGCTCGTCTCCTCGCTCGTCCGCCGTTCGGCCACGTCCCTCGTCGTCCTGCTCCTCCTCTGGTCCGTCATCGTCTTCGTCCTGCCCAATATGGGGTCCCTGCTCGCGCGACAGATCGTCGATGTCCCCTCGGTCAGATCGCTGTCCGAGAAGCGCCAGCAGATCTGGACCCGCGAGGTCCTCCTGTCGTACGGCGACCGGAGCGGCTGGGGCGCCCGGATCCAGGCCATGAACGAAGAGTTCGACCGGATGGAGGAGGACTATCGCCTCAAGTTCAACCGCCTCGTCCGGACGAGCCGCTCGATCAACCGGATCTCGCCGGCCGCCTCCTTCGTCGACGCCGCGACCGAGATCGCCGGGACCGGCGTTAGCGAAGAGACCCGGCTCAAGTCCGAGGTCATCCGCTACAAGAACCAGGCCCTGCCGTCCCTGGCCCGGGACCGGACCGCCCGCGAAGCGCCGGCGTTCTCCTACCGGGCGCGCCCGTTGGGCGAGGTCCTGTCCGACGGCGGCCTGTTCGACCTGGCCTGGCTGTCCGTCTTCACCATCCTATTATTCGCCGCGGGCACGGTCGCCTTCATCAGGACCGATCCCCGCTGACGAGGTGCCGCCATGTTCCGAGCCGTTCTGGCCAAAGAGATCCGCAACCACCTCCTGTCCTTCCGGTTCATGGCCGTCTTCGTCATGCTGATGGTCGTCATCCCGGTGACGGTCCTCATCCTGAGCACGGACACCCTCCGCAAGCGGGAGGAATACTCCCGGCGCCAAGCCGAGATCCAGGCCTATCTGGGCCAGTACGCCCATTTCAACCGGTTGTTCGCCGTCATCTCCCCGTCCCAACCGCCCATCGCCATGCTGACGCTGGCCCGGGGTCTTGCCGACGACGCCAACATCAACGCTTTCAACAACGACCCCCTGCCCGTGATGTTCCCGTTGATCGACCTCGTTTTTGTCGCCACCATCCTGCTCAGCCTGGCCGCCCTGGTTTTCTCCTACGACGCGGTCTCGGGCGAACGGGAGGACGGGACTCTCAAGTTGGCCCTGGCCAACGGGGTCCCGCGCTCGACCGTCCTGGCGGGGAAGTTCGCGGGGGGGGCGATCGTGCTGTTCGTCCCCTTCCTGATCGCCCTGTCCCTCGGGCTCATCTACGTCCTCCTCAATCCGCGGATCGGCTGGTCGGCCGTGGATGGGGGGGCCCTGGGCCTGCTCCTGGCCGGGTCGGCGGTCTACACGATGGTTTTCTATGGCCTCGGATTTCTCATCTCCGCGCGCCACGCCTCGAGCGCCTCGTCGATCATGACCTCGCTCGTCGTCTGGGTCGTTCTGGTCCTCGTCGTGCCCAACCTCAGCCCCTATCTGGCCGAGCTGGTCAATCCGGCGCCGTCCCGGATCCGGATCGGCCGCGAGGTCGACCGCATGACCGACGTCGAGCGCGACGAGCTGGGCCGCAAGCTCTCGGCCGAACGGCGGGCGGCCGTCATCCGGGACCACCCGGCGCTTGCCGACGTGGAACGGATGTCGGAATCCGACATCAAGGCGACCATCGCCCGCGACCCCGAGTTCGCCTGGGCCTACGCCCTTTTCCGGTCGGCGAGTGAGGCCGCCTGGAAGGAGGCCAACGTCATCCAGGGGCAGAAGGCCCAGGTCCTTCGCGAGGAGCTCGGCCGCAAGGAGGAGGCCCAGACCCGGCTGGCCCTCAACCTGTCGCTCGCGTCTCCTCTGGCCGGCTTCACCTACCTGGCGACCGATCTGACCAGCACGGGAATGTTGAACCAGCGGCACTTCACGGGGCTCGCCAGGGCCTGGGCCCGGAACTACAGCGAATACGTGCAGAAGAAGATGGCCGAGATGCGGCAGGCCGACCCGACCGTGGACCTTTGGAACACCGCCGTCGATGTCTCGGACATGCCCCGCTTCGTCTACAAGGAGGCGCCCCTGGCCGACCGGCTGAGGGCCGCGCTCGTCCCTTTCCTTATCCTGAGCGGGATGGCCCTGGTCTTCATCGCCCTGGCCTACGTGTCGTTCGTCCGCTACGACGTCCGTTAATTAATTGGGAAACGGGTATCATGTCCCCCATTTAATGCGGAAGAATTTCGCCTCGTAAGGCGCCAGTTCCAGGCTCCCGCCTTCGATGTCGCGGCCGGTGACGTCGACCTGAGCGCACTTCAGGGCCGCGCCTATCGTCGCGTTCCGCAGCCGGAGCATCGCCGTCCGGCCCCCGATCTCGCGAACATGAAGGACGGCCGAGGAGCCGTCCGGGGCCGGGATGGCGCTGACTAAGAGAATGTTCTCCGGCCAGCCGCCGATCAGGGAGCCTTGCCGGACGGCGTTTCCCGTCCCTCCGCCGGGCAGGACCCGGGCCGGCAACGGGGTCCGGTTGCCCCACCCGAAGCGGACAGCCTCGTCCATGGCTCCGTCGGCGCGGCTGGAGATCGTGTAGACCCAAACGTGCCCGCCGTGCTGATCGGCGTTGAAGTTGGTCGTCCAGTAATTGTTCATCGGCCAGCCGTAGATGTGGGTGGTCGAGGGAACGGCGCCGGCCCGGTAGCGGCCGGTGTTGATGCCGCCGAACTGCATCAGCGGGATCTCGGCCGAGCCGATCATGATCTGCGCTTTTTTGTTCGACAGCCGCGCGTAATTCTGAACGGTGTTCCAATCGTTGGCCGAACCGGGGATCTGGTCGATCCCGGCCCGGACCTCGCCGCCCGGAACATCGAACGCCAATTGCCCGCCCTCCAGGACGAAGGGGAAGGCGATATAGATGCCCTCGGGTTCGGTTTCGAGTTTCTTCTCGATGGCATAGGCCAGGTCGACGCGCTTCGCGGTGTTGAACAGCCGGACCTCGAATTCGTACGCCCCGTCGCGTGTCGCGGCCTTCGTGTCGCCTTTGAAGCGGACCGTGTCCCACACTTCGCCCGGCTCGAAGGCCTCGAACCGGACCTCGTCCAGGGGCCGGCGGGTGAAGTTGTCGAGCTTGAACGATTCCATCTGGGCCCGGTTGTCGAGCAATTCGTAGATGAACTCCCCGAGCTTCCACTCGGCGTTCCCGTCCACGAGCTCCCGCCCGAGCTCCTTGTCGAAGAGGCTGGTGACGGCGCCCTTGTTCTTGTCGACGACGACCCTGTACCAGCAGTTCTCGAGGCCCTCCTTGGCCGCTGCGGCTTCCTCCGGCTTCCGCGCCGGGGCGCCTCCCTGACCGACCTCGATCACGTATATCTTGAACCCGAAGGCCGGGACGTCGTCCACCCAGACCGCCCAGTAGGTCCCGTCCGAATGGCGCTCCACGGGCTGGGCCTTGGCGGACTTCCCCTTTTCGTCGCGGATGGCGAACGGCGCGTAACGGGGGATGATCTGGTGGTCGATATAAACCTTGACCAGGCCGCCGCGCGTCCAGTTCAAGGTGTTGTACACGACGAGCGACGGAAGCTTCTCGCGCGCGACGTGGCTTTGCAGGAGCCCCAGGGCCTCCTCGCCGAGCATCTTGGCCCTCCGGCCCGCCTCCCAGGCGTAGGCCTCCTTGAGGGCCCGCTGCTCCATGGTGTATTTATGGAAGGGCTCCCGGACGCTGGCGTGATAGCCGACCGTGTGCTCGGTGTAGAAGAGCAGGGCCGAGTTGGCGGCCTCGATGCGGTCGGCGATCTTCTCGGGCAGCGCCGAGCCCCGCAGCGCGGCCATGGTCAGCCCGGCCGTGTTGGCGAGGAGGTCGCTCTGGGCCGTCCGGGTCGCGGCCACTTCGCGGGCCGAGGCCCCGAAGCCGTCCGTCCACCAATCGGGCCAGGCGCCGCGGATGACCGGAAAGGAAGCCCCGTGGCGTTCCTCCATCTCCCGGAAGAACTCCGTGGCCGAGGCCGTCTTGAGCCGGGGCCAAACGTACTTCTCGTTCCACCGCCGGATCATGTCGCCGGCGAACATCGACGGCGGCGAGTTGTCGGTGATGAAACCCGAATGCTGGATGGAGACGAGGTCGTACTCGTAGCCCTTGGCTTCGAGGTCGATGAGGTACGTGAGCAGCTCGTCCTCGAAGACGTTGAAATCTCCGGCGTGGATCTTGAAGGCCGTATTGCCGGTCATGTAGTGCTCGGCGCGGTAGGCCAACATGCGCTTCCCGGACGGCGACTCCCACCAGAAGAGGGTCGGTTTGTCGAAGCAGATCAGGGCCCGGTGGCCGTGGGTGCCCATGTTGAGATAGCGGATGCCCAGGTCGTGGTAGAAGTCGTTGAGGCCCCAGCCGATGCCGTTGACGTCGTTCTGCATGGCCGTCCGGACCTCGAGGCCGCGCTCTTTGAACCTCCGGAGCGGCTGCAGCGAGGCGGCCAGGGTCTGCTCGTCGGGCAGCTCGTCGAAATTGAAGTACATGCCGGTGATCTCGACGCGGCCCTCGGCCACCCTTTTCCGCAGGCGCTCGATCTGGGCCGCGGGGCGGCTCCGGAGGTACTCGTCCACGGCCCACGAGGCCTCGCAGGTCCAGCGGAACTTGGCCTCGTCGGGATAGCGGTCGGTCAGGTCGCAATAATCGAGGGCGTAGTCGATGAACCGCAGGTGCTCGGCCAGGATCTCGGTCTGCGGGCGGGTGTAGCCGATGTCGGTGTGGGTGTGCTGGACGAAGTTGACGCGCCACGGCCGGACCGGGGCGAGCTCGAGATCGCCCGTCCAGGTCCGTCCGCCGATATCGAGCTTGTAGTCGAGGCGGGTCTTCTCGCTGACCCGGGGCAGCCGGACCCTCACGTAGTTGTATCCGAAGCCGACCTCGGTCTCCCCGACCGGCTCCCCGCCGATGAAGATCCTGGCCGCGGCCGGCTCCCCGAAGTGAAGGATGCCGGCGACCCCGAGCTGATGGGGATCGCCCTTGGTGACGGGCAGGGCCGGAAGGGCTTTGATGTGCAGGCCGTCCTCCATGGGGAACTTGAAGGTCATGTACCAGGAGGTCTTCCCGAATTGGCCCCCGGTCACCTTGAGGGACAGCGGTTCGCCGGCTTTGACGCGGCTGGCCGGGAGCGTCAGGACCATGAACCCGAAGCGGTCGCCGTGCTGGTCGACCATGTCCTTACGGAACCGCAGCGTCGAGCCGTCGGCGGACTTGAGCGACCACTCGTCGGTCCCGTCGGCCCAGAAGGTGAACGTCTTGACCCCGTCGACGGCCAGGTCGAAGCTCGCTCTTCCCGGCGAAGAGCCGATGCCGGCCAGCCAGACGAAGGAGACGAACTCGGCGCCCGGGGCGGCGGGGGCCGGGGCGGTCTTCCATTCCATGGACGAGCGGCCGTCGGTGGCCCTGATGAGGAGGCTCTCCCGGGCGACGGGCACGGAAGAGTGATAGGAGAAGTCCGCCCCGGAGACCTTGGCGGCGTAGCCGTTGACCAGGGTCGTGTTCTTGCCGAGGGGCGGTTGGGCGGTGAGCGCCGCGCTCAGGGCAAGACATGCGGCCACCCGAGCAATGACGGCGAGGTGTTTTTGGCTCATGGTCCTTTCCTTTCTCCGGTCGTCACGGTCTCAACACCAGTCCCTCGATCTCCTCGAGGGTGCGTCCCTTGGTCTCGACGAGAAACGCGCGGAAGAAGAAAAAGCTGGCCAGGGTGGCCGCGGCATAGAAGGTGAAGACGTATCCCGTGCCGACCTCGGCGGCCAACACGGGGAAGAGGAACGCGGTCAGGGCGTTGACGGTCCACAGCGTGAAGCTCGCGACGGCGCTCGACCGGGCCCGGACGCGGTTGGGGAACATCTCGGACAGGATGACCCAGATGACGATGCCCTGCGAGGTGCAGAAGAGGGTCACGAAGCCCAGCAGGCCGGCGAGCAGGAACGGCCCCTGGATGCCGCGGAGCAGGCCGGCGGCGACCAGCGCCAGGCAGACCGGCATGCCGAGCGCGCCGATCATCAGCAGAGTCTTGCGGCCCAGCTTGTCGATCAGGGCCATGCCGACGAAGGTGAAGATGAGGTTCGTCGTCCCGACGGCGACCGTCTGCAGGAGCGCCGACCCTTCGGCGAAGCCGGCGGCCTTGAAGATGGCCGGGGCGTAGTACATGACGACGTTGATCCCGGTCAGCTGGTTGAACGCGCCCACGGCCATGCCGATGAGGACGAGGCGCCGGTAGGGCGGGCGGAAAAGCCGGATGCGCCGCGAGGCCTCCTCGTCGGCCAGCGAGGCCCGGATGTCGTCGAGGACGCGACCGGCGTCCTCTTCCGGATCGGCGGCCCGGATGACCCGGCGGGCCTCGTCGACGCGGCCGACGCGGACCAGCCACCGCGGGCTTTCGACGACGAAGAAGAGCAGGCCGAAGAAGACCGCCGCCGGGACGGCCTCGGCCCAGAACATGTACCGCCAGCTCGACTCGCCGATGCCCGCCAGGAGATAGTTCGAGAAAAAGGCGGTGACGATGCCGACGACGATGGCCAGCTGGGCCGTCGAAACGAGGCGCCCGCGCGTTCGCGGCGGGGAGATCTCGGCGATGTACATCGGGGCCATGACCGAGGCGGCCCCCACGCCGAGGCCTCCGAGGAAGCGGGCCAGGACGAAGCCCGTGTAGGTCGAGGCCGCGCCGGTCCAGACCGCCGAGGCGAAGAGCAGGACGGCGGCCGCGAACAGCATCCTGCGGCGGCCGAACCGGTCGCCGGGGCGGCCGACGCCGATGGCCCCGAAGACGCAGCCGACGAGCGCGGCGCTGACCGCCCAGCCGAGCTGGGCATCGGTCATGTCGAAGAAGGCCTTGATCATCTCCGTCGTCCCGGAGATGACGGCCGTGTCGAAGCCGAAGAGGAGGCCGCCGAGGGCGGCGGTGAAGGCGTAGCGGAAGAGCCGGCCTTTACGGTCGGGGGCCGCGCGCGGCGCTTCCGTCCCCTGTTCCCGGCGAAGTTCCCTTCCGACCATGGGGAAGGAGTATATCACTTGGTGGCGCACAACTGAATACGCTTGATCGCGGCGTGTTTAAGTGTGTGTCACCGGATCGGGAGTTCGTCCCAGAGGCGAAGGCCCGGGACGGCGGCGAAGTGGGCATCGTAAGTCACCAGAACGGAGGCCGACTCGAGCGCCTGGGCGGCGATCCAGACGTCGTTGAGGGGGATCGGCCGGCCGGCTGTCTTGAGCGCGGCTTTGATCATCCCGAAATAATCGGCGGTCTCCTGTGTCGCTTCGAGGACGGAGACGCCGGGCTTGGCCAGGAAGCGCTCGAGGATCTCCCGGTTCCGCTTCTCCCGGGCACCGGCGCGGAACCCGGCATAGAGCTCGCCGAGGACGAATACGGACATGTGGACCCGGCCGGCCCGGGCCAGGGCATCGAGAACTCTTTCGTCGCCGGCCAGGTAGCGAGCGTAGGCGTTCGTGTCGAGCAGGACGGCTCTCATCGCCAGTCTTTCGCGTCCGCAGTCTCGAGGTCGGCGACGGCCTCCATGAACTCCGCGGCTTCCTCCTCGGTCCACACCCCGCACAGGTCCGCGAACTCCGCCCGGTTGTCGGGGGGCCGCTGTCCCAAGCCGAGGGCCTTGGCGATCAGTTCCTTCACAATTCTATTGACGCTCTTGCCCTCGCTCTTTGCTCGCTCCCCGATCTTTTTCTCGGTCTCTTCGTCGATGCCGTGGACGCTGATCGATTTCATGGCCGTCTTGCCTTTATAACGCTTCATTTTATCATTCATTACTATTCATATTATGCTTTATACTTACGTATCTGTCAAGTAAGAATATGGATAAATTAGGGAATGGGTATTGTGTCCCCCGAATTAACGGGCGTAGGCGTCGAGGTCGAGGTCGGTCGCGGGGTCGGGGTTGCGGGCGAATTTCCTGAGGGCCACGGCGCCGACCATGGCCGCGTTATCGGTGCACAGCTTGGGCGACGGGACGTAAGCGGGAAGGCCGGCCTCGCGGGCCAGCTCCTGGAAACGGGCGCGCAGCCTCGTGTTGCGGGCCACACCCCCGCAGAGGATGAGCGAGCGAGGGCGCGCCGCGTCGGCCGCCGCGGCGACGTTCTCGACCAGGGCCCGGACGACGATGCTCTCGAAGCTGGCCAGGAAATCGCGAAGGCGCGGGTCGTCCTTGGCGACGCCGCTCTCCCGGATGTGCTTGAGGGCCGCCGTCTTGAGCCCGCTGAAGCTGAAATCGAGGCTGCGGTCCTTGGTCCGCGGCACGGCGAAGGGGAAGGCCGCGGGGTCGCCGTCCCGGCCGAGCTTCTCGATGACCGGCCCGCCCGGGTAGCCGAGCCCCAGGAACTTGGCGATCTTGTCGAGGGCCTCGCCGGCGGCGTCGTCGCGGGTCTTGCCGAGGAGCTTGAAGGACAGCGGCTCCTCCATCAGGTAGAGGGCCGTGTGGCCGCCCGAGACGAGCAGCCCCAGAACGGGATAGGCGATGTCGGGATTCTCGAGAAAACAGGCCTCGAGATGGGCCTCGAGATGGTCGACCCCGACCAGCGGCTTCTTGTGATAATAGGCCAGCCCTTTGGCAAAAGAGAGCCCCACGAGAAGCGAGCCGATGAGGCCCGGCCCCTGGGTCACGGCGTAGAGGTCGACGGCCTCGAGGCCGGCGCCGGCGCGCGCCAGGGCCTCCTCGACGACGGCGGCGATGGTCTTGATGTGCTGGCGCGAGGCCAGCTCGGGAACGACGCCCCCGTACGGCGCGTGGATCTCGTCCTGGGACAGGACGATATTGCTGAGGACAGACGGGGGACATGTACCGAAGGTACGTGTCCCCGGGTCAGGCTCAGGCACCCGGAGCACGGCCGCCGATGTTTCGTCGCACGACGTTTCGATGGCCAGAACAAGCATTTCGCGGGGACCTTTCCCGGCCATCTTAGCAGAATAACCGCCCCCCATCCATCCGGCTGGGCCCTGAATCGGGGACACGTACCTTCGGTACATGTCCCCGCCTGCGGCGTCCGCATCCGGACCGCGTAACGGGAAAGGGGGCCGCGGCGTATATATATC
>VGJC01000026.1 GCA_016867635.1 Candidatus Aminicenantota bacterium | reverse complement strand
ATCTTGGCGAACAGCCGGCGGAATTTCTCGAGGGCCGCGCGTCCACCGGCTTTGTTCATCAGCCGCAGGACCCGCTCCGAGACGTGCTCGGGGGCGATCTTCAGGAGGCCCGAGGCGTGGTGCTTGGCGAGCTCCTCGATGTACTTCGGGCTGTCCAGGGCCAGGTCGTAGCGGATGCCGCTGCGGACGAAGACCTTCTTGACGCCGGGGATGCGACGGGCCTTGCGAAGGAGGGCGATGAGCCGGCGATGGCTGCGGTCGGGCCGCCCGCAAGAAAGACAGTCGCCGTCCGGGCAGGGGGCCGCGCACTCCATGCCGTACATGTTGGCCGTCGGCCCGCCGAGGTCGTCAACGAAGCCCCGCCATTCGGGGTGGTCCGTCATCCGCCGGATCTCCTCGAGAATGGACTCCTCGCTCCGGGAGACGATGCGGTCGCCCTGGTGAAGGGAGAGGGCGCAGAACGAGCAGCGGCCCGTGCAGCCCCGGTGGGTCTGGACCGAGAACCGGGCCATTTCGAGCTCGGGGAAGCCCTCCGGGATGCGGCGGGAGAACGGCAGGCCGTAGACCCAGTCCAGGTCCGCCGGCTTATAGGCGGGGGCCGGATACTGGACGACGAAGCGGTTGGCGTGCTTTTGGGCGACCGTCCGGCGTATGGAGAGAAGGCGCTGGGCCTCGCCGAACTTGTCCTTGTCGGCGCTCGCGTCCTCGAACGAGGGGATCTCGACCGCGCCTTCGGGTTTTGCCGCCCGCACGAGGCACGTTCCTGGGATGCCGTCCAGCGGCTCCCCGCGGGCGAGCCTCTTGGCGATCTTCAGGATCTGGATCTCGCCGGGACCGTAGACGAGGATGTCGGCCCGGGTGTCGAGGAGGATGGACCGGCGGACGTCGTCGCCCCAGTAATCGTAATGGGCGAAGCGGCGGAGCGAGGCCTCGATGCCGCCGAGGACGATGGGCACGCCCTTGTGGAGCTCGCGGATCTTGTTGGCGTAGACGATGACCGCCCGGTCGGGCATACGGGACGCGAAGGGGGCGTTCGGGTCTTCGGCCCGGGGGCGCTTGAGGGGGGTGTAATTGACCAGCATGCTGTCGATCGACCCGGAGGTGATGCCGAAAAAGAGGCGGGGCCGGCCGAGCTTGAGGAAATCGTCTTTGCGCTTCCAGTCCGGGCATTCGATGATCCCGACGCTGTAGCCCCGGGCGTCGAGGACCCGGGCGATGACCCCGACGGGCGAGAGGGGATGGTCGGCATAGGGCTCTCCGGTGACGAGAATGACGTCGAACCCGGACCCCTTGGTGGCAATCATCGTCTCCATTGTATCTTGTTTTCCGGTATAATGTCGCGGATGCGGCGGATCCATTTCATCAACTTCATGCGGACCATGGCGGTGACGACCGTCTTCTTCCTGTCCCCCCTCCATTTCCTGGCGCTCGGCTTCGACGGCCTGGCCATCGGGCTCGTCATGTCGCTTTTCGCGGCGGCGCCGATCGTCTTCTCGTTCCCCACGGGCTGGATCAACGACCGGATGTCCATCAAGAAGGTCGTCCTCGGCGGGTTGCTGGTGATGGGCGCGATGTTCGTCCTGACCGGATTCGTCCGCAGCGTTCCCGGGATGGCCGCGATCTTCCTCGTCCTGGGGATCGCCAACAACGTCCTCAACGTCTCCATCAACAGCCTGTATTACAAGGACGAGACGGAGGTCGACCCCAACCGGAAATACGGCGTCTTCGTTTTCTGGCTGTCCCTGGGGCCTCCGGCCGGGCTGCTCGCCGGCGGGATCCTGGCCCGATTCTCGGGTTTCCGGACGCTCCTGCTCGTCTTCGCGGCGGTGACGGCCCTGACCGCCCTGGCCGTGCGGGGATTCAACCACGAGAAATTCGCGGCCGTCTCCATCCGCGACTACCGGTTCAGCGTCTTCAACCGCAAGACCCTGGTCTTCTCGGTCCTGCTCTTCGTCCTGGCCCTTCACTGGGGAACGGAGGGCACGGTCTATGCGCCCTTTCTCCGCGACCGCTTCGGGCTCGGCGACTCCGGGGTGGCCCTGTATATCGCCGGGGCCTATCTGGCGCTGGCCCTGTCGGCCCTGGCTGTCAGCCGCCTGCGGTACGATCCGCGGCTCAACCGGAAGCTCTTCCTGCTCGGCATGTCGCTCTCCGGTTTCGGCCTGATCATGATGGTCCAGAAGGACATCGGCCTGTCGTTCCTCTTCCGCTTCATCCACGAGGGCGGGGACGGGCTGATGGGCGCGCTCGTCGTCCTCTATATCTCGCGGCTCTTCGAGAAGAGGACGATCGGCGGCAGCGCCGGCATCCTGACCGCCCTGCAGACCTCGGGCCACATCGCCGGGACCATGGCCTTCTCGTGGCTGGGCTACCGGGCCGGGCTCCAAGTCCCGATGCTCGTGGCCGGCGGCCTCCTGCTGGTCAACGCCGCCTTCAGCCTGGTCGCCCTTCCCCGCGATTAATTTCAGCGCTTCCTGAGCTCGATGTCGCCGCTGAAGGTCTTGAGCAGGACCGTGGCCCCGCCCTTGCCGACGGTCCCGCGGACCTCGCGCGGCGAGATCCTGCCGGAGACCTGGATCTCGAAATCGCTGTCGACGACGCCGCTGAAGGTGTCGGCCTCGAGGTCGAACGAGGACGAAGCCGGAAGGGTCATCCGGACGGTCCCGCTGTGGGCCTTGAGCTCGTAGCGGCCGCCCGGCTTGATCATGCCTTCGTAGGTCATGCTGCCGCTGACGCTCTTGCCCGAAACGGACGCGGCCTCGGAAACGCCTTTCAGCTCGATGTCGCCGCTGACCGACTCGGCCCCGACCGAGCCCTTGATCCCGGTCAGCCGGATGTCGCCCGAAACGGCCTTGACGTAGGCGTCGCCGGCGATATTCTCGATCCTCAGGCCGCCGCTGACGAGCTCCACGTCGGCCCCGGCCGCTCCGAGGACCTCGACATCGCCGCTGACGCTGTTGATCCGGGCCCGGCCGCCGATGGGGGCCACATTGACGTTGCCGCTGACCGAGCGGACCTCGACGGAGGCTGCCTCAGGGACCCACACCTCATAGTCCACGGAGACGTTGACCGAGTCCTGGCCGCCCCACGGCGTCCGCCGCTTGGGGTACTTGGTCTCGATGCGCAGCGTGTCGCCTTCCCGGGTGACCTCGATGGTCACCTCCCCGGCGTTCTCCTTGGCCTTGGCCGCCGTCGACGCCTGGGATACCTTGAGCGCCAGGATCCTGACCCGATTCTCCTTCCAGGTCTTGACGACGTTGTCGCCCGAGATGTTGCTCAAAGAAACCCGGCCGTCCCTAGCCAGCGCCTCGGTCTTCTCGAACTTCTCCTCGTGCCTCTCCCGGGCCATGGCCAGGCCCGCGACGAGGGCCAGTCCCACGACGAGGGCCAGTCCCGGCCAGAGGGCCGTTCTTTTCGCCTTTGAAAGCTTCCTTATCATGATCGTCCTCCTCGTTCCGTGATCTAAAAGGTTCTGCCCGGGCCCGCGGCCTCGGCGCTCCTTTTCTGGAGATCCAAGGCCGAATCGAGCAGGGTCGCTTTATTCATGTACGCCGCCAGAAGAAAGCTTCGGGCCTGAAGGTCCTCCGGCTCCTCGAGAACGGCCTGCCGGCAAGCCTGGATGGTGGCGTCGACGACGGCGAGGTTCCGCTCGAACATCTCGAGGACCTGGGGCGGGAGCGCCCCGCTCCGGGCCGCAAAGGCCTCGCCGAGGGCTTGGATGGCCAGCTGGTAATGGCTATCGGCCTCGTCCAGCTTGGCCAGCGTGTATTTCTGCCTTTCCAACGGGCCGGCGGCCGACAGCCCCGGGCCTTCCGTCCGGCGCCCGATGATCACCCCGGCCACGACCATGACGAAGGCCAGAGCGGCGACGCCGGCATACCTCAGAGCCGGGGAGGCCCACCGGGAGACGGTCACCGGCCGCCTCTCGGGCGCCGTCAAGCGGGCCCGGATCCTCGTCCAGACGGCCTCGGACGGCTCCGGCCCGCGGAGACCGGGGGCGGCGGCGACCAGCTCGCGGAGGTCCGCGGACATGCTCCGGCACGCCTCGCAACCCTGAAGGTGGCGCTCGAGCCGGGCGCCGCGGCGGGCGTCGAGCTCGCCGTCCATGGCCAGGCTGATGAGCTCATGGGCTTTACGGCATCTCATCGTCGTTCTCCCTCACACAGCCTTCCGGGCCCGCAGGAACTCGCGGACCTTCATCCGGGCCTTGAACAGCTGGGACTTCGACGTCCCGACCGAGCACCCCAGGAGCCGGGACACCTCGCGATGCTTGTAACCCTGGACGTCGTGGAGGACGAAGACGCTCTTCAAGCGGGGCGGCAGGTTCCGGACGGCCTCTTCCAAGGGCGCTCGGAGGTCCTTTTCGACCGCCTCGCCGCCCGGCTCCTCGACCCGGCCCTCGAGATCTGACAGGGACACGGCCCTTTCACCCTGGGCCCTCTTCTGGCGGAGGTGGCTGTAACAGGTGTTCAGGGCGATCCGGTAGACCCAGCCCGGGAAGGTCTCGGTGTCGCGGACGCTCCCGAGGTTGGCGAAGACCTTGAGGAAGATGTCCTGGAGCAGGTCTTCGGCCGTGGCCTGGTTCGTCGTGTGGCGGTAGGCCAGGTTGAATATGGGCCGCTTGAACATCTCGTAGAGCGACTCGACGGCCGCGAGGTCGCCGTCCCGACCGCGGGCCACGAGCTCGCCCAGGCGGGCTTTGTCGGCCGTGCCCCAGGCGGAAACGCGGTCCGGATCGCCGTCGGCGGTCATGTCCGGCCCCGGGAACCATTCGTATCCGGCATGAACCCCATTATCGCCCATCCGGGCCGGATACGCCATAAGAAGCTCGGGCGCGGCCATTTCGTCCTCACCCGATAAGATGGGATACCCGTCAAAAAGGTTGCTTCCGGCCCCCTATTTTTTATTGTCTTGCTCGACCGTCTCCCGGAGCCGCGCCAGGTAGTCCGGGGCGGCCGAGATGATCCGGTTCCAGCTGGGGATGAGCGGCGAGTAGAGGGGATCGTCCATGAACTCGTGGCCGGCCATCTGGATGGCCCGGGTGAAGGCCTCGACCATGACCGTCTCCTGGTGATAGTCGAAGGCCAGGCCGTTGATCTCGGAGTCGTCGCCGTAGCGCTTGATGGCGTCCTTGGCCGTTCTCTGATAATTGACGACCAGGGTCCGGAGGGCGCTGTCGCTGAGAACGACGCTTTCGATGGCCAGGTTCCGGAAGATGGATTTGGCGATGTCGATGGCCATCTTCATCAGGCCCGTCTTGGGGTCCTCGGCCGAGAGGGGCTGGTGCTTGTGCTCATAGGTTTCGCAGAGCTCCGCCTGGCAGATACGACGCAGGGAATAGTTGCGATAGACCTCGGCCAGCGTCTCCACCTCGAGGCCCCAGTCGCTCGGGATGCGGTTGATCAGGGCCAGCTCCGAGACCATGGAGAACTCACCGGCCAGGGCGTAGCGGAAGCTGTCGAGGTAGACCAGGAAGGGCAGATGACCGAAGAGCTTGATGAGGCTCCGGACAAGGGGTGTCACGAACAGGCGCGTGGCCCGGCCGTGCATGCGGTCCGTGACCCGGGCGTAGTAGCCCTTGCAGAAGGCGTAGTCGATGCGCGGGGAAGCGATGGGATAGAAGAGCCGGCCCAGAAGCTCGAGGGAATAGTTGACGATGTCGCAGTCGTGAAGGCCGATGACCCGGCTCTCGTTCCGGGACAGGATGTAGCCGTAGGCGATCCAGGCGGACCGGCCTTTTCCGTCCCCGCCGGCCGAAAGGTCGGCTTCTTCGAGGACCTTATAGAGCTCGTTGAGCCTGGGACCGGAAGCCCAGATGACCCGGTGCCGCTGCGGCAGGACAGCGAACATCTTCTTGGCTCTTTCGAACTGGGCCGGGTCGTCCGTCCGGCCCAAGGTGATGACGATCTCGTTGAGATAGCGCACACTCTTGAGGTTGTCGATGATCTTTCGCTGGGCCTCGGAATCGAGCTCCTGGGGGGTGGTGGGCAGGACCAGGGCCAGGGGACGGCTCTTGTTGAACTCCGTGAGCTCGGCCGTCATGCGCTCCATGTTGGCCGCGCCGAGCCGGTGGAAGGTGGGCACGACCCCGCTCTGATGAAAGTCCGCCATGATGTCCTCCTTCTCTTATAAGCTCGTCCCTAAGGGACGGGCGCTCGTTCTCTTGCCAGGATGCCGAGAACGGCCTCGCGCCAGCCTTCGGGGCCGGCGCCCGGGGCCCTGACGAGCCCCGGGAGGTCGATCCCGGGATCGTAGCCGCCGCCGGGCTTGCCGACGACGACGGGGATGTCCACCGCCCGGAGCATCGGTGCGTCGTTGAGGCTGTCCCCGAGCCCGACCGTCCGGGAGGGGCCGCGGGCCTTTTCGTAGAGGCCGCGCAGGGCGGCGACGGCCCGGCCCTTGTCGTGACTCCCGAGGAGGTGGGCGAAGCGGCCGCCTTTGACGATCCGCAGCCCGGCCCGACCGGCCGCCGCCTCCACGGCTTCGAAAAGGCTTTCGTCCCCGACGACGAACGGCTCGTCGTATTCGCGCTCCTTGGCCAACCGGGCCTCCTCGGCGGAGAACCCGCAAAGCCGGGCGACTTCCTCGTCCGTCAGGTCGCCGAACCCCCGGATGGAAGGGTCGATCCGGCGCCTCATATCGGCCAGGACCCGGCGGAGCTCCTGGTAGGGGGTGCCGAACACCAGCTCCTCATAAGGGAGGCCTTCGGCGCCCCCCGCGGCCGCGAACGGGAAATATCCGCGGGGGATGAAGACCCCTCCCCCATTCTCGACGATGAAGGGATGGCTGTTCCCGAGGGCCCGCCGCCAACGGTCGGTCTCCGCCTTGGTCTTGCTCGTGCACAATATCAACGGCACGCCCCGCTCTTCGAGGGCCCGGAGCGCGGGCCGGGCCGGCTCGAACGAATACGTGTCGTGATCGAGCAGTGTGCCGTCGAGGTCCGTGAAAACGAGCAAACGAGACCCCTTCATCCCGATATATCCGTGTTTTTGAAGGACGTTGAAAAAAGAAGCCCTTTAATAATAAGGGCCGGAAGCCGATCTGTCAAAAGAAAATTTCGGGCCCCGGGGCCTCTCTCGGGCGAGCACCGGAGCGGATTGACCGGCGGCCCCGGCCATGTTATTAAGAAATGAGGGAGGACGCCTTGAACTACATGACCGCCCTTCGGCAGTACACGACCAAGAGGCTCGAGGAGATCGACTCGGCCGACATCCTGGTCGGCATCCCCAGCTACAACAACGAGAAAACCATCGCCCACGTCGTCCAGATGCTGACAAAAGGCCTGGACCGGTACTATCGGAACTCGAGGAACGTCATCCTCATCGCCGACGGCGGCTCCACGGACGACACCCGGGAGGCGGTCAGGGATTACGAGATCAAGCCCTGGCAGGAGAAGATCGTCTCGATCTACCGCGGGCCGGGCGGCAAGGGCACGGCCCTGCGCTCGGTCTTCGAGGCCGCCGAGAAGCTCTCGGTCAAGGCCTGCGCGGTCGTCGACGCCGACCTCCGCAGCATCACCACGGACTGGGTCCGCCACCTCCTCGACCCCGTCCTCGAGAAAGGCTTCGAGTTCGTGGCCCCCGTCTACCTCCGGCACAAGTACGACGCGACCATCACCAACAACATCGTCTACTACCTGACCAGGGCCCTGTACGGGAAGCGGGTCCGCCAGCCCATCGGCGGAGACTTCGCCTTTTCCCGGAACGTGGCCCAGTTCTACGCCGGCCAGGACGTCTGGGACACGGACGTGGCCCGCTACGGGATCGACATCTGGATGACGACCACGGCCATCACCCAGGGCTTCAAGGTCTGCCAGTCCAACCTGGGGGTCAAGATCCACGACGCCAAGGACCCGGTCGAGCATCTCGGGCCGATGTTCCGGCAGGTCCTCTACATCCTCTTCACGCTCATGGAGACCTTCGAGAGCTCGTGGCGGAACGTCCGCGGCAGCGTGACCGTCGAGACCTTCGGGAAGATGGACGCCGTTTCCCCCGAGCCCGTCGCGGCCGACCTCGAAAGCCTCGTCGAGCGCTTCCAGACCGGCTTCCAGCAGTTCTCCCCCCTGTGGAAGGAGATCTTCTGCCCCGACTGCTTCGAGTCCATCCGGGCGGCCGCGGCCCTGCCGGCCGGGTCCTTCGACTTCCCCCTGCGGACCTGGGTCCAGATCCTCTACGAGCTCGCCGCCACGTTCCACACCTGGACGCGCAACCGCTTCAAGATCATCGAGCTCGTGACGCCGCTCTATTACGCCCGGGTGGCGGCTTTCGTCCGCCAGACGTGGGACCTGTCCTCCGAGGAGGCCGAGAGCTTCGTCGAAGAGCAGGCCCTGGAGTTCGAGGCCCAGAAGGACCATCTCGTCGAGATCTGGGACGAGAAGAAGGCGGCCGCCGGGACCTGATCCCCACAGGGGCGGGGCCTCAGTGCGGGCCCCATTTCGTGAGCACGGGCGGGACCAGGCTGATCATGCCGAAAAGGACCCAGAGGACGAGCAGCGGCACGAGCCAGCGGGCCCATTTCTCCCATTTCAGGCCGGCGAGACCCAGGACGCCCATCGTGACGCCGGAGGTGGGCAGGACGGGGTTGATGTATTCGCACAGCTGGAAGGCGAGGACGGCCGTCTGCCGGGTGATGCCGACGAGGTCGCCGAGGGGGGCCATGACGGGGATGGTCAGGGCCGCCTGAGCCGTGCCCGAGTGGAGAAAGAAGTTGATGACGCACTGGCCGAAGAACATCAGCTGGGCCGAGACGAGCGGATGGAATTGGGAGACGGCGCCGGCCAGGCCCGCGAGGAGCGTGTCGAGGACCCGGCCGTCCGTGGCCACGATGAGGATGGCCCGGGCCGTGCCGATGATCAGGGCCGCGTTCATCATGTCGCGGGCCCCGTCGACGAAGGCCCGGCCGACATCGTCGCCCTTGAGCCGCCCGAAAATGCCTGAGAGGACGCCCATGGCCAGGAACAGGCCGGCGATCTCGAGGATGAACCACTTGTATTTCAGGATGCCGAAGACCATGACCCCGAAGCCTCCAGCGAAGACGACGAGGACCCGCTTGTGGGCCGCGGTCATGGCCAGGCTCTCTACGACGGGGCCGTCGCCGAGCAGCTTGCGCTTCTTCTCGAGGTCGTCCTCGTAGACAGGGCTGAGGGCCGGGTCCTTCCGGATGCGGGCCGCGTAGCGCATGACGACGGCGATGGCGATGGCCGTTCCCAGGGCCCAGACGATGAGCCGGTAGCCGAGGCCCGAGTAGAGGGGCAGGCCGGCGATGCCCTGGGCGATGCCGACGGTGAACGGATTGAAGAAGGCCCCGGCGAACCCGGCCGCGGCCCCGAGGAAGGGAATGGACACGCCGACGATGGTGTCGTAGCCGAGGGACAGGGCCAGGGGGACGAAGATGAGGATGAAGGGCATGGTCTCTTCGCACATGCCCCAGATGGCGCCGCCCAGCGAAAAGAGGATCATGGTCACCGGGATGAGCAGGGCGCGGAGGGCCCGGCTGCGGCCGAACTTGACGGCCACGTTCTGGATGACGACCGTGATGGTGCCCGTCTTCTGGATGACCGAGAAAGCCCCGCCGACGACGAACAGGATGGCGATGATGGCCGCGGCCTCGACGAAGCCGCGGACGGGCGAGACGAACAGGGCGCCCAGTCCTTGGGGACTGCTCTCGGTCCGCTCGTAGGTCCCGGCCACGGGGACGGTCCGGCCGTCCTTCTCGACGCGCTGGAATTCGCCGCCGGGAATGATCCAAGTGGCGATGACGGTCAGGACGACCATGGCGTAGATGAGGATCAGGGTGTGGGGGAGGCGGAGCTTTTTCAGGCTGAACTTGGGCTTCGGGCTCATCGGGCGGCCTCCTTGGCCGGAGAGGCGGAAGCGACGGATGTGACGGCCCCGCTGACGGGATCGTAGACGTCGCCGGGGACGAGGACGTGCAGGGTCATGCCGCGGGCCCCGAGGCGGCCGGAGGGAACTCGTGCCGTCTTGGCCCGGCGGGCGTCATAGACGATGACCTGATTCTCGCCGAGGACCTCGAAGCGGCCGTCGGGCCGGACGAGGACGGCGGTGGACTCCTCGATGCCCAGGCCGATGAGGTCTTGGTCCTCGAGGACCAGGCTGAGGAGACGGTTGTGGCGACGGCGGGCGATGAAGTGCTGGTCGACGATGACGCCGGGGAGAAAACCGAAGCCGCGGGTGGTGACGACGTTGTCCGCTTCGATGGTCGACCACTCACGCCCTTCGGCAGATTGGCGCTTCTCGTCGCCGGTGATCATGACCTCGCTCATCACGGCCGCGCCGGCGCTCGTGCCGCCGAGCGCGCCCCCGGAGCGGTAGAGCTCGCGGAGCCGGGCATGGAGGGGCGTGTCGAGGAGAGCCGCGGTCAGGCGCGACTGGTCGCCGCCCGAGAACCAGACGCCGCCGGCCCCGTCGAGCAGGGCGGCGCTCGCGGGGTCCATGGCTTCGTCGCGGGTCAGCTGGTGGAAGACGACCTCGGCGGCGCCGAGGGACCGGAGCTCGGCGACGGTCTCCGGCCCGACCTCGAGCGGCACGCCGCTGGCCATGGTGAAAACGACGATCCGGCCTGTGCCGAAGCCTTCGGCCAGCTCGACGAAGCGCCGCATCAAGGGCGCGTCGCGGTCCCCGCCGCCGACGATGAACAGGCGCCCCTGGGGGCCGGCATCGGCCGCGGGGCCGGCGCAGGAGCCGGCCAGGGTCAATAAGGCCAGAAAGAGAACGGGGAAAGCGGATCTTCTCATGGAAGGCCATTTTTATCGGATCGCCTGAGGAAAGTCAATGCGGCGGCCCTTTCCTTTATCAATTCTTAATAAAATGAGGATATAATGAGCGCGGGAGAAACGACCATGGACAAGAAGCGTGTGCTTTTCGTGTGCGTCCACAACAGCGCCCGGAGCCAGATGGCCGAGGCTTATCTCAACGCGCTGGCCGGGGACCGGTTCGAGGCTCACAGCGCCGGGCTGGAGCCGGGGACCCTCAACCCGCTGGCCGTCGAGGTCATGAAAGGGGCCGGATTGGACATTTCGGGGAACGCGACCAAGAGCGTTTTCGAGATCTTCAAGCGGGGCGAGCTTTTCGCGTACGTGATCACCGTCTGCGACGCCGAGGCCGCCCAGCGCTGCCCGATCTTCCCCGGCATCACGACGACGCTCCACTGGAGCTTCCCCGACCCGGCCGCGTTCGAGGGGTCTTGGGAGGAGAGGGTGGCCAGGACGCGCGCGGTGCGCGACGCCGTCAAGGGCCGCATCGAGGGATTCATCCGCGAGGTCGACAGCGGCAAGAAGCCGGCCCTCGACGCCGCGAAATAAACAGAAGTAAAAAGAAGGGGTCAAAAAAGAAGGGGTCAAACCTCTCTTTTTGCAGAAAGTGCAAAAAGAGAGGTTTGACCCCTTCCTGAGCGGCGGCGGAGGGCGGCGATCCTGGCCTCCATGTCCCCGTAGTGCGTGCCGGGCCAGAAGACGCGGCCGCAGCCCGGGCACATGGCGAACGAGGGGGCCGTATCCAGGATGTGCGGCGGGACCAGGTTCCGGGCCCGCGACTTGGGCAGCGGCTTGAGCGGTTTATTGCAGTCGAGGCACCGGCTGTTCGGCCTGACGGAATCCCAGAGGCCGTATTCGTCGAGGACCTGGACGACCTGCTCCCTCCAATCGTCGCTTTCGATGAACAGCCGTCCGGCCCGCCTTTTCGTCTTTTCGATGAGCCCCGTGTCGCGGGTCAGGAGGACGCGCTTTTCCCGCCGCGAGATCTCGACGAGGTCCTTATCCTCGGCCTTGGGAAAGTAGAGGACGTCGAACCCGAGGATCTTGAGCCACTTGGCCAGCCGGCCGAGCATGCAGTCGGCGATGAACTCCACGCGCGCCCCCGCCCCGGGCCCGCGGACGCCCCGGGGATCCTGGCTCATAGAAGAAGATGGTGGACGGTAGGAGACTCGAACTCCCGACCTCAGCGTTGCGAACGCCGCGCTCTCCCAACTGAGCTAACCGCCCACGTTCGGTCATCACGGCCCTTGCCGGAAGGCCGTCTATATGTACCACGTTCCGCCGCTTTTTTCCACCTCTCCCCCGGCCCGGGCTCGGGGGCCGCGGATTGCAAAGCGGCGGCGACTGTTCTACAATCCGGCGGGGAGGGAACGACATGAGGAAAGCTCTGATCATTCTCGCGGTCGCCGTCGCGGCCGGATATTTTCTGTACAACACGATGAACGAATCCCATTCGGAGCAAGATGGGCTGGTTGCCGGCGTCCGGGCCCGCTACGTCGAAGCCGTCAACAAGTTCCTCAAGGCTGTCCGTTACGGAGCGGATCTCGGCATGGACAACAGCATGGATGTCGAACAAGCCTCCAACGAGGTCCTGAGGGTCAGGGCCGAGCTGGCCAAGCTGCGCCCGGAACTGACCGAAGCGAAGGCCATGCTCGAAGCCGAACAGCTCGCCGACAAGATCGAGGAGTTCTGCCGGAAGAACGACATCATCTGACGCCGGAAGGCTATCTGCTGAGAAGGAACGGCCTTTTCGGCCGCTCCGATAGATTCGTCAAGCCGAGGACGAGCGCCCCGAGGACGAGGGCTCCCAGTCTCCAGGCAAAAAAAAGCCCCCTTTTGCTCATTGACCCACCTGATCGGCTCCCAACCGACTCACCTTTTCGTTCCCGCGCTTCAACGATATACCCTGATAAATCTCTGTCAATACCCTTTCCCCAGATGTCTGATAATGTCCTATAATGTCATATGGGGGGCGGGGCCGGACGGCGATTTTGTAGGTCAGAGGATCGCGACTTCGTGCTTCCCGCGGACGATCTCGCCGATGACCGAGGCCCGCTGGCCTCGCCGTCCGAAGAGGGCCACGGCCCGCTCGGCGTCCGCCGGAGGGACGACCAAGGCCATGCCGATGCCCATGTTGAGGGTCCGGAACATCTCCCGGTCGTCGACCCCTCCCCGGCGCTGGATCTTGCCGAAGATCGCCGGGACGCGCCAGGAGCCGCGTTCGATGCGGACGCCAAGCCCCTCCGGGACAACCCGGGGGAGGTTGTCGTACAGGCCGCCGCCCGTTATGTGGGCCATGCCCCTGATCGGGACTTTCTTCAGGACCTCGAGAATGTCCGTGCAGTAGATCCTGGTCGGGCGCAGGAGCTCGCGCCATAGACCGGCCTTGATCTCCCGCTCCGAGAACACCTTGCGGGCCAGGGAATAGCCGTTGCTGTGGAGGCCGCTCGAGGCCAGGCCGACGACCGCGTCGCCCGGCCTGGTGCGGCGGCCGTCGATGATCCTCGGCTCGTCCACCAGGCCGACGCAGAAGCCCGCCAGGTCCCATTTTCCACGTCCGTAGAGGCCGGGGAGCTCGGCCGTCTCGCCTCCGAGCAGGGCGCACCGCGCCTGACGGCAGCCCTTGACGATGCCCTTCATGATCTCGACCAGCATCGCCGGGCGGACCTTTCCGACGGCGATGTAGTCCAGGAAGAACAACGGCTCGGCGCCGAGAACGACGACGTCGTCCACGGACATGGCCACCAGGTCGACGCCGATGGTGTCGTACCTGCCGGCCAGGTTGGCGATGAGGAGCTTGGTGCCGACCCCGTCGGTCGAGGAGACCAGGACCGGGCGCTTCATGCCCGCCAGGCGGGGACGGAAGAGGCCGCTGAAGCCGCCGATCCGGCTCAGGACCTCGGGCCGGGCGGTCGTCCGGACCATCGGCTTGATGCGGTCGACGAAGCGCTCGGCGGCGTCGATGTCGACTCCGGCTTTCTTGTAGGTCACTCGGGCCATGGGCTTCTCTCCGGGGGAATGTCCCCTTCCTTATAGCACCCGCCCCCCATAGGGGTCAAATCTCCATTCATTAAGCCTTTCCGTTAAGAAGCCCTCCCGGCAAAGAGAATTTAATGAATGGAGATTTGACCCCTTCTTCCTATCGGCGTAACCTTTTCCTCACAGGGCGGTATTTATCATTGAACGCGCAGAGAACGAAGCGAGAGAAGACCGGACGCATGTCACCGACCGACAACGAGCTGATGACCGAGGTCCGGGACGGCCGGGTCGAAAGGCTGGCCGTCCTGTTCGAAAGATACCAGACCATGCTCTATAACTTTTTTCTCCGCCTGACCGGCAACCGGGCCGCGAGCGAGGACCTCGTCCAGGAGGTCTTCATGCGGGTCCTGAAATACCGGGCCGGCTACCTGGGCGACAGCCGGTTCAACGTCTGGCTCTTCCAGATCGCCCGCAACGCCCACATCGACCACCTTCGGAAGCAGAAAGGCGACCTGCCGCTCGACGAGCAGTTCGCCGAAGCGCCGGACCGCGGCCCCCTCCCCGACGCCGCCTACGAGGCCGACCGGGAGGCCGAGCTCGTCCGCCGGGCCCTGGACCGCCTGCCCGTCCGGAAGCGGGAGATCCTGGTCCTTTTCCGCTTTCAGAACCTCAAGCTCCGGGAGATCGCCGAGCTCCTCGGCTGCCAGGTCGGCACGGTCAAGGCCCAGGCCCACCGGGCCCTCAAGGACCTCGGCCGCATCTACCTCGAGCTCGCGGGAGGGAAAGCATCATGACCTGCGAAAGAATCCAGGAAAAATTCTCCGACTACCTGACCGGGGACCTCGACGCCGGCTCCCGCCGGCGCGTCCAGGCCCACATCGCCGGGTGCGCCGCCTGCCGGGCGGACCTCGAGGACCTGACCATGGTCTGGGCCAAGCTCGGCGTCCTGCCCGAGGAGCAGCCCGGGCCCGGCCTGCGCCACCGATTCTACGGCCTGCTCGAGGACTACAAGAACGCCCTTCCGGCCGCCGAACGACCGGCCGGACAGGCCGAGCGCGCCCGGCCGTCCGGGAGCCGGCGGGAGTGGTTCATCTTCCGACGCCCGGCCTTCGCCGCTTCTTTCGCGAGCTTGCTCCTGCTCGCCGGCCTCGGCGCCGGCTGGTTCCTCGCCGGGGGCCGGGCCGACGCGGGCCGGCTGACCCTTCTCTCCCGCGAGGTCCAGAACATGCGCCAAGAGGTCGCCCTGGCGCTCCTCGACCGGTCTTCGGCCGCTGACCGGATCATGGGCATCGGCTACAGCGCCTCGGTCGACAAGCCGGACGGAAGGACCCTGGAAGCCCTTTTCGAAGCCCTCGACCGCGACCCCAGCCCCAACGTCCGGCTGGCCGCCGTCGATGCCCTGTATCTTTTCCGGAACACGCCGGGCGTGCGCGAGAGCCTGGTCCGGTCGCTGGGCGTCCAAACGTATCCCCTCGTCCAGATCGCCCTGATCGACTTTCTGGTCGATGTCCGCGAGGAGCGGGCGGCCGAGGCCCTCAAGCGGCTCATCGAGGCCGGCGAGCTGACCCCGGAGGTCAAGAAGCGGGCCGAACAAGGATTGCAGCAGATCATCTAGACATAATGGAGGACACCATGAAAAAGAAGATCCGTAACATCGCGGTCCTAGGGGCCCTGCTCCTCGGGACGTGCGGCTGGGCCCTGGCCCAGGCCGCGGAGACGCCCGTCGACCGGGCCGTCGTCCCGCTGAGCAACCCGTCGGCCCCGGCCAAGCTCAAGGTCTCCGTCATGCGGGGCAGCATCACCGTCAAGGCCTACCAGGGCAACGAGGTCATCGTCGAGGCCCGGACCAGGGAAAAAGCCCTGAGCGGGCTTTACGGCGAGGGCCGCTATGCCGAGGGCCGGCTGGCCTACGCGCTGGCCGCAAGAGCAGTGACGGCACCGCCAGCCCCTCCAGCGCCGGCCGCGCCCCCCGCCAGGGAGGCCCCGCTCAAGGAGCTCCAGGCCCAACATGAAGCCCAAGAAAAGACGCTCGCCGAGCAGGAGGTCCTGGCCCGGCGCCTGACCGAGCGGGTCCGCGACGTCCGCGGCGACACGCTGGCCGACAGCCAGGCCCGCCGCGAGGAGAAGGAGAAGAAGGCCGCCGGTCTGAAGCGCCTGTCCTCGTCGACGGCGGGCCTGGAGATCGAAGAGAACGGCAACGTCGTCCGGATCGAGACCCCCGGACTGATGCTGGCCACCGACCTCGTCATCCAGGTGCCGGCATCGAGCTCTGTCGAAGTCCGCTCGATGATGGACGGAATGGTCGTCGTCGAGGGCATCAGCGGCGAGATCGACATCAACAACGTCAACGGCCCGGTGACCCTGAAGAACGTCTCGGGCAACACTCTCGTCCACACCGTCAGCGGCGACATCGATGCCGCCCTGTCCAGGATCCCGTCCGGCAAGCCCCTGTCCTTCAGCACGATGCAGGGCGATATCGACGTCACGCTGCCCGCCAATGTCAAGGCCAACCTCAAGATGAAGTCGGACCAGGGCGAGATCTTCACCGATTTCGACGTCAATCTGACCCGGCAGCCGGTCCGGTCCGAAGCGCCCGAAAGAACGGAAAGGGGCCAGTACCGCATCGCCTTCGACCGCTCGCTCGTCGGCACGGTCAACGGCGGCGGGCCCGAGATCTCCTTCCAGACCTTCGCCGGCAACATCTACATCCGAAAGGGCAAGTAAGCTCATAGGGCATTGGCAGGCGGCCCTCCCCGGGGGGGCCGGGGGGCTAAGGGTGATATCCATCGCAAAGCCGAACAGAGGACTTCCCGGGATCCGGTTGACATGGCCGGGGAGCCGGTATATTTTTGAGGCTCCCGGCGGCCCGCGCGCCGCCGACCGTCCTTGAAGGAGGAGCTGACCATGGCCAAACACCGGCGTTTCGTTCTCATCGCCGCCGTCATCACCATGGCGGTCGTATTCCTGGTCGCCCGGCGCTTCGTCCCGGCGGTCGAGCCGGCCGACCTCGTCCTGATGAACGCCAAGATCGTGACCGTGGACGACAAGATCCCCGAGGCCGCCTGGCTGGCCGCCCGCGACGGCCGCATCGCCGCCCTGGGAAGCGGAAAGAACGGCTACAAGCGCTTCGTGGGGGAGGCCACCGAGGTCATCGACCTCAACGGCGCCCTGGCCATCCCCGGGCTGATCGAAAGCCACGGTCACTTCACGAGCCTCGGCTCGTCCAAGATGATCCTCGACCTGACCAAGGCCCGGTCCTGGGACGAGATTGTGGCTCTCGTCGCCGCGGCCGCCAACGAGGCCAAACCCGGCGACTGGATCCTCGGCCGGGGCTGGCACCAGGACAAGTGGGACGCCGTCCCCGAGCCCAGCGTCAACGGCCTGCCCGTCCATGACGCCCTGAGCCGGGCGACCCCCGAAAACCCCGTCCTCCTGACCCACGCCAGCGGCCACTCCTCTCTGGCCAACGCCAAGGCCATGGAGCTCTCCAAGATCACCCGGACCACGACCGATCCAGCCGGCGGCGAGGTCATCCGCGACGCCAAGGGCAACGCCATCGGGGCCTTCCTTGAAACAGCCCAGAGCCTCGTCCGCTACCAGGCCGGCCATTATTCTCCGGAAGAGGCCCTGCAGCGGACCCGCAAGCAGGTCGAGCTGGCCGCCCGCGAATGCCTCGTCCACGGTGTCACGACCTTCCACGACGCCGGCAATTCCTTCGCCACGATCGACCTCTATAAGACGATGGCCGAAGAAGGCTCCCTGCCGATCCGCCTCTACGTTATGCTGAGCGCCGGGAACCAAGCCCTGGCCGCGCGCGGCGCGTCCTACCGGATGGTCGGGGCGGTCGAAAACCGCCTGACCGTCCGGACCATCAAGCGCCTGATCGACGGCGCGCTGGGAGCCCACGGAGCCTGGCTCCTCGAGCCCTACGCCGACCTGCCGGCATCGACCGGCCTCAACACCGAATCCGTCGACGAGATGAGGGCGACGGCGAAATTCGCAGTCGAGAACGGCTTCCAAATGTCGACCCACGCCATCGGCGACCGGGCCAACCGCGAGATCCTCGACATCTACGAAGAGGCCCTGATGGCCCATCCGGAAAAAACCGACCTCCGCTGGCGGGTCGAGCACGCCCAGCACCTCAGCCCCGGCGACATCCCCCGCTTCGGACGGCTGGGGGTCGTGGCCGCCATGCAGGGCATCCACTGCACCTCGGACGCGCCTTGGGTCTACAAGCGGCTCGGCGAGAAGCGAGCCGAGGAGGGCGCCTACGTCTGGCGGAAGCTGATGGACGCGGGAGCGGCGATCTCCAACGGGACGGACGTCCCGGTCGAGCCCATCGACCCGATGGCTTGCTTCCACGCCACCGTCACCCGCGAGCTCAAGGACGGCTCCGTCTTCTTCGGCGACCAGAAGATGACCCGCGAAGAGGCCCTCCGGTCCTATACTCTCAACGGCGCCTATGCCGGGTTCGAAGAGGGCATCAAGGGCTCGCTGACGGCCGGAAAGCTGGCCGACGTCACCGTCCTCTCGCGCGACATCCTGACCTGCCCGGAGGACGACATCCCGACGACCGAGGTCCTCTACACGATCATCGGCGGCAAGGTCCTCTACAAGAGATGAAGAGGACCGTGACTTCCATCGCGCTTCTCGCGGCGTCCGCCGTTCTGCTGGGCGCCGTGCGGCCGGCCGAGGCCCAGGATCGGGGCGGCAAAGAGGTCTTCGGGTTCTATCTCAACCTGGGCTACGCGGGCATCGGCGGCTTTCCGCGATGGCTGACGTTCGGCCCGGAGCTCGAGCTGCGCCTCGGGCGGACCCTGAGCGTCAACCCCGAGGCGTCGGTCTGGTTTCGGGACTCCTTCGGCGGCTCCGTATACCTCGTCCCGGGCGCCACGGTCAACTTCCGGTCCCGGTATGTCAAGCCAACGTGAATACTTCCGGTTTCCACCAACGTGAATACTTCCGCTTTTCTCAAGGGTCAGATTCTCTCCAGATAGCAGTTATGGTGCAGTTGGGGCTCCCACCGGCGCCAAGGGTGGTTG
>VGJC01000025.1 GCA_016867635.1 Candidatus Aminicenantota bacterium | reverse complement strand
GGATCCGCAGGACGGCGCCCGGCCGGGGAATGATCCTCGAGGCGGCCTTCCCGATGAGCGATTCCTTGCGGAGGGCGACGCGGTCGGCCGGAAAGACGGCCGCGACGAACCGCCTGTCGACGACGACCTTGCCCATCCCGACCTGGCGGTAAAAGCTCTCCAGGTCCCCGATCGTGGTCCCGAGGACCGCGGCCAGCCGGGGGACGAGATGTTCCTCTTTCCTCAGATCGGCGGGGATGACGTAGTTGCGGAGCTCCTTCTCCCAAAGCCGGCGGCCCAGGGCCGCGCTCGTCGTCCTGTTCCTGAGATTGAGCCATCTCTTGATCTGCTGCCGGGCCCCGGAGGTCGTGGCGGCGCTCAACAGGCCCCTCGCCGGCGGCCGGTCCTTGGCCGTCATGATCTCCACGATGTCGCCGCTCTTGAGGACGGTCTTGAGGGCCGCGGGGGAGCCGTTGATCCGGGCCCCCGTGGCCCGCAGCCCGATCTCCGAGTGGATCTTGAAGGCGAAATCGAGGGCCGTGGCCCCCGGCGGAAGGTTGACGACGCTGCCTTTGGGCGTGAAGACGAAGACCTCTTCGGGGATGAGGTTCGTTTTGAGGCTCCGCAGGAATTCCTGGGGGTTCTTCTGCTCCTTGTAGAGGGCGGCCATCTCCCGGAGCCAGTGCAGGCGGCGGTCCTCCTGCATCGGGCCCGGGGGCTCGCCCTCTTTGTAGCGCCAGTGCGCGGCGATGCCGTTCTCGGCCAAATCGTGCATTTCCCGGGTGCGGACCTGGATCTCGAAGGTCTTCCGGCCCTCGGCGATGACGGTCGTATGCAGGGCCTGGTAGAGATTGGGCTTGGGCATGGCGATGAAATCCCGGAACCTTTGCGGCAGGTGCGGCCACCGCTGGTGGATGATCCCCAGGGCGGCGTAGCAGTTCTTGACGGAGTCCGTCATGATGCGCAGGGCCAGGAAATCGTACACCTGGTCGAAACCGATCTCACGGCGGCGCATCTTGCTCCAGACGCTGTAGGGCCGCTTGATGCGGGAGAAGACCTCGGCTGGGATGCCGTTCTTCTCGAGCAGGTCCTCGAGCGTCCCCTTCATGGCCTGGAGGTCCTGCTCGGCCGCCTTCTTGTGAGGCTCGACGAAGACCGCCACCTTGACGAAGTCCTCGGGGGCGACATAGCGGAACGAGAGGTCCTCGAGCTCGGCCCGGATGCGGCCCATCCCGAGGCGGTTGGCGATCGGGGCATAGATCTCGAGCGTTTCGCGGGCGATCTGCTCCCGCTTCGCTTCGTCGAGGTGTTTCAGGGTCTGGAGATTATGGATCCGGTCGGCCAGCTTGATGAAGATGATGCGGATGTCGTCGGTCATGGCCAGGATGATCTTGCGGATGGCCTCGGCCCGGCGGGCCTCCGGCGACGCGGCCTGGACCCGGCTGATCTTCGTGACCCCTTCGACGAGATCGGCGACCTCCTTGCCGAACGTCTCCCGGACGTCGGCGATCGTCACGTCGGTATCTTCCAGGACGTCGTGGAGAAGGGCGGCCGTGAGGGTCGTCCGGTCGAGACGCATGCCGGCCAGGTAATTCGTGACCTCCAGAGGGTGGCTGAGGTAGGCTTCCCCGGACCGGCGGACCTGGCCCTTGTGGGCCTGGCCGGCGAAGACATAGGCTTTTTGAAGGGCGACGACCTCCTTCTCGCTGATATAGGACGAGACCTTCTCGAGGATGTCGTCGAAGCGGATCATGGCCGGTGGCGCCTCTTCCCGATCCCCCGGCCGCGGCTGAGGGTCCTCACGCGGGCATTGTAACCTTGCGTCTCCGGCCGTGTCAAAGAGGACCTGGACGCCGGGCTGTCCCGGCGGGTCCCGAGGCGGAGGAACGCGGGGCCCGCCGTTCAATCGGAGGAGGCGGCGGGAGGCTTGTCCGGGGGCTTCGGCTTGTCCGCGGCCGACTCGCCGGCCGGCTCTCCCGTCTTTCCTTCGGCCTTGGGCTCCGCCGCCGCGGCGGGCTTTTTGGCGTAGTCGGTGACATACCAGCCTTCGCCCTTGAACTGAATGGCCGGCTTAGAAACGAGCTTGGTGACGGGCCCGCCGCAAGCCGGGCATTTCCCGGGCGGCCCGTCCTTGGCCTTCTGGAGCACTTCGAAGGTCGAGCCGCATCGGCGGCATCGGTATTCATAAAGGGGCATGTTCGGGTCTCGCTACGCGTAGAAGTCCTTTTCTCACTCGTGGAAAACGACGGCTTCGAAGGTCTGGAGCTTGGCGCCCCGGCGCCAGGCGTCGGGGGGCAGCCCGGCCTTGAGGCAGGCCTGGCGGAGAAAGGTCGGCCGGTCCCATCCGTTCTCGGCCGGGACCTGAGGCAGGAGGAGGCCTTTCTTGTCCCCTTGAGTGACGACCAGGCCGTGCCGGCCCACTTTCACGGACTTGGGATCGGCGACCTCTTCGAGCGCAGTCAGGACGGAGAGCTCGATCCTCAGGTCATCGAGCTCGGCCGGCTCGACCGGGGGGAAACGCGAGTCCTGCGAGGCCGCAAGGGCCGCCGCCCGGATGACGGCCTGGCCGAGCGGCGCCGACGGCTCGGCGAAGCCGACGCAGCCTCTGAGCTCGCCCCGCTTCTTGAGGGTCACGAACACGCCGCGCCCGGCCAGGAATTTGGGATTGCCCGTGCGGTCCTCGACGATCTCCCGCCGGTCGACGAACGCGGCGACCGACGAGCGGGCCAGCCGAAGGAGCTCGGCTTTGTCGTCGTCCGTGAGCAGGAGCGGGCCGGGCCCGGGAGGGGCGTCGGAGAGGACGGCCGCGGCGAGATATCCGACCACGGGGCCGCCGAAGCCGGACGAGTCCGTCCGGCGCAGGACCTCGATCCGCGGCCGGCCCGCCTTTTTCGCCAGGAGAAGGGCGGTGACGACGGGGCCTCCGCCGCACATGACGTTGTCCCCGGCCTCGGTCCTCCGGATCAGGGCCTCGGTGTCGAGAGACCGGATGAGGGAAACGGTCGCGGCGTCTCGCGCCTCGGCCTCCTCCTGGGGCAGGAAATGGGAAAGGTCGGTCGACGCGACGACCAGAACGTCCCTGCCCCGGGCGGCTTTTTCGAGCGCGTCGGCCAGTCTTTCGATGGTCCGCCGGGTCTGGGCGCCCATGACGACGGGCACGATCGAGGCCCCGGGGAACGCCCTCTGGACGAAGGGGACCTGGACTTCGATCGAGTGCTCCTTGGCGAAGGCCTCGGGAACGAAACGGAAGCCGGAGGCCTTCATGACCGCCCGGGCCAGGTCCTTGTCGACGCGGGCGGTCCCGAGGGGCGTTTCGAAACCGCCGTCCGGCCAGACCGAGCAGCCGCGGAAGGCCACCTGGTGGGAAGGCCCGATGATGACCACGGTCTCGACGGGCCGCCGCCGGGCAAAGGCGTAGGCGGAAGCGGCCGTCAGGCCCGAATAGAGGTAACCGGCATGAGGCGAGATCAGGGCGACGAGCTTGCCCTCGGGCGCCGCCGCGGGGGCCGTCCGGACCAGGGCGTCGTCGACCATCGCGGCCAACCGGGCCGGGTCCCTTTCGTAGAACTGGCCGGCGAAGGAGGCCCGCTTGATGTTCTCGGCCGCCAAGGCGAGGCCCGCCGACACGCCGATGGCCGTCAGTATACACAGGGCTTTTTTCATGGCTGCGGTCTCTCTCTTCTCCGGCGGCCTGCTGTTCTCAATATAGCGGCGCCGCGGACGAAATGCAATGCCGTTGACTTTTTCCGGGCTTTGGATAAAATGATATGCGGAAGGTTGAGATGAAAGGCTTTTTTAAGTTCCTGGTGGCGGTCCTGACGCTCGGCTCGGTTTTTTTTGTTGGCTTTTCCCTCGGCCGGGAGAAGGAAAAAGCCAAGATCCCGATATTCCAGGAAGAGCCCGAAGGCCACGAATAAGGCCTCCGCGACCGGGCCTGTCCGGGTAGCCACCTTGCGTTTGCCGGAAGGGAGGCGGGAGAGCGAGCCATGAGTTGGGGCGCGACGGTCCTGCTGATCCTTTTCGGCGTCTTCATTCTCCTGATCATCATCAATCCCAACATCTCCTGTTTCGGGAAACGCCTGCGTTCCCCTCTCTATCCGCTCTTGAGGAAAAGGGCCGCTCCCAAAAAAACCACGGATTATCATTTCCATCTCGTCGACGGGTCCGAAAAAGATATCGGCCCCCGGGACCCGGATAAGCCGGCGCCCAAGACCGAGGATTACGGGTTCCGCCGTGATTGACAGCCCTTTGAGCCCGGCCTCCTCCCGGCCGCGATCGAGCCTTTGAAACGCCGCCCCCTTCTCTCCGCGGGACCGGGGCGCCCTCTGCGGGCGTCCTGGGTATCGCTGTTCATCCTGGCCGCCTGCACGGGCCGCCCGCCCGTCCTCGTCCCGCCCGCCGGAAGCGTCGCGGCCGTGGAGGGCTTCGGCTCGGCCTCTCTTCAGGGCGCGGAGGCCGTCCTCAAGGGCAAGTTCGCCTTTCATTTCCGGGCCCCCGACCTCGGCCGGATCGAGGCTCTCGATCCCCTCGGGCGAACGGTTTTCTATCTCTTCCTGGCGGGCGACCGCGCTTCGTTGGCCCTGCCCGGCGAGAGGGCTTACGTCGAGGAGACGCCCGAGACCCTGATGAACCGGCTCCTGGGCTTTCCCCTCCTGCCGGACGACATGGTCCGGCTTCTCTGCGGGACGTGGGACGGCCCGGCCTCGGGCCCCAGCGAGGGTAACGCCTGGCGCTTGGAAAAGGATGAGCAGGGGCGCGTTTTCCGAGGCGCCCGGGACGACCTTCTCTTCGCGGTCCGGGAGTTCTTCAAGGGAGCGGGGGTCCCGCGAGAGATCGAATTTTCCCGGCCGGGGACGACCGGCCGCATGAAGGTCCTTGCCCTCCGGTTCGACCCGCCGGGGCGCCCCGAAGCTTTCGATACCTCCTTCCTCGCCAAGTACTCGCGGAAAACATGGGACGAGATCGAGGACATCCTGAAAAAATGACCGTCAAGGCCTTCGCTAAGATCAACCTCGGGCTGGAGATCGTCCGGCGCCGGAGCGACGGCTATCATGACATCCGGACGCTTTTCCAGTCGATCTCCCTGGCCGACGAGCTCGTTCTGGAGCCCGCTCCGGCGGGCGGGATCCAGGTTGAGGGGGACGATCCGGCGGTGGCCTGGGACGGGACGAACCTCGTCCATCGGGCGGCCCGGATGCTCCGGGACAAGACAGGCACGAAGAAGGGCGTCCGGATCCGGGTGAAAAAGATGATCCCTCCCGGCAAGGGCCTCGGCGGCGGGAGCGCCGACGCCGCGGCCACCCTCCTGGCCCTCGACGAGATGTGGGGCCTGGACCTGGCGCCCGAGGAGATGGCGTTCATGGCCCGCAGCCTGGGCGCCGATGTCCCCTTTTTTCTCAAGGGGGGGCTATGCCTCGGCGAGGGCATCGGGGATCTCCTGACCCTGATCCCCGACCTCCCGCCGTTGCCCTGCCTTCTTCTCTTTCCCTCCTTTCCCATTTCGACGGCGAAAATATACGGCGGCCTCGGCGCGGCCTTGACTTCGGAGGGCAAACCCAGTAAAATTATGCGTTTTCTGGAGTCCGGGGACTTCGGACTTTTGGAAAACGGCCTGGAAGACGTCATTTTCAGGAGCCATCCCGAGCTCGAAGGCCTCAAGATGTCCCTCAAGGACCGGGGAGCCATGCTCTCCTTGGTCAGCGGCTCGGGCTCGGCGGTCTACGGGCTTTTCGCCAGCCGGGAGGAAGCCCGGGAGGCGCTCGGGGAGCTCCGCGGGGAGTCCGAGGCCGTCCTTACGGAGACGCTGTCCCGGGAAGGCTATTGGGCCGAGCTCGGTGCTGGGGTGTAGCCAAGCGGTAAGGCAACGGACTTTGGCTCCGTCACCGGAGGTTCGAATCCTCCCGCCCCAGTTTCAGCGATAGAGGACGAGGAAGGAACGATGAAGATATTCACAGGCTCTTCGAACGCGGCGCTGGCCGCGGAGATCGTCAAGTACCTGCAGATCGATCTCGGACGCTGTGCCCTGGACCGCTTCAGCGACGGGGAGATCCATTTCTACATCGACGAGAACGTCCGGGGCGAGGACGTTTTCATCATCCAATCGGGGTGCTCGGACGCCAACTTCCACCTCATGGAGCTGTTCATCATGATCGACGCCTTCAAACGGGCGTCGGCCGGGCGCATCACCGCGGTCATCCCTTATTTCGCCTACGCCCGGCAGGACTGGAAGGACCGGCCGCGGGTGCCGATCTCGGCCCGCCTGGTCGCGGATCTGATCGAGCGGGCGGGGGCCAACCGGGTCCTGACCATGGACCTCCACTCGCCTCAGATCCAGGGCTTTTTTTCCGTGCCCGTCGACAACCTGATGTCCGCGCCCGTGCTGGCCGGCCACATCCGGTCGCTGAAGCTCGAGGCCCTGACCATCGTCTCCCCGGACGCCGGGGGGGTCGGCCGGGCCCGGTATTTCGCCCAGCGGCTCGGCGCGAACCTGGCCATCGTCGACAAGCGGCGGCCCGCTCCGAACGAGGCCAAGGTCCTCCATGTCATCGGCGAGGTCCGGGACCAGAACGTCCTCCTCTACGACGACATGGTCGATACCGCCGGGACGCTGACACTCAGCGCCGAAGCCCTGGCCAAGGAAGGGGCCAAGAGGATCTTCGCCGCGTGCACGCACCCGATCCTGTCGGGCCCGGCCCTGGACCGGATCGCGAAGTCGAAGCTGGAGCGCATCTTCGTCACCAACACCATCCCGCTCAAGGACAAGGCCGCCTCCTCCGGGGCCTTCACCGTCCTGTCCGTCGCCGAGCTCTTCGGGGAAGCGATCCGGAGGATCAATGAAGGGAGCTCGGTGAGCTCCCTGTTCGTTTAAGGAGGAACAGATGGACATCGTCATTAAAAGCGAGAAACGCCAGGGCCTCGGCAAGAACGCCGCCCGCCGCCTGAGGGCCCAGGGCTTCATCCCGGCCGTGCTCTACGGAGAATCCATGGACAGCGTCCCGCTCGTCCTGAACAAGAAGGACGTCGTCCGCATCATGAAGCTCGAATCGGGGGAGAACACGATCTTCCGGGTCGGCTTCGATGCCGAGGAGTACGACGCCATGATCCGCGAGCTGCAGGTTGAGCCGGCCACCGACGAGCTGCTCCACGTGGACCTGATCCGGATCGCCATGGACAAGCCGATCCGCGTCACGGTGCCCATCGTCCACCGGGGCGACCCCGTGGGCGTCAAGGCCGAGGGCGGGTTCATCGACTTCGTGACCCGCGAGGTGGACGTCGAGTGTCTGCCGCGCGACATCCCGGAGGGCATCGAGATCGACATCTCCGGGCTTCACATCCAACAGGTCTTCAAGGTCGAGAACGTCACGCCGCCGGCCGGGGTCAGGATCCTGACCGAACCCGGGACGGCGCTCGTCCTCATCTCGGTCCCGCACAAGGAAGAGGAGTTCCCCGGCGAGAAGCCGGAAGAGGCCGTGGCCGAAGAAGCCAAGGAACCCGAGGTCATCAAGAAGGAGCGGGCCGTGAAGGAAGAAGCGGAGAAATAGCGCTTGTGGCTGGTCGTGGGGCTGGGCAACCCGGGCGAGGAATACGAGGGGACGCGCCATAACGCCGGCTTCATGCTGGCCGAGCGCGCGGCCCGGGCCTGGGGTGTCAAGCCGCGGGGCCGGACCTTCCGGGCCCGGACGGCCGTCGCCCGCAGGGACCCCGAGGATGTCCTGCTCGCCCTGCCCCAGACCTTCATGAACCGCAGCGGCCTGGCCGTCCGGGCCGCCCTGGCCGGCCGGGGGATCCCTCCCCAGCGCCTGGTCGTGGTGTACGACGACCTCGACATCCCGCTCGGGGAGATCCGCGTCCGCAAAAGCGGCAGCCCGGGCACCCACAAGGGCATGCTGTCCATCGTCAACGAGATCGGGACGCGGGATTTCCCGCGCATCCGGATCGGGATCGGCCCGCTGCCCGGGCGTTGGGACGCCTCCGATTTCGTCCTGGCCCCTTTCGGCCGGGACGAGCGCCCGGCCCTCGCTCGGAGCCTCGAGGAAGCCGAAGAGGCTTTGGGCATGATCCTGGACGGCGGGCTCGAACGGGCCATGTCCCGGTTCAACCGCCGGAACCCGGTCCCGGCGGGGGATTGAATTTTTCCGGGAATCAGCTAGAATAGAGCGCGTACTCCTTGTTCCTTCCAGCGAGAGAAGGAGCTTTCAATCCATAAGGAGGTCTCGATGAGACAGTACGAAACGGGGTTCGTTCTCTCCCCCGCCCTCTCCGAAGAAGAGACGACACAGTTCATCCAGCAGATGGCCGAGATCGTGGCCCAGAGGAAGGGCCGCATGGTCAAGCAGGACGTCTGGGGCAAGCGGCGGCTGGCCTATCCCATCAAGAGGCACGAGGACGGCTTCTACGTCTTCTTCACCTACGACGGGCCGGGCGACATCTCGACGGAGATGGAGCGCCGGTTCAAGCAGACCGACTCCGTCATCCGGTTCATGACCGTCAAAAAGGACCCCCGGGACCTCATCCGGCGGCGCAAGAAGAAGGCCGCCCGCGCCGCCGCGGCGTCCGGGGAAGAGCCGGCCCGCGCCGCCGGCGGCAACGAGGAGAAGTGACATGCCCAGAGAAGACAGGCCCGAAAGAAGCGAACGCGGCCCGTACCGGAAATATTTCGCTCCCAAGAGGAAATTCTGCCGATTCTGCCAGCGGGACGTCCGGGGCATCGACTACAAGGCCGTGGAGATCCTGAAGAAGTACATCCCCGACCGGGGCAAGATCACCCCCCGCCGGATCACCGGGACCTGCTCCTTCCACCAGAGGAAGCTGTCCCTGGCGATCAAACGGGCGCGGCTCATGTCCCTTCTCCCGTACGTCGAGGATTGACATGAAAGTCATTCTGAAACAGGACGTGGAAAAGCTGGGCCGCAAGGGCGACATCGTCAACGTCGCGCCGGGGTTCGGGAGGAACTACCTCATCCCCCGCGAGCTGGCCATCGCCGTGACGCCGACCAACATCAAGATGATCGAGATCGAGCGCCAGGCCCTCAAGAAGAAGCTCGAAGCGGAGCGGCAGTCCTACAAGTCGCTGGCCCAGAAGCTCGCCCAAGTGACGCTGACATTCCGTCGCAAGGCCGGGGACAAGGACGTCATCTTCGGGTCCGTCTCGGCCGCCGACGTCAAGGACGGCCTCGACGCGCTGGGCTTCGAGGTCGACAAGAAAAAGATCCTGCTCGACGAGCCCATCAAGCGGCTCGGAAATTTTACCGTCCCGGTCAAGATCTCCGCGGAGGACCGGGCGGAAGTGAAGGTCGTCGTCGCCCGAGAAGAGACGGCGGACGACGGGCCGGCGGCCGGCAAAGAAACAGAAGACCAGGGGCCCGGCAAGGACTGAACCCCCGGGCGGGCCCGGGAGGACCGAGGTGGCCATGGAACTCGATCTGATGTTCCTGAAGAAGACGCCGCCCCACAGCCTGGAGGCCGAGCGGACCGTCCTGGGGGGCATCCTCGTCCAGAACGAGAACCTCAACGTCGCCCTGTCGGTCATCTCGCCCGAGGACCTCTACAAGGACGCCCACCGCAAGATCCTGGAGAGGATCGTCGGCCTCGTGGACAAGGGCCTGCCCGTCGACCTCCTGAGCCTGACGGAAGACTCCCAGCGGGCCGGCATCCTGGAGGAGGTGGGCGGGGCCGCCTACCTCTCCTCGCTCCTCGACGGCGTGCCCCGCAACCTGAACATCGAGTACTACGCCCAGATCATCAAGGAGAAGGCCCTGCTCCGCCGGCTCATCCTGTCCTCCACGCGGATCATCCAGGAGAGCTACGAACAGAAAGAGGACGCCGACGACCTGCTCAACGCCGCCCAGGCGGCCATCGTCGAGGTCGCCGGCCAGCGCATCAAGCCGGGGTTCCAGCCCATGACCTCCCTGACCGGGCCGACCCTGGAGATGATCCGTCTGCTGGCCGAGCGCAAGGAAGCCGTCACCGGGGTGCCGACGGGCTTCCGCTTCCTCGACGGGTTGACCTCGGGGTTCCATCCTTCGGAGCTCGTCATCCTGGCGGCCCGGCCGTCCATGGGCAAGACCGCCTTGGCCCTGAACATCTCCCATCACGTCGGGCTCAAGACCGACAAGGCCGTCGGCTTCTTCTCCATGGAGATGGCCCAGGAACAGCTCGTCGTCCGCCTTCTCTGCGCCGAAGCCCAGCTCGACATCAAGAGGGCCCGGACGGGATTCATCAACGACCGCGAGTTCGGCAAGTTGAAGCTGGCCGGGGAAGCCCTGTCCCGGGCCCGGATCTTCATCGACGAATCGGCGGCCCTGACCGTCATGGAGATGAAGGCCAAGTGCCGCCGCCTGAAGATGGAGCGGGGCCTGGACATCGTCTTCGTCGACTACATCCAGCTGATGCGGACCGGCGGCCGGTTCGAGAACCGCAACCAGGAGATGTCCTTCATTTCCCGGTCCCTGAAGGAGCTGGCCAAGGAGCTGCGCATCCCGGTCGTGGGGATTTCCCAGCTCAGCCGGGCCCCCGAGAAGGGCCGCCGGGAGCCCAAGCCCCAGCTCTCCGACCTCCGCGAGTCAGGGGCCATCGAGCAGGACGCCGACGTCGTCATCTTCATCTACCGCCCCGAGTTCTACCACCCCGACGACGAGAGCCTCAAGGGCGTCGCCGAGGTCAGCATCGCCAAGCAGAGGAACGGCCCCATCGGGAACCTCCAGCTGGCCTTCATCCGCGAGTACGCGCGGTTCGCCGACATGGAGCTCCGCGCGCCGGAGTACTGAGTCGATGAAGGACAGGACGGTCTTCATCTGTCAAAGCTGCGGGAGCCGGTCGCCGAAGTGGATGGGGCGCTGTTCCGGATGCGGCGAGTGGAACTCCCTGGTCGAGGAGATCGAGGACGAGGCTCCGGCCGCGGAGCTCTCGTTCGCGCCTTCGGAGCCGGTCCTCTACGAGGACATCCGGGAAGCCGCCAAGCCGAGGATCCAGATCGGCATCGAGGACTTCAACAAGGTCCTCGGCGGAGGCCTGGTCCTGGGCTCTCTCGTCCTCGTCGGCGGGGAGCCCGGGATCGGGAAATCGACCCTCCTCCTGCAGGTTTCCAGGGACATGGCCGCCGGGAACGAGTCCGTCCTCTATGTTTCGGGCGAGGAATCCCTGGAGCAGGTCAAGCTCCGCGGGGACCGGCTGGGGGTCGGAGGCGGGAAGCTCTACCTCCTGGCCGAGACTAATCTCGAGAGGATCCTGGCCCAGGCCGAGGGCCTCAAGCCCGGGGCCTTGGTCGTCGATTCGATCCAGACCGTCTACTCCTCGAAGATGACCTCCACTCCGGGGACCATCAGCCAGGTCCGGGAAGCGGCCAACCAGATCTTCCGCTTCTGCAAGCGCCATCAGGTCCCGGCCTTCCTGGTCGGCCACATCACCAAGGACGGGTCGATCGCCGGGCCCAAGTCCCTGGAGCACATCGTGGACGTCGTCCTGCTCTTCGAAGGGGAGCGGGACCACAGCCACCGGGTGCTCAGGGCCATGAAGAACAGGTTCGGGCCCGTCTCGGAGCTGGCCGTGTTCGAGATGACGTCCGCCGGCCTCCAGCCCATCCTCAACCCTTCCGCGTTCTTCCTGCGGGAGAGACCGCGCGACGAGGCCGGGAGCGCCGTCGTCTGCACGATCAAGGGGACGCGGCCCTTCCTGGCCGAGGTCCAGGCGCTCGTGTCGTCCACGCTGTTCACCGCGAACCCGCGACGGATGAGCATCGGGTTCGATCATCACCGGACGGCCATGCTCCTGGCGCTCGTGGAGAAGAAGGTCGGGTACAGCTTCGCCGGGGAGGACATCTATGTCAACGTGGCCGGGGGGATGAGCATCGACGAACCGGCGGTCGACCTGGGTGTCGTCATGGCCGTCGTGTCGTCCCTGAAGAATGGGCCCCTGCCCAAGGATATGGCCTTTTTCGGCGAGGTCGGCCTGAGCGGGGAGATCCGCTCGGTCGGCCAGCCCCTGGCCCGGATCAAGGAGGCCCGGTCGCTGGGTTTCGGAACGATCCTCCTGCCGGCCGGGAACCTGGCCGCCCTGGACAAGGCCGATCTCCCGGACATTCAGTGCCTCGGGGTCCGGACGGTCCGGGAGGCCCTTCAACACGTCTTTTGACCCGGTCCCGCGAAAGAGTTGCTATAAAAGGATAGATCCGATGGGCATATTCGTTTTCCGGTTCTTCATCATCGGGCTCATCACCTTGGGCGGGTATTTCCACCCGCCGTTCCGATTGAGCGCGATCAACGGGGCCGCCGCGGCCTTCGGACTGGGCTTGATCATGATGGTCCTGGAGACCCGCATCCGCAGGGCGCCGTTCCGGGTCATCTGGAGCGCCGGCCTGGGCCTGCTCGTCGGCATCCTTCTCGGGTGGCTGCTCGGATCGATCTACCAAGCCGTCGTCGAGAGCCCCGAGATGGCGATCTTCACCCGCATCTTCTTCCTGGTCATCATGCCCTACATCGGCCTGCTCGTCGGCACCAGAAAATCCGAATGGCTCGACCCGGCCTACTGGAGCGGGCTGTTCAAGGACAAGAAGACCGGCCGCAGCACCAAGATCCTCGACACGAGCGTCATCATCGACGGCCGCGTCGCCGACCTTTGCGACACGGGCTTCGTCGAGGGCGACCTGGTCATCCCGCAGTTCGTCCTCAAGGAGCTTCAGCTCGTCGCCGATTCGCCCGACGCCCTGAAAAGGCAGCGCGGCCGGCGCGGCCTCGACGTCCTGGGGCGGCTCCAGAAATCGGCGCAGGTGTCGGTCACGATCTCCGACCTCGACTTCCCCGACCTCCGGGACGTCGATTCCAAGCTCATCGAATGCGCCAAGGCCATGGGGGCCAAGATCATGACCAACGACTACAACCTCAACAAGGTCGCCCACATCCAAGGCCTCCAGGTCCTCAACGTCAACGAGCTGACCAACGCCCTCCGGCCGGTGGCCCTGCCCGGAGAGGCCATGAGCGTCTTCATCCTCAAGGAGGGCAAGGAAAAGGACCAGGGAGTCGCCTATCTGGAGGACGGGACCATGGTCGTCGTCGACAACTCCCGCCGGATGATCGGGCAGACCGTCAACATCACCGTCACGTCCGTGCTCCAAACGACGGTCGGCAAGATGATCTTCGGCCGCTTCAACGGGGAGGCCTCGTGAGCCGGGTCTCCGCGGTCGTCTTGGCCGCCGGCGCCGGGAAGCGCTTCGGGCGGATGAAGCAGTTCGAGGCCCTTCGGGGCCGGCCCGTCGTCGAGTGGGCGCTCGAGGCGTTCCAGTCCCACGGAGCGGTTGACGACATCGTTCTCGTCCTGCCCGACGAGAAGGACGGCGGACGATACCGGCCCCGCTTCGGGAAGATCACGGCGGTCGTCCGGGGAGGGCGGCGGAGGCAGGATTCCGTCCTTCGGGGCTTCCGGGCCGTCGCCGCCGACCGGGACGGCATTGTCCTCGTCCACGACGGGGCCCGGCCGCTCGTCTCCCCGGCCCTCATCGGCCGGGTCATCGCCGGGGCCCTCAAGACCGGGGCCGCCGTGCCCGTCGTGCCGCTCGAGGACACGATCAAGGAGGTCCGGGACAGCCGTGTCGCGGCGACCGTCGACCGTGCCTCGCTCGTTCGGGCCCAGACGCCGCAGGGGTTCCTCCACGGGCTTCTCGAACAGGCGCTCGAAACAGCCCGGGAGGACGGGTTCTCGGGCACGGACGAATCCATGCTCGTCGAACGGTTAGGGGTCCCCGTAATCCAGGTCGAAGGCGACCCGAGGAACCTCAAGATCACGACCCCTCTTGACATCATGATCGCGGAGGTCCTCCTCGATGCCTGAAACGAAGATCGGCTTCGGCTACGACATCCACCGGCTCGAGCCCGGGCGCAGACTCGTTCTGGGGGGGGCCGATATCCCCCACCCGAAGGGCCTGGCCGGGCATTCCGACGGCGACGCCCTCGTCCACGCCCTCATCGACGCCCTGCTCGGGGCCATAGGCGAAGGGGACATCGGCCGGCTGTTCCCGGACACCGATCCGCGCTGGAAGGACGCCCGCAGCACGGGCCTGCTCGAGGACGTCGTCCGGAGGCTGAGGGCGCGAGGCGGGGAGATCGTCAACGCGGACACGGTCATCGTGGCCGAGGAGCCCAAGATGGCCCCCCACGTCGCGGCCATGAAGGCCGTCCTCTGCCCCGCGCTCGGGCTGACCGAGACCGGTCTCGGCATCAAGGCCAAGACCGCCGAGGGCCTCGGGCCGGTCGGCGAAGGCCGGGCCATCGCCTGCTGGGCCGTGGTCCTTGTCCGGATCTAGCCCCCGCTCCCCTCTCTGGCTAGGTCTCCGCGCGGACGGAGAGGATACCCCGCGGCCCCTCCGCGATGAGCGGTTGACTCGAGGGCGGTTTCCGCATAATCTCCGAATGATACTTTCCCGAGGAGGACTCATGAACAAGCGCACACTGAGAATAGGAGGCCTGGTCTTGGCCGCCGCGGTCGTCATCCTCGCGGCCGCGGCCCAAGAGCCCAAGCCTTCCAAGATGTACACGGTCGGCGGCGTCCGCCACGGGGCGAGCTTCTTCCCCCGGGTCGATTACCCGTTCACCAAGCCGCTGAAGCCGGGCGAGATGGACTTCGCCCACTACCACACCTATGACGAGGTCACGGCCTTTCTCCAGAAATGGGTCGCGGAGCACCCCGACATCGTCGAGCTCTATTCCGTGGGGCAGAGCTTCGAGGGCCGGGAGATCTGGCAGATCACGATCACCAACAAGGCCACCGGAAAGGACACCGACAAGCCGGCCATGTTCATCGAGGGCAACCGCCACTCGGGCGAGGTCACGGCCGCCGAGGCCGCTCTCTGGTTCGCCTGGCACATCATCACGAATTACGGCGCGGACCCCGAGATCACCCGGCTCGTCGACACGAAAGCCCTCTACGTGCGGGTCAAGAACAACCCCGACGGCTCCGAGCTCTACCTCCACACGGCCCAGTCGAACCGGAGCACGGTCCGGCCCTATGACGACGACCGGGACGGCCTGCTCGACGAGGACCCGCCCGACGATCTCGACGGCGACGGCTTCGTCCTCCAGGCGCGCAAGAAGGTCGAGCCCGGGAAGGGGACGATGATCATCGACCCCGACGACCCCTCGGGCCGGCTCATGAGGCGGGCCCCGGCGGGCAAGGGCGATTACATCGTCATGGCCGAGGGCCTCGACAACGACGGCGACGGACGCGTCAACGAGGACGGCATCGGCGGCCTCGACCTGCACCGCAACTATCCCGAGAACTGGCGGCCCATGCCCGGCCTGGACCTGACCGGCCGGGGCTGGACCCAGGGCGGCGCGGGCGAGTATCCCCTCTCGGAGGTCGAGACCCGGGCCGTCTTCACCTTCCTCCTCCAGCACCCCAATATCAGCGTCGTCCAGACCATGGACACGACCGTGCCCATGCTCCTCCACGGGCCGTCGACCAGCCGGATGAGCGAATCCATGTTCCCCGAGGACATGAAGCTCTACCAGCGCTTCGACGAGGAAGGGAAGAAGATCACGGGATACCCCTATGCCGGGGACACCTACTGGGATTACGCCAACATCGGCCGGGGCGACCGCGACCTGCGGGCCAGGGCCGCCGAGATGGGCTTCGACATGCCTGTCGAGCCCCAGGGCCGGCCCCTGTTCGGCCACTCTCCCGATTTCGGCTATCTCTATTACGGGGCCGTCTGGTACGGCAACGAGCTGTGGAACGGCGGCCGAGTCAAGGACTACGACGGCGATGGCCGGGTCACGGACCTCGAGAGCCTGCGCTATATCGACGAGGAGCTGGGGGGCCGTTACTTCAAGCCCTGGACCAAATTCAACCATCCGACATTGGGCGAGGTCGAGATCGGAGGCTTCAACCCCAAGTTCTGGCGCCAGAACCCGCCGGTCGAGCTCCTCGAGGAGTGGGTCGTCAAGGAAGCGAAGTTCAACCTCTTCCTGGCCAAGTCCCTGCCCCAGGTCAAGATCCTGTCCGCGGCCGCGAGGCCGGTCAAGAAGGAAGCGGACGCGATCGAGATCGTGGCGGTAGTCACCAACGAAGGGTTCCTGCCCACGGCCTTGAAGATGGCCGAGCGGGTCAAGATCGTCCGGCCCGACGCGGTCGAGATCCGGCTCCCGGCCGGGGCCGAGCTCGCGGGGAGCCGCCCGCGGCAGGAGATCGGACACTTGAAGCAGGGCGAAAAGAAAGAGGTCCGCTGGAAGGTCAAGGTCAAGCCGGGCGCCGAAGGACAGGCCGAGGTGTCCATCCTCTCGACGCGCGGCGGCGTCGCCCGGGCCAACGTCAAGATCGGCTAGGCTTGGCCGGGCTTTTCCGGGTCTTTCGGCCCCGGCGCGAAGCCGTAAGTTTTCAGCTTGTAGCTGAGCATCCGCTCGGTGATGCCCAGGGCCCGGGCGGCCTTGCTTTTGACCCCGCCGCTCTCGCGCAGGGCCCGCCGGATCTCCCTCGTCTCCAGCCCGCGGACCTTGTCGACCAGGGAATCCGCGGCCGGCAGGAGGTCCTCCTCCGTTCTCTCCCGGAGGAAGACGGGCAGGTCGGAGGCCCCGAGGATATCGCCGTCGGCGAAGACGACGGCCCGTTCGACGGCGTTCTCGAGCTCCCGGACGTTCCCCGGGAAAGGGTAGCTCATGAGGACGCTCAGGGCCTCGCGCGTCAGCCCCTGGATCTTCTTGCCCTCGCGCTGCCCGTATTTCCTCAGGAAATGGTCGGCCAGGGGAGGGATGTCCTCCTTCCTCCGCCGCAGCGGCGGGACCTGGATGCGGATGACGTTCAACCGGTAGAAGAGGTCGGTCCGGAACTTCCCTTCCTTCATCAGGGCCTCGAGATCCCGGTTGGTCGCGGCGATGACCCGGACATCGGCCCGGAGGGGCTGGTTCGAGCCCAGACGGAAGAACTCCCGGTCCTGGAGAAAGCGCAGGAGCTTGACCTGGGTCTGGAGCGGCAGGTCGCCGATCTCGTCGAGCAGGAGCGTGCCTCCCGCGGCCGACTCGAACTTCCCGATCTTCCTCTCGTGGGCCCCGGTGAAAGCGCCCTTTTCGGAGCCGAAAAGCTCCCCTTCGATCAGCGATTCCGGCAGGGCCGGGATGTTGAGGGCGACATAGGGCCCCTTTTTTCTTTTCGAGGAATAGTGGATGGCCCGGGCCACGAGATCTTTGCCCGTCCCGGTCTCCCCGGACACGATCACGGTGGCGTCGCTTCGCGCGGCTTTCATGATCAGCCCGGCCACATCCTCCATGGAGGAGGACGCGAAGACGAAATTCTTGGCGCTGAACTTGTCCTCCAGGCGGTCCTGGAGGACCGATATCTCCTTCTTGAGCGTCTGGCGTTCCAGGGCGCGTTCGAGGACCAGCCGGAATTTCTCGAAGTCGACGGGCTTGACGATGTAGTCGTAGGCCCCGCTCCGGATGGCCTCCACGGCCCGCTCGATGTTCCCGTAGGCCGTGACCATGATGGGCGTCACCAGGGGGTTCTCGGCCAGGATGTCCTTGATGACCTCGACCCCCGTCTCCGCGCCCAGCTTGTAATCCACGACGGCCACGTCGACCGGCCGGGCGAGAACGGCGTCCCGGGCCTCCTTTCGGGAGGCGGCTTCGACGACCTGGAAGCCTCCCGCCTCGAGGTTGCTCCGGAAGAGCTTGCGTTGGAGCGGATCGTCTTCGATGATCAGGATGACCGGCTGGCTCATGTCAACCCCCCAGGGAACAGGATATGGAAATCGGTCCCCCGGCCTTCGCGGCTCCGGGCCTCGATCCTTCCGCCGTGGGCCTCGACGATCTTGCGGGCCAGGTAGAGCCCGATCCCGAGGCCCCTTTCCTTCGTCGAATAGAAGGGCTCGAAGACGCGGCCGAGATCGGCCGCCGGAATGCCCGGGCCGTCGTCGCGGACCAGGATCTCGATAGTCTTCCGCATGGCCCGGCCCTCCACTCTGATCGAGGAGCCGTCGGACGCTTCCAGGGCGTTCTTCAACAGGTTGAGGAGGGCCTGGGCCAGGAGGCCGCCGTCCCCTCTCATCCGGACCCCGGACCCGACGACGATCTCGACTCGGGAGGCGGCGCCGGGGAACTCCCGAAGGAGGCTCTCGCGCGCCTGCCCGGCGACCTCCTCCAGAAGCAGGAGCTCGGGGACGGGCCGGATCGGTTTCACGGCGCTCGAGAACCGGTCGACGATGCCGGCGATCGTCCGGACCTGATCCTTGCCGGCGCCGACGTCGGATTTCATCGCGGAAGGGACGCTGTTCATCAGCAGGTCGAACAGGAGCGAAAGGCTGTTGAGCGGGTTCTTGATCTCGTGGGCCACGCCGGATGTGAAGGCCGAGATCTCCCGGAACCTCTCCTTTTCCAGCCGCTCGGCCTCGGCCTCGCGGGCCTTGGCCATGTATCTCGCCTGGAGAAGCGATATCTCATGGAAGAACAGGGCCCCGACGAGGACCAGAAGGGCGAAAAAGAAAAGGGCGTTCCGCCCGGTCCGGGCCAGCATATCCTCCATGGCCGAGAGGGAGTACCCGAGATAGAGAAGGTAAGCGCGGCCCTGTCCGGCCGGGACCGCCGCATAGGTGTTGAATATCTTGCCCGCGGGAGAGTCGATGATCCCCGACGCTCCCGCCTCCGCGCTGGATAGCGACAGGGGGAGATAGCCCTCGAAACGGGAGTTCCAGGCCAGGACGTCCTTCTTCTCGTCGAGAAGGGCCATGAAGTAGATGTCGTCCTCGGGGGCGAAAAGCTCGAGGGTCTGGTCCGGGGCCCGGCCCTCCGTCAGCATGTGGGAGATGTTGACGGCCATGATGTGGGCCGTGGCCTCGACTTGGCCGCGGACCAGCTCCTCCGCCCGCCGCCTGAAGTCGGCCCGGTTGAGGGCTGAGACGAGAGCGAAAATGAGCAGGACGCCCGCGAAGGGCAGGGCGAAGAAGACGAGCAGCCTTCGGCGCTTCAAAAGCTCCCAACCCTCCGTTTCCCCCTCGGGCGGGCCGCCCCGCCGCTCCACGACGGGAACCCCTTCTTGTC
>VGJC01000024.1 GCA_016867635.1 Candidatus Aminicenantota bacterium | reverse complement strand
GGCTTGACAGAAACGCCTGGAGGCACTATCATATTGACCAATAAATTAGTCCGTTAACAGACCAATCAGGAGAAGCGCCATGGCCGAGTATTCCGATATCGTGCCCTTGAGCCAGGCCAAAGCCCGGCTCTCGAGCCTCGTCCGCAAGATAAGGGAGGAGCGGGGAACTTACGCCATCACCTACCGGGGAAAACCGGAGGGGGTCCTGCTGAGCGTCGAGGAGTACGAGTCGCTCATCGAGACCCTCGAGGTCCTCAGCGACCGTGAGCTCATGGCCCGCATCGACCGGGGGCTGGCCGACGAGAAGGCCGGCCGTTTTCACAGCCACGACGAAGTCTTCCCCGAGAAATGAAGGCCCTCGCCCACCGCATCCTCTACACCAGGGAGGCGAAACGGAACATCGGCAAGCTCGATCCCTCCGTCCGGAAGCTGGTCCGGAAGGCCGTCGAATCCCTGGCCGCCGATCCTGAGAGAGGCAAGCCCCTGTCGCACGAGCTGGCGGAGCTGCGGTCGCTGAGGACGTCGGACTACCGGATCGTCTATCGTGTCCGGGGCGGCGAGCTCGTCGTTTTGATCGTGGCCGTCGGTCATCGCCGGGAGGTCTACAAGCGCCTCGGCGAGCTGCTGGGCCTTGCGGGAAAACGAAAGTAGACCGCGGTTATTTTCAGTTCAGGACGTAGCGCTTGACCGGCGGGTTGGCCTACGCCGATTTCCTTGCCCGTTTCCGCCGCTGCCGGAACCGCCGGACCTTCATCAGGTTTCCGCAGGTCGTTTCGCACCAGCGGCGGCTTTTGTTCCGGCTCCCATCGAGGAAGACCCAGAGGCAATCTTTGTTCTGGCAGATCTTGAGGCGTGAGATGTCGGCCTCGGCGAGCTTCGCCGCGAACGAGCGGGCGATAGAAGCCAGTGCGATCTCGAGCGGGCCTCCAACGGGGACCTCCACCAGGACGAGTTTGCCTCCCGCCGCTTCGATTCTTCTGACGTAAGGGACCTTTTCAAAAAGAGCGTTCAGGCGGGCCAAGTCGTCGGCCCGGGCTTTCTGCTGACAGACAAGGGGGTCGACGATGACACGCATCGCGTCCCGGAGGTCGCGCAACGCGCGGCGGGCGGTCCGGCGGTCGAGCCTGTCCGGCCTCGGGACCCAGCGGCCAAGGTAGCCTTCCAGCCAGCGGGGATCATCCAATCTGTCCTCGCGCCTCCCGGAACCGCGATAGTCGTGCCAATCGCTGTTCAGAAGCTCCAGCCACGGCGCCGCGTCCATCGAAACCTCCAAAAACCATCTTGACAATTACACAACTTTGATGTATTCGTCAATATGTAACTATCTAATTAAATATAGTAGGTTACACACTCCGGGCAAGAAAGGAGCGCTTGGATGGGTATCGAAGAGGTTTTGTTCCCATGGGCTGATCAAAGAGGGTATCAGGCCGCCGCCGCGCCGGCCTCTCTCCTGGATGAGGTCCGTCGGTCGATTGAGAGGCGCTGGGTGGCCGGCGAGATCGATGCCGGTTTTTACCGGAACAGCTTGAGCTCCTTCCGCTATCTCCGGGGGTGCCACATCGATGTCCCCGCTTCGATCATCCTCATCGCCATGCCCCGGCCCGCGCATATTCTCGAATTCTCGACGGGAGGGTGGGCGGTCGAGACCGTCATCCCTCCGACCTACGTCCGCTACCGGCAGGTCTTCGAAGACGTGTGCGCTGACCTGGCGGCGGGCGCCGCCGGCAGCCGGTTCGAGATCCTCAGCGCCCCGTTAAAGGCGCTGGCGAACCGGATGGGGCTGACGGCCTACGGCCGGAACAACGTTGGGTATATCGACGGCCTGGGGAGCTATTTCCAATTGGTCGGGCTCCTTTCGGACGCCCCGGTTTCCGATCGGGCCGTCCGCGTGAGGCCAGAAGAGGCGGCTCTCGGGCGATGTCGTGAATGCCGGATATGCGCCGCCGCCTGCCCCACGGGGGCGATCTCCCTCGAACGGTTCCTCATCCGCGCCGAACGATGCTACACGCTCCACTCGGAATCCATGGATCCGATCCCTGAAGGCCTCGTGCCGCCGTCGCCCCAGTGTCTTGTCGGGTGTATGAAATGCCAGGAAGTGTGCCCTGAGAACAAAGGGCGGCTGAAGTATGAAAGGGCAGGCATTTCCTTCAGCGAGAAAGAGACGGCCGAATTCCTCGGATTAAGAGGCGAATCTCGTGAGGGCCTCGATCGGGCCGCGGATAAGCTGCGGCCGCTCGGGCTTTCGGAGGATGCCCTGCCGTTCGCCCGGAATCTCAGGCTCGCCATGCCCCTCATGACCCCGACACGCTGATTTGGAGGGTAAGGATTTCCTTACCCAACTGATCTGATCGAAAAAATAACGAAACGGCGACAAAAGATTGACGAATCCAAGGAACCGTAGCCCTCAGCCGAGGAATTTCAAGAAAATGGATAGCTTCAACCCGATCTACGAGAGCGATTTCCTCGAAATCTCCATATTCATTAATTGGCACGGATCTTGCTTCAACTCATTGCGAGGTTCATCCGGCTAATCGAAACGCATGAGAGAAACAGATTCAGGTGAGGAGGTTACATCCATGAAAAACAGAACGTCAGCCGCCTTTCTCTCCGTTCCGCTCATTTTGCTTTCCATTTCGGCCTGTGACCGGGCCATCAGCGACACGCCCGGCATGCCCACCCTTCCCAGCATCGGAGTGAACGACATCAGGGTCTCGGCCAGCGCCCTCTTTTCGATTGATGAGGTCATTCGGTTCAGCATCGAGATCAGCAATTGCGGTTCAACGAACGCCGAACTACACTTCAGAAGCGGTCAGCTATGCGAGTTGGAAGTCCGCGATAGAGACGGGGAGATGGTCTGGAATTTTTCGCGGGGTGTGTTTTTCACGACGGCCATCCGGGTTCTGAAGCTGGCGCCGGGCGAGGTCTATACGAGTGAAGTCGATTGGAACAGGAAAAGAAACGACGGCCGGATCCTCCCGTCGGGCACCTATGACGTGAGGGTCTTCCTGGTGGACGTCAGTCCGCCCCCAGAATATTCCTTCAAGATCCGAATATAGGAAATCAAGGGTCCCGGGAAGAAGGCCGAGCAACGCCAATCCCCTCACAGTTCTTCCCGGGGCGAGAAAAACGTATGGTCATTTGCGGCCATGTTTTATTGCGCTATTATTGCATTCGGACCAGGTGACCGGGAGGTATCCATGAAAATCGTCGGCCCATTGCTCTTCGCCCTTGCCCTCAGCGCGGCCTGCGCGACGATGAACACCGGAGCGGGAGGGGGCGGCTATTCCGTTCAAGAAAAAACGCTGAGGCTCGGATCCGGAGAGACCCTGCGCTACACCCAGGCTCTCCCGCCGCGGCTCTCGCCCGGAGAGGTCCGGCCTCTTATCGTCGCCCTCCATTACGGCGGCGAGGTCACTCCCTACTATGGAAAGCCGTATCTGGCGAGCCTCGTCCTTCCCGCGCTCCGCGAGCTCGGGGCCATCATGGTCGCCCCGGACTGCCCGGGCAAGGGCTGGACGGACCCTCTCAGCGAGAAAGCCGTCCTGGAACTCATTCAACGGGTCCAGGCGGACCATTGCGTGGATCCCCAGCGGCTTGTCGTGACGGGCTACAGCCTGGGAGCTGTTGGGGTTTGGGATCTGGTATTCAAACACCCGCATTTGTTTTCCGCGGCCATACCCGTCTCCGGGACACCGCCGAAGGGGATTATCGTCCGTCCGACGGGCACCGGATTCTGGGTCATCCACAGCTCCGACGATGAGGTTATCCCCATCGAGCCCGTCAGGAAGTTCGTCCGTTCGTGCGTCTCCGAGGGCCTTTCGGTCAGGTTCTTCACGGTCGCAAACCTCGGCCACTATGAGTATGACAGCTATGTCCCGGCGCTCAAGAGAGCCGTCCATTGGTTGAGAAGCCTCTGGGAAGGGAAAGCGCAAGGAACCCGATCAAACATCCCTTGACGGCGGTATGCTGCATCCGGCTGGCGCGCTCGGAGCCGGCCCGTTCCATCTCGATCAGCTCGCGCCTGACACCCCGGGCATCTTGCTCGGCGTCATCGCCGACCGCGAGAACGCCGGCGGACGGCGTCATCATCACGGACCCGTCGGCCATCGCCGCCCCGCCCAGCTACTTCGATGGTCTGGGCGTGCCTCGCCTCGCGCCCTGTCGGACATAACCTTCCGAACCGCCGTATGCGCACCCGTACGTACGGTGGCGTGACAGGGACAGTCTGCGAGGGCTTACCTATGTCGATTCCGGCGGTTTGGTTGATGTGTGGGCTGGTCAGGAGACGGTTTGCGGCCTGGGCTTCAAGCCATCCCCAGCAGCCTCTTCAGCCCGGACAAACGGCTCCGGCTCAAGGGGATGACCTCTCCGCTTTTCAGCCGGACGATGTAGCGGCTGCCTCCCAGGTGCGCGTAGGAGTCTACGAAATCCAGGTTGAGGATGTAGGAGCGATGGACCCGCACGAAGCTCTCCGGGAGGATCTGCTCCAGGCGGTTGAGCGGCTTCTCCAGAAGCTCCCGCCGGCCGTCCCGCGTCCGGGCCTCGACCAGATAGCGTGCGGCCTTGAGCAGAACGACCTCGTCGATCGGCAGAAGGCTGTTGCGGTTCTTTTTCCGGAAGGTCAGGTACTTGGCGGCCGCCTGGCTTTTCTGGAGCCCGAAATAGCGGTCGAGGGCCAGTCGGAGGCGGTCCAGGCTGAACGGCTTGGGCACGAAATCGATGACCCCGAGCTCGAACGCCCGGGCGGCCTTCTCCGTATGGGCGGAGATCACGATGGTGTGGAAGGGCCGGGCCGCCACACGCTGGAGCACCTCGTATCCGTCCTTTCCGCTGAGGTTGAGATCCAGGAGACATAGGTCGACCGGCCTGTCCTTGAGCGACCTCAGAGCCGCATCGAGGGAATGGGCGGACCTGATCTCTAAGGGAGCGTCACGGAGAAGGGATCGGACGCACTGCTCGATGTAGTCGGCGATCGGGGGTTCGTCCTCGACGATCAGGATCCTCATAGCGCTTTGGCCGCCCTGATGAAGATGCGGACGCGCCACAGGCCGTCCTTGAGCCCGTAATCCAGTTCCCAGAGTCCGGGGAAGCTTTCTTCGAGACGGGTCCGGACGTACTTGAGACCCATCCCCTCCTCGACGCCGCCCGGGCCCGGATCGGCAAGCCCGGCCAGCAGCGACCCGCCGTTCACCAGCCTGTACTCGACCCCCGTCCCCGTCCGGATGCACTCCAGTCGGAAAGAGCCGTCCTCGCCGGCCTCATAAGCGTGGGTCAATCCGTTCTCGATCAAGGTATGGAACAGCATGGGAGGGACCTTCAGCCCGGAGAGGTCGCCTTCCAGGTCGAGCTTGTACACGGCGTTCCTCCGGTAGCCCATGAGCTCCAGGTGGCTGCGGCAGAGCTCGATCTCCTCGCCGATGTCGACCTCCGGCTTGGAGGCGATCCGATTGATGATCCGGAACTCCTCGGCCAAGGCCTCGATCAGCTTTCCGGCTTTGGCCGGGTTGCGGCTGAACCAGGATTGGATGGAGAGCAGGGTGTTCATGATAAAGTGGGGCTGGATGCTCTTTTTCAGCAACTCGGCCTCGAGGCGCTGGGACCGGACCTGGAGGGCCTGGAGACGGCGGTTCTCATCCCGGATCTTCAGGGCGATGACGCCCACGAAAAACGAGAGGAATGCTCCGGTCATGACCATGTTGAAGAACCCCGGCTGCGCTTCCAGGAACCTCAGCAGCTCGGCGGAAAAGTGACCGGGCACCTGGTAGGCTGCTCGGACTGCCATCCCCCCCAGGGCCAGCCCACTTCCCCTTTTCTTGCGGACGGCCAGGACGGCCGTCAGCACCAGGCCGTAGGTGACGAAGACAGCGTTGACGATGGGAACCATGGCCGCCGGAGCCGGATGCCGTATGACGACGGCCAGGGCCAGGATGAGTAAAGCGGCCAGATGAAGTCCGCGGCGACGAACATCGAAATGCCACAGGATGAAGGCGTTGAGAAGGGCGAAGGCGGCTGGGATCCCGAAGGTCGCGACGGGTTCGATCAGGGCGGACGCATGGACCCTAAGGCCCAAAGACTCGATGCCGTAGATGTAGGCGCCATGGAGGAAGAAAAAGAGCGCGTGGCCCCCGAAAAGCAGGAAGGCCGGGCTTTTCCTTTCCCTCAGGAAGAGGAACAGGAAAAAGAGCCCGGCGATGAAATACAGGCCCAGGGCCACCAAGCGATGGTCCAGCATCGTCCTAAGCGGCCTCTGGAGGGCCGATAACGGACCGTAGGCGACGGCCGTATGGATGGTCCCCCGCCGGACCTTGTGGTTGGAAACCCGGATGGCCAAAAGATGGCGGCCCGGCCCCGTGAGCCGGCTCCCGAGGATCAGGATGAACCGCGTCGTTCCGGGTTCTTCATCTTTGCGGTTCGTCGCCCACCGTCCGTTCTTTCCGACCAGCTCCCCGTCCCAATAGACTTCGAACGTGGAGGGCAGGTTGTAAATGGATAGCGTCAGGGGGTCTGATTCCGCCGGCGCCGATGGCAAGTCCAGTATCTCACGAAGCCAGTACGTTCCGCGGCGCTGCCAGCCGCCGCCGAGCCTCAGGCTTTCCCAGTCGGAGTCATCATGGGGGGGAAGCGCCCAACCGGGATCGTCGCCGGCCTTCGCTTTCCAGTGGATCAGGTAGCGGACAAGGGCCGCTTCACGGTTCGAGGAGCAGGCCGAGGGCGCCGCGGCGGCTGCCTCCTCCTGCTCTGCCTGCACCGGCCCGGGCTCGAGGGCCTGGGCGTCGGATATCCATCCTCCGAGAAAAACGAGCAGGAGAAGGCTTCGCCACATGACCGTCCGTGCCGGGGAAATGATACCCCACATGAGATCGAATGTTAAGGGGTGCCGCGCAGATGTTCATCGGCCGAAGGGCCGTCGAACGAGGAATGGATATTGATGGGCTTGGCGATGTGTATCCGGTGCCTTTTGATCTTGGCGTTCAACGTCGAGAATTTTAAGCCCAGGATACGGCTGGCGTCCCTCTGGTTCCCGTTGGTGTGGCAGAGGACGCTGATGATGATGCTCCTCTCCATCGAACCGATGAAGGTTTTCCACGGGTGCCTCTGTTCGCGGCAGAGATACATCGAGAGCAGGCTGGTGATCATCGTTTCGAATTGGCCCGGGCTCGTCCCCAGGTAATCGAGCATCTTGCGGATCACGTAGACCTGGCATTCAGGGCCGGCGAGACCGTTCCCTGCGCCCCCCTTGAGATCGATGTCGATGCCCGGGCATTCGACCCGGCCCGGGGATCCGTCGATAGCGCTTTTTTGTTCGCCGATCGTCATGACCGTATCCTCCCTGCGCCCCGACGGGCGCGTTACGTAATCTTCATTCCTGCATCCACTTCAACATACGCGTTCCGGACCCCAATGGATGAGAATTCCCTCCCAAGCGCTCTCCAACGCTCCAAATGGACGGTTGTCCATCCGCCTCGCTTTCGCCTTGTTCCGCCTGGCCCGCCACCTCAGGCCACGCTGAGCTGGATCGGCCGCGCCGGGCTCGGTCTATTTATTTCTCATGTCCTTGACTTTGATAATTCCCCCTGAATCCTGGGCGATGTAAAGAAAGCCCTCATTATCCAGGCAAATTCCCTCCTGGTTGTCACCAAGAAAGGCATACTCCCTGACTAGCTTCCCGTCCAGAGTGATTTCCGCAAAGATGTTGTCAGCATCACTGATCACATTCAAGCGTTTCGTGTCAGGGTCATAGTACATGCCGGACATGTCATCCATCTGGAAGGGCAGGACGCTGATGATCCTTGCCTCGGCTTCCGGTGCTTGGCTGGATTTCAGAGGAACGAATACCTCCATGATGCAGGGGGGATCCCATTGATTTCCTACATAAAACGTCCCGCCTTCAGGATGGCTATCGTCGGGGACAAAGGCAATCGATTCAATCCCGTTGTCATAGGAATCGGTCTGCTTCTGGAGGAAGTTGGGATCGCCTCCGAATTCACGGTTGATGGGAAAGCGCCTCTTCACTTCACCTAAGTCAGCATCGAATTCGAGAATGACATCATCTCCTTCCAGAGCGATGTATATAAGCCCTGTCCGAGGATTGAACGTTATGCCCTCGAGATCTCCTCCGACCTCCCAGTTTGCCACTGGAGTCCCATCTTTTTTTATCTCTGCAATAAAACCTTCATCGCTGACGGCAAAGAGAGTGCCCCGCTGCGGATGGTAACAAATGCCGGAGGGCTCGGGAAACTGCTGCTGGTCGATGTCTCCGCCGAAACCCTGAACATCAAGCCAGAGATAAGGGAAGCGGATTGTCGGGGCGTGCTGTGGCTGCGTACAGAAAGAGAAAAAGAGGGCCAGCCAAATCAGCAATAGCGCTTTTTTCTGTTCGCCGATCGTCATGACGTTGTCCTCAATGCGCCCTGCCGGGCGCGCGATATCTTTATTCCTGCTTCTCCAACCTCTCCAGAGCGGCCTTCACGTTCGGGAGGTCCGGGTCGAGCTCTAGGGCCTTGCGGAGGGCGGCAACGGCTTCGTCGGTTCTGGCGAGAACGAGACAGGTCTCCCCCAGGCCGGCATAGGCGGCGGCCGATCGGGGATTCAATTCGACGCTCAATCGGAAAACCTCCAGCGCCTCGTCCTCGCGGCCCCACCAAAGTAGGAGGTGATACCCCAGCCAATGGAGCTCGGCCTCGATAAAAATATGATTGCCGGGATCGGCCGACCTCAGGTTATCGATTTCCTTCCGGCCGGCCGCCGGCCCCTTCTCGATGATCCTATGCATCAACAACCGGGAGGAGGGGGGAGGGGCGGCGCCTTTTTTATACTCGGTTTTGAGCGGGCCTCGGCGGTTTTCTTCGGCCGCCGCCCGAAGCTCTTGTGCCGCATACGCGTCTGACTTCAGAACAACGTCGAAAAAATCGCCGGCCAGCCGGCATATGGCGTCATGGAGAAGCTCAATATCCGCGGCGACCGGTCCCCAATAGCCACGGACCGCCCTCCGGATCCCGAACATGGCGTAGGACGAGAACTGCCCATGATTCTCCGTGGGCACAGTGACGATCCAAGTGTCGCCGAACTTCTTCCGGTCACTGAGAAGGTCCGGATCTTTGCTTTGGCGGGCGGCTTCCGCGAATCGGGATTGGGCGATATGCATCCAAGGGATGGTGAACAGATCTTCCCGGTAGCTCGGGTGAATGCCCGGGAGTCCCGAGAAATGAGGGCTCTGAATAGCGCAATCCATAGAGAGGAATGCATCGACCTCGGGATTGCGCATGGCCAGGACGAGCCCGGCCATCCCGCCGAGGTCGTAGCCGACGACGCCGAGTCTCCCGCTCTCGGCCGAGTGATGTGAGCGGGCAGTGGCTATGACGAATTCCAGGTCCCGGATCTGGGTTTCCAGGTCCTCGGCGGTCATGTTCACAAGCCGATACTGGGTCCCGAGGAGAGGACACGTGGCCACGACATAGCCCCGGCTGGCCAGGTATTCGCTCAGAACAGCCTGGGACAGCGGCGATTCGTAATAGAGACCCTGGCCCAGGACGATTAGGGGGAACTTCCCCTGGGCGGGGCGAACGCCGAGGCCGGCTTTCATCGGTTTTCTCATCAGAGCCTGAAGCTCTGGCGTGTCCAAGCCCTTGGCCAGCGGAACAGGGAGCCGAACATCGTTGCCTTCAGCTCCGGAGATGCCTCTGGAGAGCCGGAAATCGTCGGAGGCCATGCAGACGAAGTTGCCTACGGTGAGCGGCTGAGGGGACGTCTCCCGGGCGGGATACCAAATGTAGGCCCTCATGGGACGGCCCCGGAACCCCGAGCCGTCCTCGGCGGGAAAAGGCCGGCATATGTCCACGGTTTGGATGATCTCGAACCCCACGGCGAATGGACCGTATTCAAGCTCAGCGGCGGGCCCGGTCGCAAAGCCGGCCGAAACCCCGCCGAGAAGGAGAATGGTCCCGAATAAAGATGATCGCATGGGCGTCTTGCCTCCTCTTCATCATACGCATTCCGAACGCTCCTGTATTAGGAATCCCTCCCAAGCGCTCTCCGTGGCTCCGAACCGACGGCGCACAATCGCCTTGTTTCGTGTCGAGGTGAAATGAGGAGGATTGCCGGGAACCCGCGGTCGATTCCTTGGCTATCCTATGCGCCCTCACCGAACATCAGGAAGATGATCTCGGCTAAGAATCATGGTATACCTTAAGGCTCTAAAGCATATTACAATCGTTTATAGCCTCCAGAGATAGCTGACCTTGAAGAAGAAGCCGCGGCGGGTCTGGAGAAAGCGATTGCTCTCGATGTACTCCGATCCGGTCCACTCGAGCTTTTCCAAGGCCGATCCGTAGCCCACATGGACGACCGTGCCGGGAATATAGGTGAACGAAATCAGCCCATCCAAGGTTATTCTCCTCCGAAAATCGTTATATTCGACAATCCCCCGCAGAAAGAGGTACTTATTGACTTGGAAGGTGCTACGCCCACGAAGAAGGAGATAGTCGTAGATCTTCACTCGGTCTGCTTCTCGGGAAAAATCCACGTAGCTTAGGTTCAGGCTGAAATCAAACTGGTCCAAGGGCTGATATCTGACGGCCGCTGAGGCCCCCGTCCCATATCCCTGATAAGGAGCCTCGGGGTGGTAGTAGATGCTCCCCGATCTCCTTGCCGTGAGCCTGAAGAAGAATTGCTTCGTCAATTGGGACTCTGCCCGGAAACCGTATCCGCTCCTGTCGAACCGGCTGCCAACAAAGACTTCGTTGGACAAAAAGCCGTCGAAAAGGACCATAGCGTTCCGGGGCAGGCGAAAAATAATTGTAAACACGTTGTTTGATTCCCATATATCGTGGACAGTATCGTAGAGTTGGTAGCCCCAGTAGTAAGGCTCGATCTTCTGAAAGGTTTTTGATTTGGGATAGATGTGGTGCATACAGAATGCCGCAAGGCGCCTCAACCCGGTCCGGTAAACATAACCTGCATCAGCCTGGAAGCCATCGGCGATGTCCTGGTAACCGAGCATGACCGTCCATCTTCGATCAGAGAACTGATATTCTAGCGAGAGGGCGTGATCCGCGCTTGTTTCCTCAGCGCCGGGGGGCTTGGTCAGCGAGCCAAAGAGATGGAATGTGGCCATCGAGGTTGGGCTCAGCCGGAACCGCCCATCCACCCCTCCTACGCGGTTGAAGCCCGAGCCGTACTCGCGCCCCGTGTAGAAGGCGCCGAGGAAGGCGTCGTTGCGGAGTGAATGCCGATAGCGGGCTATCATGAAGTCAGGGTGTTCGTCGACCTCGTCTCCCCGGAGATGGTCCCGGGCGTAGATTGCGGCCACGGTATCGCGCGGTGTGACTTTGCCGGTAAGCTTGAAGCCGAAAGAAGGGTCAATGATGTTCCGCGTGTAGACCAGGTCCATCAGCGGTCCTCCCCCCATCGCGCCGCCGAACTGCCATAGCTCGCTTCCCTCGAGGAAGAACGGCCGTTTCTCTGGGTAATAAAGGGCGTGGCGGAGGTTGAAATCGACTTGGCTGGCGTCGACCTCGACCTGGTTGAAGTCCGGGTTGATGGTCCCGTCGAACGTCAGCTCGGAGGTGATGCCGAGCTTCCCGGTCAGGGAGAGATCCTTAATGTCGAGGCCTTCTTGCCGTACGAGCGCCCCCTCCTCGGCCGCGAACGTGGTCCCGTAAGTGAAGGCCGGGAGAAACTCTACGACCCTTTTGTACGTGAGGCCCGAGACTCGGAACGACTGGGATTGTCTGAGGTAAGTTCCATTGGCTGGATCAAGGGGTGGAAAGCTCACATGTTCCGAGGTCCGGGTGATGTGGCGGACAAAAAGAATGCGCATGGTAAGGAGATCCTTGTTCGGGAAACGGATGCTTTTAAACGGGATGCGGGCTTCCACGGTCCAGCCCTGGTCATCGATCCGCCCATTACTAAACCAGACTGTGTCGAAGCTTAAGTCCGCCTTGCCGTCGACGCCCATCATGCCGTCGCCCTGGATACCGAGCGGATTGACGGCGAAGACGAAGCCGCTTTGCCTGTCGTTGAAGGTGTCGAGGATGATGTAGACGTAGTCGTCCTGGAATATGGCATCCCGCTTACTGACGGCGGCCTTAATGCGTGAGGGCTCGGAGTCGTAGCAACGGAAGGAGAAGTAGAAATTCTCGGCATCGTAAGCCAGCATGGCCTCGGTCCCCTGGCTTGGTTCCTTGCCAAAGTCGGGCAGGAAAAAGGTCTTGAAGCTGGCGAACTTGAGCGTTGTCAACGAGTCGAACCAAACGGAATCGTCAAGGATGCCGTCAATCTCAGGTGGGATTTCGGTCTTGACGATTGTGGGAATGCCCTCGTCCTCTGTGGCTCGCGGTCTCGTCAACGAATCAGTCAACGGATTGACATTCCCGGCGTAAGCTGAAAACGGACCGAAAATAATCAAGGTGACAGAATAGAGAATAGCAGCCCAGACATAGAAAACAATTCGGACGATTTTCATTTTAACCTCCAAATCTCATTCCACCATCGTCGCCGGCGTGGGCGGCCGTACGCCGGCCGAAACCCGGCCGAGAAGGAGAATGGTCCCGAATAAAGATGATCGCATGAGCGTTCTACCTCCTCTTCATCAGACGCACTCCGAGCGCTCATGTATTAGGAATCCCTCCCAAGCGCTCTCCGTGGCTCCGAGCGGACGGCAGAACTTTTTTGACCCAATTCTCGTATGTCCGTATGTTTCAAGCATTGAAAAAGAACGAGAAGGTGCGATCATGAGAAGGAACCCCATTTCAGGTCGAATCGTCTGCGTGGCGTTCGCGGCGCTGATGGTCCTGCATGCGGCGCAGGTACAAAACCGCGAAGAATTCGTTCTCAAGACGGAAATTCACGCGGACCTTGTGTTCCACCTGCTGGCCCACATGGACATAGGAGAGGATGCTTCGAGTCTGTATTCTCCGGGCTATATAAGCATGATCAACGAGGATAAAGCCCGGGCGGCCGGGTCCTTCGAGCCCCTGGAGAGATCTTTGGCCGCGGCAACGAAGATCTTTGTCACGGACCAGAATTTGAGGATGGTCAATTTCCTGCCTTTTGCATGCGACGGATATGAGTCGCTCTTGCTCGGCTTGCGGTGGATGGCCGGAGAAGAAACGGGAGAAAGTCCGAGCTCGTATTTTTCCTATTTCAAGAAGCGGTTTTTCCATTCCCCGGAAGCCGAGAAATTCCTTTCCCTGTTCGCCGCGAACATGGAACGCGAGTATGAAAGCTTCTATCAAGATTACTGGGCAAGACGACAGAAAGAGCTGTTGCCCTTCAAGGAGGATTTCTTCGGATTCTGGCGCGACCACGGGATGAAGCTCATGGCACCGGTGATGAGGAAGCATGGGAAAGGTTCCCTCGTCTTTCTCAGCCTGAGCCTGACGAGGAACGGTCGCGGGTTCGCTTCTCCCGGGTTCTTCGGTGCAGCCGTCAAGTTCCCGGAAAGCCGAGAAGAAATCCCGGACAGCTTCTTCTGGTCCATCCATGAAATGACGCATCAGTTCGTTGATGAGATCACGCTGAAGGCGGCATCCGTCGGTGATGTCGCCGCCGGCACCATGGCGGGAAACCGCGGGTATGACATCCACCTTCTGAAGGAAAAAGCCGTTGTTTATGCGGATTATCTCCTTTGCCGGGAATTTCTCCCGGAACTCCTTGAGGATTATCTCTTCCTTTTCCTCGGCCTCTTCGAAAAAAAGGATCGGACGCGTTATGCCGGTCTTTCACAAAGCGGCCTTGAGGACAGGTTTCGTGATGTGTTCGAGGTCCCGGATCAAGTCAGGCAGGCGATCGAGGGATACGTCGGCCGACTTATAGGCGGTCCTATGCGCCCTCACCGAACATCAGGAGGATGATCTCGGCGGGTTCGTCATACGGGTTCCAGGCTTCGTGGGCGACGCCGGCCGGGATGAACACCATTTGACCCGCATGGAACTCCTTTTCCACCCCGCCGATTTTCGCGACGGCCCTCCCGCGGATGCCGATGATCATCGTCGGGAAGGGGTTAGTCTGGTCCTTCGGGTCGCTGTTGACATGCTGACCTTTCTCGACCTGAGCCCAGGCGGATCGCAACCCCGGCTGGTAATAGAAGATAACGGCGTTGGCGCCGTGGACCTCTCGGCTATGCGATTTTCCGAAACTCACGACTTCCGGAAGCCCGCGCGTCCAGAAATGGAAAGTGAAGGGGATGAAGCGGCCGAAGAAGCCCGGGTCGGGCCTGAAGCCCGGCATGAGCTCGATGTCCATGGGCGCCGGATCCGAGGCGCGGGCCTTGCCCATGGCGGTCAGGGCGTTCATCTCGCCGCTGCCGATCCGGCGGAGCGTGGCCAGGTCGAGCTTGTAGAGGACCGAAGGGGATGCGGGAAGCCCTTTGCGAAGCTCGACTTCGGCGGGTTTCCCATTCTCCCCGCGGCCGTTCACGACCACGTGCCAGTCCCCGCCTTCCGAACCCTTGACGGCGACGCCGAAAACGATGGGCTCGTCCGCCGCGGGGTCGGAGCGGAAATCCTCGACGAAGGAGAGAAGGATCTCTTCGGCGGAGCGGCCGGGCCTCTCCGCAGCGGCCGCCGTGAAGACCAGCCCGCAGGCGAGCATCGCGAGAGGAACCATTCCAAATGACTTTTTCATAGAAGACGCCTCCTTTGGCATGTTCAAGGTTGCGGGACGCCAAGTTCAGCGGCCCGCAGCATTCTATACGCAAACAGACGGCGCGAAGTTCACGAGAGATCCGGATCAGCCGGAGGGTTCAAGAACTTGGATGCAATTCCAAAATATGAATTCTTTTCTCGGTTACCGTTTCGCGGAGACGAAGTGAACCTTTATTGCCGACGGGACGTATCAACAAACGATGAACACGCTGCCTTTGATCGTCCTACTAGCCGCCACGGCCGCTCTTGCGGCGCCTGGCCGGAGTCCGGGCCTGGACCTGGAGATCGCTCGCCGATATTTCCAGGAAGCCCAAGCCTTGTGCCGCCGCGATAATGGCGAACTATGGGGAATCCCGCTCGACGGCCCGATGATGTTCGTCCATCCGCAAACGCGCCTGATCGCCGCCAACGAGGCGGACAGGGAGGGCCGTTTGACCCGGGAGGGGGATGTCTACATCGGCAGGCTTCCGGAGATGCAGAGCATCGCGAACACCGCCGTCAATTGGGCGGGCGTGAACTGGACCATGCTCGTCTGGCCTCTGCCCGATGACCCCCGGGAACGAGCCGCTTTGATGATGCATGAATCCTGGCATCGCATCCAGGCGGAGATCGGATTTCCCTCTACCCTTTCTGCGAACGACCATCTCGACACGCTCGAAGGGCGCGTCTGGCTGCAGCTGGAATGGAATGCGCTTCTCGAAGCCCTGGCCCTCGAAGTGGATGGCCGGCGGCAGGCGGCGGGGGAGGCTTTGATCTTCCGGGCCCACCGCAGGAGCCTTTTTCCCGGAGCTGCTGAAGAAGAGCGGCTCATGGAGATGCACGAGGGTCTTGCGGAGTATACGGGCGTCAAGCTGTGCGGCCTGCCCGACGGCGGACTGGCCGGTCTGCTTGAGGGCCGGTTGAGCTCCGTCCGGGCCCGGCCGTCATTCGTGCGCTCCTTCGCCTATTGGTCCGGACCGGCCTATGGTCTCTTGCTGGATGGCCTGAAGGCGGGGTGGCGACGGGAGTTGGCGGCGGGCGACGACCTCGGAGATCTTCTTCGAAAAGCTTTGGCCGCGGAATTCCCTGAGGATGTCAGTGGGGAGGCCGAGAGACGTGCCGCTCGATACGGGAGTGAAGCCCTTAGGAAAGCCGAGGAGGAGCGCGAGGCCGGAAGAAGAAAGCGGATCGCGGAATACAAGGCTTTTCTGGTCGACGGCCCGATCCTCGTCATCCCCCTTCAGAAGATGAACATGCAGTTCAATCCCTCCCAGGTTTTCCCGCTGGAGGGGCATGGCGCCGTTTATCCCACGATGAGAATCACGGACCAATGGGGAATCCTGGAAGTGTCCGGAGGGGCGCTCTTGAGCCCCGATTGGAAGTTCGTCCGCGTCTCCGCGCCGGAGGACATCGGCGGTCGGCCTTTGAGAGGCCGGGGGTGGACGATGGAGCTGGATCGAAGGTGGACGGTCGCCGCCAGCGGCAGAGAGGGAGATCTAATGATCGTCCAGACGAACCGATGACCCAACGCCGTGCCGCCCCCACTTGCGGCGGGCCCAAGGACCAACGCGGCGGCCCTGGCGACACTCATCGTGTCGGACGCCCGCCGGGCCGTGACGGCGCGGCTTTGAGAGCCGGAGCTCCATCCCCGAAGCCGGCGGTTCAAGGTCTCGTCAAGTTCAAACAGATCCCTCTGGAGAGAATAACCCACATCGATCTCTTTCAGGACGGCTTGTCGACAGCTCACCAGGGCCAAACAAGATAGCCTCGCGGCCAGCAGGTGGGATCTCGGAGGGCGAGTCCATTTCGCGTTCATAGCTTCTGCCTCAATCGGCTTCCGTTCTATCGGCCTTCCGGCAACCATCTTCATCGCTTGTTCGAACAAGCGCGCTACCACAAGCTGAGGGGCGTGACGATGCCCTCAGAAACCCGCCACTCTCCGTTCTCCTTGAGCATGCCCTCTGAGATATTTTTGCAAAGTTTGCTTTTGCAAGGAACACTGCGGCGGCTTTTCCTGAAAGAATGAACAGCGGCAGCAATCCAATCGTGAAAGGAACTTGGGCTTTCATTGGACCAGTATCCATAGGTCGATGACCACAGCGTCAAACAACGACAGCAGCAGCCAAAGCAAGAAATTGGCTAGAAATACATCAAGCCACCTGGCATCTTCGGCATTCTTGAAAACGACATGATCGAACAGGAAGACATAGACCTCGATGACAAGCAGGATATAAAGCGACAGTTTCTTTTTGTTCGATCTTGCTTTCTTGTCCTTGCTGTCTTTGCCATATTTCGACTGGACTTTCCCATAGATCGCGAAGGAGACGATCAGCATGAAAAGGTAGCCACCTATGGAGCTTCTTCCTCAGGCCGCCGGGTTCCGCCAGATAGAGATCGATCCCCATGTGCATCGGGCCGAGGAACCTGATACCCAGAAGGAGATAGGTCTCGTCGATCTTGCGAGGGAGGATGCTTCGGCCCGCCGGAACTATAGGGAGGTCCGGCCGCTGTCTCTCGACAAGGACCCCGGCGTTCGCCGGCGACATGGATAGAAGGACGACAATCCCCAAAAGGATCAACTTATCGACTCTCATGATGTTCCTCTTCGGGGATATTGCTGACGAAATCGACCGGCCAGAGGACCGCGTCCTGGGTTCTTGCTCAATCAAGCGCGTCCGAGGACCTTCAGGAACTCGGCCCGGCGGGTTCGGGTGACGGTCATGCGCCTGTCGCTCTTCATGATCACGATAAACTCGCCGTGAAAGGACGGCTGGATCTCCCTGACGAACCCCAGGTTGACGATGCTCGACCGATTGGCCCGAAAGAACTGCCTCGGGTCGAGCTTCTTGGCGACGTTGCCGAGACCTTCGGGCAACAGATGCTCTTCGTTGCGGACATGGAGGATCGAGTAGTTGCCGGCTGCTTCGATCCATTCGACCTCGTCGACGGCCACCGCGATCATGCGCCCCTTTTTATCGGCGAACAGCCTCCGGGGATAGGCGGAGGCTTTGCTCAGGTCCTGGACGAGGCCGAGCAGGCGGTCACGGTGGCCCTCGTCGTTTCCGGTCTGTCCGAGACACTGTCGGGCGCGGTCCAGCGCGGCCTGGAAGCGCTCCTGATCGAAGGGCTTGAGCAGATAATCGAGCGCGTGGACCTCGAAGGCCCTAAGGGCGTACTGGTCATAGGCCGTGGCGAAAATCACGCAGGTCGGCAGCTCGCGGCCGACGGCTTCAAGGACCTGAAAGCCGTCGTATCCGGGCATCTGGACATCGAGGAAGACAAGGTCCGGGCCCAGCTTTTTGATCGCCTGAACGGCCGATCTCCCGTCGCCCGCCTCGCCCACGATCTCGATATCCGCCTCCCCTTCCAAGAAACCCCTCAGCTTCAGGCGCGAGTACGGTTCATCGTCGACGATCAGTGTCCTGATCAGCATGCGGTCTACCCTCGCGCACTCTCGGCGGGCCCATCCGGTCCCCGAACCCTTAAAGGCAATACGAGCGTGAGATGGGCCCCTTCGGAACCTCCGTTGGGGATGGTCATTGTAGCCTCGTCGCCGTATAGATGCCGCAGCCGATTCCGGGTTTTTCTCAACCCATGACCTTTCTCAATCATTACGTCGGAGCTCTTCGCGACGCCCGCGCCGTTGTCGATGATGTCGATCCGGAGAAGGCCGTTGCCCCGGCGTGAGCGAACCTGGACTTGGCCTCGCGCCCCTCCGGGCATTATGCCATGACGAATGGCGTTCTCACTGAGGGGCTGCAGGATGAAGCTGGGAACGAGGACGGGCCGGGTTTCCGAGGGGAAATCCACGACGATGTCCAATTTGTCCTTGAACCTCGTTCTCATGATCTCAACGTAGCCCTTCAGGATCCCGTTCTCCTCGCTCAGCGGGTCGTTTCATTCCGGCTCCGATCGCCTGTTTTTTATTGTACACAAGGGCCACAGGAACAGACAAATCCGGTCAGCCGCCCGTTCATCATCCCAGGAGGATTTTCAGGGCTTCGATGCGCTTCCCGATGCCCACTCCGCGCGCGCATGCCGCCCGACACGCTGTGCAAGAGAGGCCGGTCTCGAGACCTCGTCCGGGTCGGATGTCGCGCAGAGTGACCCCAAGCTCGTTATCGTTCCCGTAGCAGGCCGCGTAGAGGTGGGCCCTCATGAGCGCCGGGATATCGGCCCCGTGGGGACAAGTGGCGACGCACCGTCCGCACTGAACGCAATATTCCCGGAGGGCAGGCTTGACGCCGCGGTCCTCGAGGAAGGCTCTCTCCTCGGCGGTGTACTCCAGGTTTCTGGCGGCCGCGAGGTCTGTCTCCAGCTGATCGAAGGTCGTGTATCCCGGGACGGTTGTCGTGATGAAGTCATGGCGGATGGCCCACTTGAGGACGGCCGAATTGTTGAGAATGCTGTCTAGAAGATGAGTGCTTTTTGTTCACGCTACCGCCGATGGCGAGTCAAGGCCTACATACAATGAGTACGCTCGCGCGCCAACGGCTTTCTGATGAGCGGGATTGGGACAGGACGACCGGGCCTCGGGGGGGTGTAAAATACCCGGCGCACGTACCGCGAAAAACGATCGGCGGAGAAAAAAAAGCCCCTCTCCCCGCGGGGGGAGAGGGGCTCGAGCGTCTGCTGCTGCGGGGGGAACTAGAACGTGAAGCGGACCCCAAGGCGGGCAACGCGGGGATTCATGACCCCGTCGACCCTGTAGTCGTTGACGTTGGGGACCCAGGTTTCCGATCCGTCGGTGTTGTACGTGTAGGTGCCGTGCCATTTCTGCTGGCGCCGGAGGATGACGTCGGAGTTGATGAGGTTGAAGACGTCGGCCATCAGATAGATGCGGCCGTTGTCGCCCAGGCGAAGCATCTTCTCGATCTTGAAATTGACGGTCACGACGGCGGGCAGCCGGTTGCTCCCGAATTCGTTCATGTCGAGCTGGAACGAGGTGCTCGAAGGATTGGGAAGGGTGAAATTCCTGTAGGTGAAGGATTCGCGGATGATCCAGCCTTCGCGGATGTTGGCGTTCATGGACACGTTGATGTCGTAGGGGAGCTGGTACAGGCCGCTCATCTTGATCAGCCAGCGGGCGTTGGTGTA
>VGJC01000023.1 GCA_016867635.1 Candidatus Aminicenantota bacterium | reverse complement strand
GAGGACGGGAAGAAGATGGATCTCGCCTCGGCCGAGCTCATCGAGCTCAACCGGGCCGGAGAAACGGCCGCGGCCGTTCCCAACGCCGCTGCGCCGCCCGCCGCGGCCCTCTCCCGGCCGCCCCGCAACAGCCGCTTCGTCGCCGTCTTCGACTCCATCAACACCGTCCGGCGCATGCTCAACAGGAGCAAGCCGGAGATCCTGGCGAAGCTGCTTTCGCTTCTCGAGGTCGGACAGGAGATCGCCGTCTTCGAGCTGACCGAGGATGGCCGTACGGTCGTCCTCCAGCCGCTGACCCGCGACAGGCAGCTGATCGCCCAGGCCGTCGACAAGGCGACGGGAAGCATCTGGGTCGAAAAGGCGGCCGACGCCCTTATCATGCCGTCCATTATCGACGGGCCCGAGCCGATCAGGGTCGAGAGTATGGGCGTCGTGGGATTCCAGCAGTCCAGCCAGGCGGCTTACGAAGCCGAGACTCGGCGGCGCTTCGAGAAGACCATCAACGGGCTCCTGGGGGTCATGAACTTCGCCAAGGACCTCGAGGGGCGCAAATCGCTCCTTTTCGTCAGCGGCGGCATCCCCGCGCTGTCCTTCATCCGCTTCTTCGAGGGCGGGGGGGTCGGGGACACGACGGCGGTCCAATCCCAGGTCGCGGCCGCCAAGGTCCAGGACCCCTTCAAGATACTCGGCAAAAAGGGCTTCCGGACCGGCTCGGAGATCTTCGACGACCTGGTCCGGTTCGCGAATTCCCACAACATCAGCTTCTACACCTTGGATCCGGACAACTACCTGAGGTACGTGCTCGGCGACATCGCCTACGACAACTTTCCCCGGGCGGTCGGGGGGAGCTTCGGGGGGACAGCCGGCCTGAAGCGCCCCGACGATATCGCGGAGATCAAGAGGGGCGAAATAGCCAGCCTCCGAGCCTTGGCCGGCGACACGGGCGGCGCCGCTTTCCTGGGCGGCGACAAGTTCGAGGGTTTCGCCGGCGCCATCGAGCGCGATTTCGCCCGTTACTACGAGCTGAGTTACGAGCCGAAGCGGAAAAAGGCCGACGGCAAGTACCACAAGATCCAGGTCAAGGTCCTCCGGCCAGGCCTGAGCGTCCGCTCCCGGCAGGGCTTCCTGGACCTCACAGAGGAACAGAGGGAGTCCCTGGCCTTTGCCTCGGCCGCCTACAATCCCTCCCTGTTCAAGGACCTCCCCTTCGAGGCCCGCATCGTTCCCTTCGCCCTGGGACGGGACAAGTTCCTCCTCTGGATCCATACGGCCCTGTCGGCGCGCAAGATCCTGGGCCAGGACGCGTCGGCCGACGAGACGGTCCTGCTCAAGTTCAGGCTCACGCTCGAGGATCCCTCTGGAACGTCCGGGTTCCTGAGCGAGACCGCCGTGCCCATCGTCCTCATCCCGTCCTTCCTCGAGCGGGTCCGGCAGGCCGAGTACTTCGGCTGGAACTGCGCCTCGCGGGAGACCGCGCTCAAACCCCGGACCTATCGGGCGACGTTCGCCATTTACGACCGGGCGCTCGACCGTATGGGCGCGGTCGAGAGCCCCCTCGAGATCCCCGCTGTCGAAGAGGGAGGAGCGCCCAAGCTCCTGACGACGACCGTCGGAATGCTGGTCGAGACCGACAAGGCCGAGGTCATCCCGTTCACCATCGCCCAGGATGACGGGACGCTCGACGTCCCCAACCGCAAGTTCTTCCCCATGGCCGTCGCCCATGTCCGGCGTGGTCAGCGGGCCGCGCTCCTGGCCCAGATCCATTCCTCGGAGGATCCAAGAAAGCTGGCCTTGAACGTTTCGGCGCCCCGGTCCGGCGGCGGGTCGGCTGCGGTCCATGTCCCGGCCGTGCCCGTCCACGACGGATGGAGCCGGAAGACGGGGATCTGGAACGCCCTTTACAAGCTGGAGCTCGAAAGCCTGTCCCCGGGCGATTATAGCCTCGTTCTCCGCTGGACCGACGCTTCGGGCGAAGTGCCGGTCGAGTCAATCCTGTCGATACGGATCCTCTGAGCGCCGCCGCGACCTTCAGAAAAGGCCCCGGACGACATAGAAGGGCATGACCCCGGCGCCGGCCAGCTTGACGGCCATCGCCGCGATGGTCCCGGCGAAGGAGCCTCAGCCGGCCCGGAGAGCGGCCGAGAAGCCGCCTCTGCCGAGATGGGAAGGGTCGATCGAAAGCCCGTGACCCGAGACTTCTCGCCGAGCGATGGGGATAAAGAAAAAATGGCTAGGGACGGAATCGAACCGCCGACGCAAGGATTTTCAGTCCTTCGCTCTACCGACTGAGCTACCTAGCCATTGGGCCGCCCAGCCTGAGCCGGACGGCCCATTCAGTATAGTAATCCGCCCCTTCAAAGTCAATAAAAGCCGGGGACACGTACCTTCGGTACATGTCCCCTGGAGCAAATTGAAAAGGCCGGGTCGATATGCTATTCTTGGCCCGGGAGGACGCCCCCGCATGGACGAAAAACAACTCAAAGAGCTGCTCCTCAGGGAGAACGCCGAGTTCCGCAAGGCCCACGACGAGCACCAGGGCTGCGAGAAGGCCCTGGAGTCCATCCGCGCCAAGCCCCATCTCACCGAGGCCGAGGCCGACGAGGAGCGCGAGCTCAAGAAGCGGAAGCTGGCCCTCAAGGACAGGATGTACCACATCATGCTGGAGCGCGTCCGGCAGAACTGAGGACCGCATGCCCGCCGCCGAACCCCGGAAACCCCGCCTGGCCCTGGTCGGCCCGGATTCGCTCAAGGGCCGGGAGATCCTCAGCGTTCTGGCGGCCAAGAAATTCCCCCTGGCTTCGATCGAGTTCTACGACCCCGAGGTCGAACAGGAATACAGCAAGCTCGGCCAGTTCGGCGACGAGCCCAGGGTCGTCCACGCCCTGACCCCGGCGATCCTGGAAGGACTGGACCTCGTTTTCCTGGCCGGGGACGCGGAGACCAACCGCACCTACGGCCGGCTGGCCGCTGAAAAGAAGTACTTAGCCTTCGACCTCGAGGAGACTTTCAACGCCGACCCGGGCGTTCCGCTCGTCGTGGCCGGCGTCAACGACGGCACCCTTCGGAAGAGCCGGCCGCCCCTCATCGCCAACCCCAATCCGGCCACGATCATGCTGACCCATCTCTTGAAGACGCTCCGGGACGGTTTCGGCCTGAGCCGGGCCCTGGCCTTCATCCTCGAGCCCGTTTCCGCTTACGCCGAGGCGGGCATCCAGGAGCTGGCCGACCAGAGCTTCGCTCTCCTCGGGAGCTCGGCCATGCGCAAGAAGGTCTTCCCGGCCCAGGTCGCCTTCAACCTCCTGCCGCGGATGGCCAAGCCAGAGCCCAACGGGTTCTCGTCCCTCGAGAACCGGGTCCTGGCCGAATGCCGCCGGGTGCTGGGCCCCGCGGACGTGCCGCTCTCCCTGACCATTCTCCTGGCCCCCGTTTTCCACACTTTTTCGATCATGAGCTACGTCGAGCTCGGAAGGGAGGCCAGGGTCGCCGACCTCGGGGCGTGTTTCAAGAAGAACGATGTCTTCCGTCTCTCTCCGGCCTCGGGCCAGGACGTCGTCTCGCCGGTGACCGTGGCCGGGAAGGACCGGATCTTCATGGGCCGGGTCAAGAAAGACGGCCTGAACCCCCGGGGCTTCTGGATCTGGACGGTCGCCGATAACTTGACCCTCGGCTCGGCCATCAACGCCTACGGGGTGGCCCGGGCCCTGTTCGGGGCCGCCTGAGCTCGAAGGAGGAGTTGGTCATATGGTCCTAGGCATGACAGGTTTTGCCGAGAGGAGTTTCGCTTCGCCTCTTGTCCGGGTGAAGATCGGCATCAAGACCCTCAACCACCGGTCCTTCGACTGGACCTGCAAGGGATCCCCGCTCGGCGAGGTGGAAAGCCGCCTCCGGGACCTCTGCCGCAAGAAGATCCGCCGCGGGCGGGTCGAGGTCCACCTGGAGATCGTCTCCCTCAACCCCCGGAGCTGGGAGTTTTCCCTGAACGAGGGCCTGCTCGAGAAGATCCTTCGCTCTCTCGACCGGGTCTCCCGGAGGACGGGCCGTCCTCTCGACATCTCCCTCGACGGCCTGTTCCGCGTCCCCCAGCTCGTCGAGGTCAACCGCAAAGGGCTCAGCCGGCAGGAAGTCCGGTTCCTCGAGAGATGTTTCTCTCGGACGCTGGAGGACGTGCTTCGGATGAGGCGGCGCGAAGGGACCCGGACCGCCGCCCAGGTCCGGACCCATTTGTCGCGGATCCGGGCCTCCGTAGGCCGGGTCGAAGACCGGTTCAAAAGGCAACCCGCGCTGCTTCGGGCCAGGCTCGAACGAAGGCTCCGCGAGCTCGACGCCGGGTCGTCGGTCCCCGAGGAGAAGCTGGCCGGCGAAGCCTCTCTCCTGGCCCAGCGCTACGACCTGGCCGAGGAGATCGGCCGGCTCAAGACCCATCTCGATTCCCTGCAGGGCCTGCTGTCGCCCCGCCGCGACGGGCCGGCCGGCAAGCCGTTGGATTTCCTGTCCCAGGAGCTCAACCGGGAGGCCAACACCCTGGCCTCCAAGTCCCAGGACATCCGGATCACCAAGGAGACCCTGGTCATCAAGAACGAGCTGGAGAGCATCCGGCAGCATGTTCAGAACATTGAATAGCTCGCCGGACGGAGTAGAATAGCGAAAGGCGGTCACGACCATGCTGTTCGTCATCAGCGGGCCTTCGGGTTGCGGGAAATCGACCCTGATCAAGGAGGTCCGGAGGCAGACGGCGGGCCTCGGCTTCTCGGTCTCCCACACGACGCGGACGCCCCGGCCCTCGGAGAAGGACGGCGTCGATTATCACTTCGTCCCCGTCGCCAAGTTCGAGCGGATGGCCCGGGCCGGGAAATTCCTCGAGTGGGCCAGGGTCCACGGACATCTCTACGGGACGTCCCGGGCCGAGGTCGAGCGGCGGCGCCCCGAACGGGACGTCGTCCTCGACATCGACGTCCAGGGCGCCCGCCAAGTCCGCCGGAAGGTCCCCGAGGCGTGCTTCGTCTTCATCATGCCGCCGGCCGCGGGGGAGCTCCGCCGCAGGCTGAAGAAGAGGGGAGAGGACGCGCCCGAGGCCCTGGCCCGCCGGCTCAGGGACGCGCGAGCCGAGATCCGGGCCTATCCCGAGTTCGACTATGTCGTCGTCAACGACGACCTCCGGAAGGCCGTCGAAGAGCTGAGGACGATCGTCGCGGCCGCCCGCCTCCGGCCCGCGGCCAGGTCCGCCGCCCTCCGTCCCATCCTGGGGAGCTTCACTTCCCGGCCGGCGGACCGGCCCCGGACCGGGAAAGGTCGGCCATGACCAAGATCGCCCTGGGCGTCACGTCCTCCATCGGCATCTACAAAGCCTGCGAGGTGCTGCGTGGCTTCCAGAAGAACGGCGCCCGGGTCCAGGTCGTCATGACCAGGAACGCCGCCCGCCTCGTCTCGCCGCTCCTGTTCGGAAGTCTTTCGGGCCTCTCGGCCATCGTCGACCTCTTCGAGGAGCCCGTCTCACGGGACGTGGGCCACGTGTCGCTGGCCAAGGAGGTCTCGCTCCTCTGTGTCGCCCCGGCCACGGCCAACGTCATCGGCAAGTTCGCCGGCGGCGTCGCCGACGATTTCCTGTCGACCCTCTTCCTGGCCGCCCGTTCTCCCGTCCTCGTCGCCCCGGCCATGAACGAGGCCATGTACCTTCATCCCCAGACTCAGGCCAACTTGGCCCGGCTGAGGGCCATGGGCGTCGAGTTCGTCGAGCCCGAGAAGGGATATCTGGCCTGCAAGGACGAGGGATGGGGGCGTCTGGCCGAGCCCCAGGCCATCGTCCGGGAGGGGATGAGGCTCATCGGCCGGACGAAGAGCCTAAAAGGGAAGAAGGTCCTGGTCACGGCCGGTCCGACCCGGGAGCCCATGGACCCGGTCCGCTTCCTCTCCAACCCTTCATCGGGGAAGATGGGCTACGAGCTGGCCCGGGAGGCCCTGGCCCGTGGGGCCGAGGTCGTCCTCGTTTCGGGCCCCACCTCGCTCATCCCGCCGCCGGGGGCCCGGACGGAGCTCGTGACGACCGCGGCCGAGATGCAAGAGGCCTGCCTGAGGGCCTATCCGGGGACCGACATCGTGGTCATGGCCGCCGCCGTTTCCGATTTCAGGTTCAAGGATGTCCGGCCGCGCAAGACCGGAAAGGCCGAGGTCCCGTCGAAACTGGAGATCGAGCGGACGCCGGACATCCTGGCCCTGCTCGGCAAGAAAAAGAAGAAGGGGCAGCTCCTGGTCGGGTTCGCCGCGGAGACCCACGATATCGCCGGGAACGCGCGCAAGAAAATGGCGGCCAAGAACGCCGACCTCATGGTGGCCAACGAGGTCGGGCAGGGAAGGGGGTTCGGGACGGACGACAACGAGCTCCGGATCATCAGCGCCTCCGGGCCCGTCCACCCGACGGGGAAGATCAGCAAGCGGGAGGCGAGCCGCGTCGTCTTCGACCACATCGAGGCAGCCCTTGAAAAGAAGCGCCGCTGACATCTGGGAGAGCCTCAAGGGTCAGGTCGATTTCCTGACCGAAGCCGGGGCGGGTTTCGCCCTGAGGCGACCCGGCAGCGTCCCCGGCGGCCCGACGGCCGGCATCGACGGTCCGGCCCCGGATCAACGGCCCGGCCAGGACAGCCAAGCGAGAATGCCGGGACCTGCCTCTCTTCCGCCTCTGCCCGAGCGCGCTCCCCAAACGGACGCAGAGCGGCAGGACCTGGAGGAACTCGAGGCGCAAGTCCTGTCCTGCAGGCTTTGCCCTCTCCACAGGCTCCGGACGAACGCCGTCCCCGGCGAAGGGGACCGGGCGGCCGAGCTGATGTTCATCGGCGAAGCGCCGGGCCGAGACGAAGACGCTCAGGGCCGGCCGTTCGTCGGCCGGGCCGGCCAGCTCCTCCGGAAGATCATCGCGGCCATGAAGTTCCGGGAAGACGAGGTCTACATCACGAACATCGTCAAGTGCCGTCCTCCGGACAACCGGGTCCCTCACCGGGAGGAGTCCGAGGCCTGCGTGCCCTACCTGCTCCGCCAGATCGAGCTCATCCGGCCGCGGGTCATCGTCCTCCTGGGCAAGACCCCGACGGACCGCTTCCTTCCCAGCCGCCAGGGCATGACCGCCCGGCGCGGGAACTTCGGCGAGTATTGCGGCATTCCGGTCATGCCCACGTTCCACCCCTCCTACCTTATCCGCAACGAGGGCAACCGCGAGCTCAAGCGCATGGTCTGGGAGGACATGCAGAAGGTCATGGCCCTGCTGGGCAGGAAATGACGCTCTACGCCCGGGTCGTCTTCCCGCTTCCGCTCGACCAATCTTTCCTGTACGCCGTTCCGGAAAAGCATCGGGCCGCCGCCCGGCCGGGCGCTCGCGTGGTCGCGCCGCTGGGGGCCAGGCGCCAGAACGGATTCATCGTCGCCCTGACCTCGGAGGCGCCGGCCGCCGGCCTGAAGATCAAGGAGCTCGCCGGGGTCCTTGACGAAAGGCCTTTCCGCGACGAGCGCTTCCTCGAATTCACCGGCGCTCTCAGCGAGGAGTTCCGGGCGCCGTGGGGAGAGATCCTCCAGGCCTCCCTGCCCCCCTCGCTGGCCGCCCGGATGAAGATCACGGTCCGCCTGACCGGACTCGGCCGGGAACGGCTCGAAACGGGGGCCCTGGGGCCCAGAGAAAAGGCTCTGGCCGCCGTGCTCCAGGCGGGTCCGAAGGGGCGCAGCCCCCTGACCCTTCGAAGAAAGACGGGCGGCCGGGAGATATCGGCGCTCGTCGCGAGAATGAGGAAGAAAGGGCTTGTCGAGGTCCGGGAAGAAGCCGTTCGCCCGCCCCGGGCGGGCGGACCGGAGACGGGCGGCGGGCCGTCCCAGCTGGGGCTGGAATTTCCCGTGCCCGCTTCGGACGCGGGCCTGCTCGCGGAGATCGAGCGGGCCTTGGACTCCCGTCGATTCGTGGGCTTTTATCTTTTCGGCCCGGACGACTCCCGGCGGTCCGCCTATCGAACGCTCATCGAGCGGGCGACCCGGGGGCCGGGCAAGGCCCTGTACCTGGTCCCCGAGATCGCCCTGACCCGGGAATTCGTCGGGAGCTTCGAGAAGGAGTTCGGCCGGTCCGCCGTGGTCTTCCATGGCCGGATGACGGAGAAGCAGAAAGAGGGGGCCTGGAGGGGCCTGCGGAGCGGCCGGGCCGCCCTGGTCGTCGGGACGCGCTCGGCGCTTTTCGTCGAGGCCTCGCCGCTCCGGCTGATCATCGTCGACGGAGAACACGAGGACTCCTACTTCCAGCGCGAGAGCCCTTCCTACGACGCCCGCCGGGGCGCCTGGCTCCGGGCCCGGGCCGCGGGGGCCGTCGTCGTCTTCGGGTCTTCCCGCCCGACCGTCGAGGCCTACGACGAGGCCCGGCGGCTGGGCGTCCTTGTCGAGCTCCCCGGCGCGGCCCGCCGGCCCCGGTTGACCTGGGTCGAGCAACGGCGCGACGGTCCGCTCGTCTCCCGCGGCCTCGAGGCCAAGCTCCGGGTCAGCCTGAAGTCCGGGCAGCCGGCCGTGCTATTCCTCAACCGGCGGGGCTACGCCTCGTCGCCGGTCTGCGCCGGCTGCGGCCGGGCGCCCCGCTGCCCCCGGTGCGACATCCCGCTCGTCTATCATAAGGCCGAGGACCGGCTGGTCTGCCATTACTGCGATTATTCGACGGGCGTCCGGAGCGCCTGCTCCGGGTGCGGCGGCCGACTGTCCTTCAGCCGGCCCGCGGGGATCCAGGCGCTGGAGGAGGAGCTCGTCCGCCTTTTCCCGGGGACCCGGGTCGCCCGCTTCGATACCGACACGGCCTCGAAAGCCGGGGAGAAAGAGAGGATCCTCGACGAGTTCCGCCGGGGAAGGATCCCGGTCCTTGTCGGCACGCAGCTTCTCGTCCATCAGCCGGCCGTCCCCCAGGTCGGGCTGGTCGGGATCCTCCGGCCCGAGGCTCTCCTGGGCCTCTCCGATTACCGGGCCGGTCAGCGGACGTTCCAGGCGGTCGCCGCGATGACGGAGCTCTGCCGGGCCGGGCCGGACGCGGAGGTTGTCATCCAGACCGCGCCGCCCGTTCATTTCAGCATCCAGGCGGCGGCCGAGGGCGATTACCGGGGATTCTTCGAACGGGAGATCGCTTTCCGCCGCCTCCTGAGCTACCCGCCGGCGGGCTCCCTGGCCGAGGTCATCCTTCAGGGCCGCGATGTGCGGGCCCTGGCCGGCAGATCCCGCCGTCTCGCGGCCCTGCTCAAAGAGCACGGGCCCGGGCTGGAGGTCCTCGGCCCGGCGCTGGCCTCGGCGCCTCGCGCCCGGGGCTTGACCGGAGTTCAGTTCATCCTCAAGGCGGCGACGCGGGAGACCATCGACCGGGCCCTCCGCGAGTCCCTCCCGGCCGTCCGTCTAAAGAAATCTTTCGTCTTCTCCTACTCGCCCTTCCGGCCCTAAAAAAAGATTCTGCTCCCGGTTCCGGGGGCTCTTGGCCATGAGGTTCGCCGATAGACATCCCCCCTTGCCCCCCACGCCCCCGGGAACCTGTCCCGACGGTTCCCCCGTCGCCGAAGCGACGGGTCCCCCTCCGCTATGGGGGTCTTCAGGGGGACGTCTATCGTCCCCTCATGGCCATCTGTTCCCCGGAAATGGGAGATGAACCAAAAAAAATCGGGGCTTTTCCCGAAGGAAAAGCCCCGTTCGCGTTCGCGGCGAAGAGGGACGGCCCGCTTCGCGACTCAGGGGTCGATATAGTCGGCGAAATAGATGGTCAGGTAGCCCGTGACCTGGACGGTCTTGCCGCCGAGGTCCCTCCCGAAGATCTCGATCTTGGCCTTGGTCTCGAGGACCGTGGTCGTGCCAACGAGCGCGGCCAGCGGGGCGGCGAGCTTGGCCGCTTCGAGAACGACGACGAACGGAACGGCCGTGCTCTTGCCGATCTCGAGGGTGATCGTCGAGAAATTGGCGTCGAAGGGCAGCGGCACGTTGACGCCCGGGTTCCCGGGGGCCGTGGGCAGCTCGAAGGTGACCCTGTAGTTCGTCAGGACGATGCTGTTGTAAACCGTGGGCGGATTGACGGGGTCCGGGCTGGCGAGAGCGGCCCGCAGATTGGCGGTCGCCGCATCGGCCGTGACATAGGCCCCCTGCGCGCCGATCCGCTCGACGTCCGACTGGAGGAAGGCCACGGGAGTCCCGTCCGTTTTCGTCCCGGTGATGCTTTCGATGATCAGAATGGTGCTGGATTCTTCGGGGTCGCCGAGGGAGCCGCAGGCCGACAGGGCGGCGAGGGCGGACACGACGGCCAGGACCTTGAGAGCGATGCTGATCTTTTTCATGGTACTCGTCCTCTCCTTTACTTGACGATCCTGGGAGTGATGAAGATGAGGAGCTCCCTGCTCTGCTTGGTCTTCGCGAAGTTCTTGAAGGCCGACCCCAGGATGGGGATCTGATGGAGGAAGGGCACGCGTTCCCGGGTCACCGAATCCTCCGTCCGGTAGATGCCGCCGATGACGGTCGTCCCGCCGTCCGGGACCATGACCGTCGTCTTGGCGCTCTGGGTCGTGATGGGCGGGATGCCGTTGACGAGGTTGGCGAAGTCGGCGGCGTTGTTCTGGATCTCGAGGAGCATGATGACCGTGCCTTCGGCCGTGATCTGCGGCGTGGCCCTCAGCTCGAGGGCGGCGTTGACGTAGCGGGTCGTCACGGTGAAGTTGGCCACCGTCTGGACCGGGATCTGCCGGCCCTGGATGATCTCGGCCTGGAGGTTGTTCTGGGTGGTGATCTTGGGCAGGGAGACGATCTTTCCGTCGCCGCCGGTCTCCAGGGCCGACAGGGCGACGTCCAACCGGAAGGTGTCGAGGACGTTGGCGAAAGAGAACCCGAGGGCCGTGTTGAACGCCGGCGCGGGCAGATTGATGCCGTAGCCGCCGAGCGGCCCGCCGATGCCCTTGGTCACGATGCCCTGGGGGATGAGGGCGCCGTCGACCAGGACCTTATTGGGGAACTGGACGGACGTCGCGTTGCCGTAGAACGGGTCGGCGATCCCCCGGAAACCCCACTGGATGCCGAGGTTCCGGACGAACGTCGCCGTCGCCTCGACGATCCTGGCCTCGATGGAGACCTGGGGAGTGGGGGTGTCGACGACGCCGATGAGGCGTTCGAGGAGGTCGAGCTTGTCCCTGACCTCGGAGATGAGGAGGGTGTTGGTCCGCTCGTCGACGATGATCTCGCCGCGCGTGGAGATCTTGTTCTGGAGAAGGGTGGCCACGTCGCGGGCCTTCGAGTAGGACAGCGTGTAGGTCTTGACCGTCAGCGGGCCGGCCAGCTCCCGGCTCTCCCTCATCCTCCGCTGCTCGTCCTCCTCGCGGGTCAGGACGCTGACGGGGGCGATCCTCAGGACGTTGCCCTCGATGACCTTGCCCATCTTGTTCTGCTTGAGGACGAGGTCGAGGATCTGGTCCCAGGGCACTTCCCGGAGGTCGCAGGTCACCGTGCCCCTGACCTCGGGGTCGAACACGATGTTCAAGCCGGCCTGGTCGGCGAGATAGAGAGCGACGTCCTTGAGGTCGGCGTCCTTGACCCGGAGGCTGAGGATCTCGCCGGAGTAGACCTCCTGCTCGGCGGAGATCGTGCGGGGCTTGAAGACGTCCTCCTGGGACTCGGAGATGACGGTTGTCTTCTTCTCCTGGACGACCGGAGGGGACTCGCGGACCGGGGGCGGCGTCGGGGTGGCCTGGGGCTTCGGCGCGGGCGGCGGGTCGGCCTTGGGAGCGGACTTGGCCGGCATGTCGGCCGGGGCCGGAGGACCGGCGGCGGCCGTCGGCGCGGCCGTGTTCACGGCCGTCCCGGAGGCGGCGGAGAAAGAGACCACGACCTCGCTGTCGCGGGTCTCCAGCGTGTACGGCCCGGCTTCCTTGAGGTCGAAGACCATCCGGGTGATGGGCCGAGGGTCGGCGATCTGGAACTGGGCGACCCGGACCCTCTGGACGGCCGAAGCCGGTTCATTGAGCGGCAGGCTCTGAGCGCCGGCCGAGAGGAGCGTGTCGAACAGGTCGACGACCAGACGGGTCGGGTTCTCGAGGGCGAAGACCTGGGCGACGGCCTGACCGGTCATCCGGGCCCGGACGGCGATCTTGTCCGCGCTCGCGGAATAGGCGAGGTGGCTCAGGAAGATCTCGCCGTCCGCGTGCTGATCGAGCCGGGATTGGGTCTCGGCGTCGATGAGATAACGGCCGTTCGACCTCTGAATGGCGTTGAGCTCGACGACCGTCCGGCCCTGTTCGGAGATGACCCGGTAGGGGACGCGCTCGCTGAGCCGGAGGAGGAAGCGCAGGTCCTGCTCGCCGGACTTCTGGACCTGGATGTCGCGGATGAGCGATGCGCCCGAAGCCGGGACCGCGGGAGCCTGGGAGGTCCGGGCGGTGCTGACGTCGAGGGCCAGGGTCAGCGGGGATTCGGGGAGATAGAAGGCCTTCTGGATGACGAGGGGACCGTCCGTTTCCATGATCAGCCTGGTCGAGAGGGCGCCCGGCTGGACCTGGACGCTGCTGATGGTGACGGCCGGGCCTGCGGCGGCGAGGGCGGGAAGAAGAAGGAAGCACAGGCAGGCCAAGGCGGGGGACAGGATTCTCTTTTTCATGTTAACGCTCCTCCGGATTGATTTCCTTGGTGATATCACGCGGTCTTAAGAGGGGCAGGCCCCGCTCGTGGGTCTTCCGGAACACCACGGTGTTTTCGGTGATCTTGAGGACGTAGCCGTCGGTGAACTTGTCGCCGACGTTGGAGAAGTAGGGGAAGCCCCGGCCCGTCCCCAGGATGGCCGTGAAGCCCCCCCGGCTCTGGATGACGCCGATGAGGGTCAGGTCCTCGATGTTCACCTGGGGCGTCCCGTCGGCCGATCGCTCGCGGACGTCCCGTCCCCCGAGCAGGTCCTTGAACGGGTCCCGGCGGCCGTCGGAACTATAGGTGAAGGAAGGGACGGGGCTGAGGACCGGTTGGCTTTCCGGCGGGGGGGCGGTCTCGGCTTCCTGGGCCAGGAGGGAAGTTCCTCCGGCCAGGACGGCCAGAAGGATCAAGGCGGCGGCTTGTTTCATCGTTTGGGCCTCGCTTGTTTTTTTGCGGGAGCGGAGACTTCGGGCGTCTCCTGGAAGAAATAGGTCTTGGCCGTCCAGTTGGCGCTGACCGTGCTCAGGTCCGTCTGCCGGCTCAGGGTCTTGATGGTGAAGTTGTCGATGGTGAAGACCCGGTTGAACTTGCTCAGGCGATCGAAGAACGTGCCGAGGTTATGGTAATTGCCCGAGACCTGGATGGGAATGGGCCACTCCGCGTAGAAATCCTTGTTGATCTCGTTGCCCGGCGCGAACCGGAGGACGTCGAGCCGGGAGTCGTAGGCCAGCTGCTGGATCTGCCGCAGGATGTCCGCCGTCTCCTTGCGCTGGGGGATGTTGACCTCCAGGGTCTTGAGCTTGGCGGTCATCTCGGCGATGTCGGCGATGATCCGGTTCAGCTCCCTCTCCTTCTGCTTGAGGTTCTGGACCTCCTGCTCGACCTTGACACGCTCGGCCTTCAGGGTCTTCAGCTTGTCGTTCTGGGGCTTGAAGTAGAAGAAGAAGGCCATCGCGAAGATCAGGCCGGCGACGAGGACGTATCCGTACCAAGGCCAGTTCTTCATTTCGTCCTCCCTTGCTTGGCGGCGGGTTTGGTCGCCGGTTCCGGGGGGGCCGCGGGGACCGGCTCCGGCTTTCTCTCGACCTGGGCCCGCAGGGAGAACTCGAGGAACTCGTCCCTCTGGGCCGTCCTCTGTGTGGACGAGACGAGGTTGACGTTCATGATCTGGGGGCTGCTCTCGAGGCTGGCGATGTAATCGGCGATCAGGTTGTTGGACAGGGCCTTGCCCTTGATCTGGATGCCCTTGACGTCATAGACGACCTCGGTCAGCCAGACCCATTCCGGGAGGCGGCGGCTGAACTCGTCCATGAGCCGCGGGGTCAGGTCGCGCTGGGCGTTGAGGCTCTCGATGAGCGTGATCTTCCTGTCCAGGGATTCGCGGATCCTCTTCTGCTCCTCGAGCCGGGCCTCGACGGTCGCCAGCTTGGCCTTTTCCTGCCTGGCCGCGGCCAGGAGGGAGTTCTCCTTGTCGAACGCCTTCTGCTGCAGGAAATAGAACGCGCCCAGACCGATGACCAGGAGCAGGAAAACGAGGTTCCCGAGGTTGGGGGCCTTCCTTTCCGTGAGCTCCGGGGTGCCGGGGGCGACGACCTGCTCCCTGATGTCCTTCGTTTCCGGTTTCAGGAGGTTGATCCGAATCATGGTTACTTCTCCACCTTTCGGGTCGCGAGGCCGACGGCGACGCTGAACAGGGGCGCCATTTCGTTGAGATAGATCGAATCGAACTTGCCGTCGTTGACCCGGATATTGCGGAAGGGGTTGAGGATCTCCGTCTTGATGCGGAACTTGTTCTCGAAGGCGCTCTGCATGTTCATGACGTTGGCCAGGCCGCCGCTGAGAACGATCTGCTCGATCCTCCGCTCCTTCTTCTCGGAGGCCTCATAGAAGGAGAAGGTCTTTTCGATCTCGTCGAGGAGGTCCCGGACGTTCATGGCCAGGAGGGTGGCGAACTGGTCCGGGGTCGCGGCCTTGCCGGGGATGCCCTTGAGGAGCTTCTCGGCCTCCTCGAAGCTGACGCTGAGCTCCTTGCGGATGTTCTCCGTGAAGAAGAAGCCGCCCAGGGACAGGTCGCGGAAGAGCTGGGGCGTGCCGCGCTCGACGATGACGACGTTGGTGATGTTGGCGCCGATATTGATCAGGGCGATGGTCTTCTCGGCGAAGATCTCCGGGTAGCTGACCTCGAGGACGTTCTGGAGGGCGAAGACGTCGACCTCGATGCTCTGGAGGTTCTTGCGGGCCTGGTTGACGACGTTGCTGTAGTTGGCGATCTTGTCCTTCTTGGCGGCCACGAGCAGGATGTCGAGGTTCTTCTCCTCGGTCGAACGCGACGGCTTGAGGATGGCGTAGTCGACGTTGGTCTCCTCGTAGGGGTAGGGGATGTTGTGCTTGGCTTCCCAGATGATGGATTCGGCCAACTCCTGCTTTTCCATGACCGGGAGGGAGATCTTCTTGATGATGACGGAGTTGCCGGAGATGGAGATGGCCACGTCCTTGCCGGAGATCTTGTTCTCGTCGAAGACCAGGCGGATGGTCTCGACGACGGCGGCCGAGTCGATGATGGTCCCTTCCACGATCGCGTCGTGGGGGAGCGGTTCGTAGCCGATCTTCAGGAGCTCATAGGCTTCGGCGTCCCCCTTTTTCCGGGCCCTGAGCTCGACGGCCTTGATGGAGTAGGAACCGATGTCCAACCCGACGACACCTTTTTCTCGCGAGATACCGAACATGTTTTCCTGCCCTTTCTCCTAGTTTTTGGCCTTTTTCCGTCTCTTGATCTTATCCCGAAGTCTCCGGGCCACCAGCTCGGGGACGAGCCCCTCGACGGGGCCGCCCAGCGTGACGACCTCGCGGACCATGTTCGAGCTGAGGAACGAGTACTTGACGTTCGGCATCATGAAGAACGTCTCGACCCCGGGGTCCAGGTTCCGGTTCATCAGGGCCATCTGGAACTCGTATTCGAAGTCCGATATGGCCCTCAGGCCCCGGACGACGACATTCGTGCCTTGGCTCCTGGCGAAGTCGACCAGAAGTCCGTCGAACGCGCGGACCTCGACCTCCTTCTGGCCGGCAAAAATGTCCTGGATCATTCGCATCCTCTCTTTAGTCGTGAACAGGGGGTCTTTTTTGGGATTTTCCAGGACGGCGACGATGATCCGGTCGAACACCTTCAGGCCGCGCTCGATGATATCGACGTGCCCGTTGGTGATGGGGTCGAAGGACCCTGGATAGACAGCCGGTCGAACCATCATCTGAACTCTGAGTTAGTTCCTCATGGGATTTATTATCCAAATATCAAAAATTGAGCGACTTGTCAACAAAAATACTAGCGGCGGGCGCTCCGTTTTCCGGGCTTTATCATGGCGGCGCCTTGTGCCATAATGGGCGTAGAAAAGGACGGCGGAATGACCGGTCGAACGAAGTCGGCGGCGATCGTCCTGCTGGCCGGGTCCCTGGCCGCGGGCGTTCCGGCCCTTGCCCAGAGCGAGCAGGCCCTGGCCGTCCGGAGAAAGGCCATGGTCGACCGCCAGATCGCCTCCCGGGGGGTGACCGATCCACGGGTCCTGCGGGCCATGTTGGACGTTCCCCGGCACGCCTTTGTCCCCGCGGAATACGCGAACCGGGCCTACGAGGACTACCCCCTGCCGATCGAAGAGGGACAGACGATCTCCCAGCCCTACATCGTCGCCCTCATGACCCAGTGCCTGGCCCTCCGGGAAGGGGACAAGGTGCTCGAGATCGGGACCGGGTCGGGCTATCAGGCGGCCATCCTCGCGCGCCTCACAGACCGCGTGTTCACCATCGAGATCCACGAGCCGCTGGCCCGGCGTGCCGCCGCGACCCTGGCCCGCCTGGGACTCGCCGGCGTCAAGGTCCGGGCCGGAGACGGGTTTTTCGGCTGGCCGGAGGAGGCCCCGTTCGACGCCATCATCGTCACCTGCGCCGTCCCCCAGGTGCCGTCGCCGCTTCTGGAGCAGCTGGCCGAGGGCGGACGGCTTGTGGTCCCCTTGGGAGACGTCCGCACGTACCAGGCCCTGACCGTTCTGACCAAGGAAAATGGCGAACCGCGCCTCCGCCAGGTCCTTGACGTCCGCTTCGTGCCCATGACCGGCGAAGCCCTGAAAAAGCGCGACCGCGGCTGACCGCGGGCTTTCCAGAGGGAGAAGTTGCTTTTCGGGGTCGAGTGTGCTAATTTTTTCCCGATGATGATCCGATTCGGGACCTCCGGCTGGCGGGGTTTGATGGGCGAGGAATTCACCTTCCATAACGTCAGGGTCGTCGTCCAGGCCATCGCCAACGACCTCCGGAGGAAATTCGACGGCCGCCCGGTCTCCGTGGTCGTCGGGTACGACACCCGCTTCCTCTCCGAGAGATTCGCGAATGAGGCGGCCAAGATCCTGTCGATGAACGGGGTCCGCGTCTTCCTGGCCGACCGGGACGCCCCCTCCCAGGCCCTGGCCTATCAGATCATCAAGAGGGGCTGCCAAGGAGGGATCAACTTCACGGCGTCCTTCAACCCCCCCCGGTGGAACGGCCTCAAGTTCAACGTCGAGACCGGCGCTCCGGCCCTGCCGGGGGTGACCGACGCGATCGAGGAGGAGGTCCGGAGGCTGATGCCCAGTTTCTCCGCCCCCCCTTTCTACAGTCCGAAGGAGGCCGTCACGCTCATCGACCTCCAGTCGGACTACCTGGCCTACCTCCAGGACAAGATCGATTTCGACGTCATGAGGGACGCGGGATTGAAAGTGGGGGTCGATCTCCTCTATGGGACGAGCCGGGAATATCTCGACGAGATCCTCGAGGAGAACGATGTCGCGGTCGAGGAGATCCACGGCTACATCGATCCCTACTTCGGGGGCGTCAGCCCTTCCTGTACCGAGGACAACCTGGCCGAGCTCAAGGCCCACGTCGTTTCCAAGGGGTGCCGCCTGGGCGTCGCGACGGACGCCGACGGCGACCGCTTCGGGGTCGTCGATGAGAAAGGGGCTTTCGTCCACCCGAACCTCATCCTGTCCATGCTCCTCGATTATCTGGTCCGGATCAAGGGCTGGCGGGGAGGCGTCGCCCGGTCCATTTCGACGACCCACCTCCTGGACCGCATCGCCCGTAAATACGGTCTTCCGCTCCTCAAGACGAAGGTCGGCTTCAAGTACATGGCCGACCTCTTCCTGAAAGGCGACATCATGTTCGGCGGCGAGGAGAGCGCCTGCATCGCCGTCAAGGACCATCTGCCCGAGAAGGACGGCATTTTCGCCGGGCTGCTGGTCGCCGAGATGATCGCCGCCACGGGGCAGAGCTTGGGCGAGCTGCAATCCGCCCTATTCAAAGAGTACGGGAAGCTGGTCGCCGGAGAACGGACGCTCACCCTGACCCCCGAGCGAGCCAAAAAGCTGCAGTCCCTGGCCGAAAGCCCGCCCTCGAAGCTCGGGCGCCGCGAGGTGACGTCCGTCGAGACGATCGACGGCATCAAGCTCGACATGGAGGGGGACCGCTGGGTCCTGCTGCGGCTTTCCGGGACCATGCCCATCATCCGCTGCAACGCCGAGGCCGAGACCCGGAGAGAGCTGGACGACCTCCTCAAGCTCGGGATCGAGGCCGTCCGATGAACAGGCCGGCCCCTTCCGCGGGCCCGTCTTTCCGGAGAAAGGTCTTCGTCATCGGCGTGACCTGCCTGTTCCTGGTCATGATCGTGACCGCCCTCTTCGGGAAAAAGGGGGTCATGGACCTGCGCCGCGCCCAGCGCACGCTGGTTGCCCTCGAGGCCGAGGTCCGGTCTCTGGAGAAGGAGCGGGCCGCCCTCGAGTCCGAGATCGACCGGCTCGAAAAGGACCCCCGGGCCGTCGAACAAGCGGCCCGCGAGAAGCTCGGGCTCGTGGCCCCGGGGGAGAAGGTCGTCGTGCTCCCGAGAACCGAGAAAAAATAGGCCTGCGCCGCCCCCTCGACATGCCCCGGTCCCGCAAGCGCCAAGAACACCCGGAAGCGACAGCTTTGCTCGAGTCCCTGAACCCCGCCCAGCGCCGGGCCGTTGTCCACGGAAAAGGGCCGCTCCTCATCGTGGCCGGGGCGGGGACCGGCAAGACCAAGGTCATCACCCACCGGATCGCCCACCTCATCGCCTCGAAGAAGGCCCGCCCGGACGAGATCCTGGCCGTGACCTTCACCGAAAAGGCGGCCCACGAGATGGAGGCCCGGGTCGACGTCCTGGTCCCCTACACCTCGTCCTTCGCCGAGATCAGCACCTTCAACTCCCTCGGCGAGAGGATCCTCCGGGGCTACGCCCTCGACCTCGGATATCCGCCGGATTTCCGGTTGCTCGACGAGGTCGAGCAGGCCGTCTTCTTCAGGGAAAACCTGTTCCGGCTGCCCCTCGACTACTACCGGCCGCTCGGCCAGCCGGTCCGCCACATCCAGGAGCTGCTGGACGCCATCCGCCGGCTCAAGCAGGAGGACATCCGGCCGGACGAATACCTCCGCTGGGCCCAAGACCTCACGGATAGCGCCTCCGGGGAGAGCGACAAGGAAACGGCCCGCAAGCATACGGAGGTCGCCCGGGTCTATTCCGCCTACCAAGACCTCCTCAAGCGCGAGGGGCTGATCGACTTCGAGGACCAGGTGACCCTGGCCGTTGAGCTTTTCCGTACGCGGCCGTCCGTCCTCGAGGAGTTCCGGGCCCGCACCCGGTATGTCCTGGTCGACGAGTTCCAGGACACCAACTACGTCCAGTTCGAGCTCCTCAAGATGCTGGCCGCCGGGCACCGCAACCTGACCGTCGTCGGGGACGACGACCAGAGCATCTTCCGGTTCCGGGGCGCGTCCCTCAGCAACATCCTCGATTTCCAGGAGGTCTATCCCGAGGCCAAGAGGATCGTCCTGACGCGAAACTACCGTTCGACCCAGCCCATCCTCGACGCCTCCTATCAGCTCATCCGGCACAACGACCCCCAACGGCTCGAATTCAAGTACCGGATCGACAAGAAGCTGAGGTCGGTCTCGCGCGGCTCGGCCAAGAGCATCTTCATGCTCCCGTTCGACACCCTGGCCCACGAAGCCGACGCCGTGGCCGGCCTGGCCCTCGAGAAGCGCGAAGGGGGCGCGGATTGGAGCGACCTGGCCGTCCTGGTCCGGCGGAACGCGGATGCCGACCCGTTCCTCCGGGCCTTCAACGTGAAGCAGGTCCCGTACCGCTTCTCCGGCAGCCGGGGCCTCTA
>VGJC01000022.1 GCA_016867635.1 Candidatus Aminicenantota bacterium | reverse complement strand
CGCCCCCGCCCCTTTTGCCCCCCCCGGCCCCTCAAGCCGCGCCGCCTTCCCCGGCGGCCGTCCCGCCTCCGACACCGCTTTTCGCTCCCGTCGCCGCGCCGCCCGCGAGAAAGCGGCTTCTTTACGGACTCGTGGTCGTGGGCGTCATCGGCCTTCTTCTGGCCCTGATCTTGCTCCTCTGGAGCGCCCTGCGCCCCAAGCCCGCTCCGGAACCCCTCGCGGGCTCCGCCCTTCCGGCGATCGAGCTGCCCCAAGCCTCCGCCGCCGCCGGGCCTGCCCCTCAGGAGCCGAAGCCGCGGCCCGCCGCTCCGGAGCCGGTCGCGGGCGTCGTCATGGAGATCGCCTTCGAAGGCGAGACCTGGATGCAGGTCTTCGCCGACGGCCTCCTCAAGATCGACGGCCTCTTCCCCCCGGGCGCGAAAGCCAAGGTCCGCGCCGACACCGAGCTCCTCATCCACGTCGGCAACGCCGGCGGCTTCAGCTTCCTGCTCAACGGGCGGCCGGGTAAGCCCCTCGGCCGGGCCGGCGCCGTGATCAAGGACATCCGCATCACCGCCGACAACTTCAAGGATTTCCTGCAGCCCCCGGCGACCGAACCGCCTGGCGGCTGACCCCCCGCCTCCATGGCCTTCTCCCCGACCGCGTGACCTCATGCCCACCGACCAGACCGAAGCCATCGTCCTGCGGACCGCGAACTTCGCCGACCAGGACAAGATCGTCGTCTTTTTCAGCCCCGACCGGGGCGTGCTCCGCGGCATCGCCAAGGGGGCCCGCAAGTTCGGCAACCGCTTCGGGAGCAGCCTCGAGCCGATGTCCGTCGTCCGCGCCTTCTACTACGAGAAGGAGCGGCGCGACCTGGTCACCGTCTCCTCTTGCGACCTCGTCGAGTCGTACTTCGACGTCCAGAAGGACCCCCGGACGGCTTTCCTTCTGACCTACTTCGCCGAGCTCATCGAGGAGTTCGCCCCCGCCCGGTCCAAAGAGGACGTCCTCTACCGCCTGCTCTTAGCCGTCCTGCGCTGCCTCAAAGAGGGCGGCGACCGGGCCTTTCTGGCCGCCTATTTCGAGGCCTGGTTCCTGCAGGCCAACGGACTGCTCCCCGACCTCGCCGGCTGCCGCCAATGCCGCAAGCCCCTCGTTTCCGGCTGGCTGTCTCCTAAGCGGGACGGGGCCTACTGCCCGGACTGCGCCCCGCTCAAGAAGGAGGAATTGCCGCCCGGCACCTGGGCCTTCGTCCGCTGGGTCCGCAAGAACCCGCCGCCCCGCGTCTGCGGCCACCCGTTCGCCCCGGACGATGTCGCCCGCATCCGCAAAGCCCTCCAGTCCATGATCGTCTATCACCTGGACCGCGAGCCGCGGACCCTTCAGTTCCTCAAAGACTGACGCTAAAAGAAGCATGTCGCCCTTGTCCTCGCCGATCGGGTTGGTGAAGATGACCTCGGGCTCGATCTGCAGCCGCTTCCAGAGGAACCAGCCGAACCGCACGGGGATGTTCAGAAGCGTCCACGAGTCGGAAAACTCCCCGCCGTCATAGCTGTAGCTCCACAGATGGATGCCCGTGCCGAGCTCGAACTTCTTGCCTTCGAAGGGCTGAGCGGCGGCGAACGTCGCTCCCAGGACGAGCGGGAGGGCAAAGTGGCCTATCAATACGGACAGGCCGCCCGCGAGACAGAGACGATGGACTACCTGGAGTTCATCGCCCGGGTGACCGCTCACATTCCCGACAAGGGGCAGGTCATGGTCCGCTACTATGGCCTATACGCCAACGCCTCAATTCATCGATCACTTGAAGCTGACGTTCGTGGCGGCCAAGCCCCCGCCGTCCCATGTTTTTACCGAGGTCGCCCTGCCGGAGGCCGAGGAGAGCGGGGCATATTGTTGAGTATTTGGTGATCAGCGAAGAGCGGGAGTCTACCGTCTTTAAGCCGGCGCGGCGGGGTTTCTTGTGCTGACACGCTCTTCGAGCGCCGATCTTTGTGGCTTTTCGCGGCTATTGACAGAGCCGTCCGGCCGGAGATAGAGTTCCGCTGTGGTGAGGAGGGGAAATTCATCGACCGGAGCGGGAATCCCCGCGCCACGGAAAAAGGAAACTCTTATCCTCACCGTCTTCTTGGAGGCCCCCGGTCAGGAGACGGTGGTCACTTTCCCGGCCCCGCCGCTCAAGGACGGGCTGGGGCGGACCGTTTTCCTCAGGACCGTCAGCTGCTACGAGATGCCCGGCGGCGACGAGGCGGCGGCGCCGCGCCGGAAGCCGCTCGTACGAGAGAAGGAACCGGTCGACTGAACGCCAGAGCCGGCCGCGTCTTTGTTCAGCCGGGCTCGCGCCTCGTCGAAGCCTATGGAAATGTCAATTCCTGCCTAGCCGCTGCTGGCCCTCCTGCTTTTTTTCGAACGCCAGGGGCGGATGCCCCGCACGGACGCCCGCCCTTTTTCCTTTGGGGGCATGTCCGCTTCGTACGTGTCCCCGACGTTCGCGACCGAGAGGCCGCCCCCGGCGGCCAGGACTCACTCGCCCGCTGAGCCGAGATCTCCCTCTTATCGTTTCCCCCGGGGGGATCGGGTTGGGGCGAGAGCTTGTTGAGCGCGGTCCGGTTGATGATCCGCAACGACGGGAACTCGATCACGGCCGGGAGCCAGGCGATGTCGTCGTTGTCGAACTTGACTTGGATCGGCTTCTCTGTTTTCATTAACAATAATGTATCGAAGGGAGAAACACCGTGAAAAAGTTTTCTCTTATCTTTGTCGCCATCCTTTCCCTGGCTCTGGCTTCGGCAACGCCAACCGACCAAATGAAAACGGCGCCCCAAAAAACGACCTTGAAGCCGGCTTCGACCATATGGGTGACGCGTCCCGAGGCTGATCTCACCTGGTTCGCCGGTTCCGGGACCCACAATCGCGTCGAATGGAAAAAATCCGGGGCCTTCGAAGTCGCCGATGTCCATATCCATCTCTGTGACGAACCGGGGAACCTGATCATCGGCCGGCTGGCCTCCAGCACGCCGAATGACGGGAGCGAGAACGTTGAGCTTCCGATGAACCAGGCGGAAGGGAAATATACCATCCGGGTGGAAACGACGGATGGCAAAGTCAAGGGGACTTCTAAGCCGTTTTTTATCAAAACATCGCCCTTCATCCTCATCGTCCCGGCCGGCGATCTGGTCCGGGGACGGACCTATTCGATCGGTTGGAGGACGACTCAGCCCTCTTCTCTTCGGATCGACATTCTCCTTCGTCGCGAGGGCGCTATGCTCGCCGAGACGCTTCTGGCCTCTCGGGTTCCGAACTCAGGGAAAGCCGATCTGAGAATTCCTCCCGGGATCGCCCCGGGAACCTACCGCTTCGAGATTCAGCCAGGGGAGAGCTTCGGAGGAATGTTCTTTCTCAGCTCGCCCGTCAGAATCGTTTCCTGAACCGACCCGAGGAAGCGCGGGGTCATCGTTCCTTGACTTCCTTCGGCCTGAGCTCCATGCCGAGCTGCTCCCGTGGCGATCATTTCACGGATGTCTAAGTTAAGTCTGAGGTCTTTCTGCACGCTTATGAGCTCATGTCCCTCGGAGGGGCCCGCAAGCGCGTCAGCCTACAGGACCAGTATCGAAGCTGCGTTGTCAGCCATGCTGTCGGTTAGGATCTGGTAAAAAATCACATCGCGGGGGAGACGCTTTAGACCGTCTCTCGTTCCCGGACCGTGAGGGACAGGCCGGCTCGACGTTCGCCGTGATCCGCGAGGGTCCCACGCGCCGGACCCGGCCGATCTGAGGCTCCCCCCGCCCGTGCTTGACAGCTTTCTCGGTCGAGCCTAGCATGGATGATGATGACAAGAGGCCGAGAGAGACCGTTCCCGCCGGGGCTGCGGCTGGGCGCCCGACTGTTCATCGTCCTTTTGGCATGCTCCGGCCCCGGCCTTCCGGGACTCGCGGCCGGGCAGGACATCGACCAAGGCCCGCTCGCCCGCATCCTGAAAGAAGCCGCTTCGTATTGCTGGACGTTCGCCGAAGGATCGAGACTGCGCTGGTCCGAGGGGCCGTGTTCCGATATAATGTCCGACCGGGCGGTGACCGGTCGGATCGACTTCGGCCGTGACTACCCGGCAAAGCAGCCGGAATCGAATCAGGAGAGTCATGGTGAAACGCGTCTTTGCCCCCGGGTGCGGGCTGATGCTCCATGGACCGGAGTCCGCGCGGCAGATCGGCGCGGTCCTCGATCGCATCCTGGGGGAGGCGGTCCCGGAGCATCACGTCTGCTGTCATCATGAGCCGGGACTCGCGCCCGGTACCGAGGTGATCAACGTCTGCCCCGGCTGCGACAAGCGTTTCCGGACGCTCTATGACGGCATCTCGACGGTGTCCTTGTGGGAAGTCCTGGCGGCGGACCGGTCAATACCTTTGCCTGATTACGGGGGCGTTCGAATGACCGTCCTCGACGCCTGCCCGACCCGCGATCAGACGAGAGTGCACGAGGCCGTCCGGGCCCTTCTGTCCCGGATGAACGTCGATGTCGTGGAGCCGAGATGCACGAAGACGAAGGGGATTTGCTGCGGCGACAGCTTCTTCGGCATCCTGCCCACGGGCGAAGTCGAGGCGCTGATGCGGAAGCGCGCCTCGGAGATGCCGGTCGAGAACGTCGTCGTCTACTGCGTCTCCTGCGTGAAGGCGATGCACATCGGGCGCCGGGCGCCCCGATACCTGATCGATCTCCTGCTCGGCCGGGCGACGGTTCCCGGGATCTTCGAGCCCGAGGCCTGGCACCGCGAGTTGGACGCCTATATCGATGAGCACTGATCCGCTCTTAAGTAACGTCATGGCAAGCATCGCAGCATGTGAGTGACGGATCCGAAGCCGGCGCCGACTCGGAAGACCGCTTCGGGGCGGGCCTTCGGAAATGACCAGGCGCCAACGGCTGTTGACGTTTTCTCGATCTGATTCGCCCCTCCGGGCCGCGGTCATCGCCGCCATCCAGACCTTCGGCGCCCGGATCAATCTGCACGTGCACCTCCATGCCTCACTCAGGCTTCAACGTCCACAGCCTGGTCCGGGCCAAGACGAAGCCGGAGGCCGAGCGGGTGGGCAAGCACATGCTCCGGCCGGACCGATCTCGCGCGGGAAAAAAAGGGCCCGGGGGCTCCCGGCCCGCTCGTCGCGGACTGAGAGATCCCGGGCCCGAACGTTCTGATGTGGTCTGAACCGGCCTAAAAGAAGATCGACAGGCCGATCATGAATTGGTGGATGGGATGGATTATTTCCTGATGGTCGAGATGAACTCCTCGACCTCGGGGATGCCGCCTTGGAAAATGAGATAGCCGTTTGAGGGTTCGCGCTCGGTCGTCTCGCCGGCGATCGGTGTCAGCATGATCCGGCGGACCTCCTCGAGGTCTCTCGTCTGCCCCAGCGCCCAGGCCAGCTTGACATAAGCGACCTCGGGCAGCATGTTGGCCGCCGGGATGACCCCGAGCTCCATCATGTCGCGCCCCGTATCGTAAACGTACATCTGAACATAGCCCCAGAGCGTCTGGACGGTCATGTAGACGGCGATGCCCTTCTCCTGGCATCTCTTAAGGGCGGGATAGAGCGGCTTGTTGACGTGCCCCAGGCCCGTGCCGGCGATGACGATGCCCCGGTAGCCGTTGTCGACCAGCGAGTCGATGATGTCCGGCTTCATGTTCGGGTAGTAGTAGACGATCGAGACCATCTCCTCGAAGGCCGTGTTGATCTTGACGCCGCGGTCCGTGCGCCGCCGCTTGTAGTCGTGGCGTAGCGGCGTGATCTTCTCCCGGCTGACCATGGCGATGGGGATGTCGCCGATCGTCCGGAAGGTCGAGCGGTAGCTCGAGTGCATCTTCCGCACCCTCGTCCCCCGGTGGAGCAACCCGTACGTGTCCGAGGTCGGGCCGAACATGCAGACCATGACCTCGGCGATGTCGCTCTCGGCGGCCGTCTTGACGCTGTGCATGAGGTTGAGCGCCGCGTCGGACGACGGCCGGTCGCTCGAGCGCTGCGAGCCGACCATGACGACGGGCACCGGCGAGTCCTGGACCATGAACGACAGGACGGCCGCCGTGTGGTGCATGGTGTCGGTGCCGTGGCCGATGACGATGCCCTGCACACCCTTCTCGATCTCCCGGCCGATGGCCCGGGCCGTGGCGATGTACTGCTCGGGCCCCATGTTCTCGCTGAAGACGCCGAAGAGCTTCTCGGTCTCGAGGTTGCAGATGTCGGCCAGCTCGGGCACCGACCCGTAGAGCTCGCCCGGCGAGAAGGCCGGGATGACCGCGCCCGTCCGGTAGTCGAGCCGGCTGGCGATCGTCCCGCCCGTTCCGAGGAGCTTGACCTTGGGCCTGGCCGGGTCGAAGGGGAACTCCTTCTCGGGGATCTTATAGTGGGCTTCCTTGCGGCCGTGGATCGTCACGGCCTGGATGGACCGGGCCAGGAGGCCGATGTTGTAGCCCGAGCGGAGCTTGACCACGACATGGAAAGGGTCGGCCGTTTCCGAGCGCGGCAGGATGATGCCCGTGTAGGTCCCGCGAGCGGTCGTGATTTCGACGTCGCTCCAGACCATGGCCCCGAAGCTTTTGAGGACTTCCAGGGCCTCGCCCCGGTAGCCCTTGTAGGATCCGTCGCCGGCCATCAGATTCTCCCCGCGGCCGCCGCCGCGACGCGCGGCGCGACGGCCGCGCCCTCGACTCGGCCGCGCAGGGCCGGCATGACCAGGCCCATCAGGACGTGGCCCTTCTTTTCGGGGTTGTGAAGGCTCATCCCGCCGATCCGGCCCAAAGACCGGCCGACCTCGGCCTCGATCTCTTCCCCGGAAGGCGCCGGGGGCAGGGCGCCGGCGGCGGGCAGGGCCTCGCCCCGGGCCGCTTTTTCCATGAGCGCGTAAACGCCCTCCCGCGTGATCTTCTTGTCCCGGAGGAGGGTGAAGATGCCGCGGAGCGTCCGCTCGTCGAGCCGGCCGGCGTCCAGGCCCTTGCGCCGGATCCTCTTCATGAACTGGACCAGGGCCACGGAAGCCGCGACGGGATCGATCTTCCACTCCCTGACCAGCTCCTCGAAAAGGCCGGCGTGGGCCGATACGGCCAGCGGCTGGACGACATCGGCCGGAACGCCGAGCTCCGCGTACCAGGCCTCGTGCGTCCAGATCGGGACAGGCAGCTTCTCGCGGATCCTCGCCAGCCGCTCCTCTGTGACTTTGATCGGCGGCAGGTCCGTGTCGGGGTACATCCGGTCGGGCCCGGGCAGGATGCGCTCGAAGCCGTTCGTCCCGTCGCGCAGGGCCTGGCGCGTCTCCGAGGGGATCCCGACCGTCGCCTCCTTGGCCCGGATGGCGATCTCCTGGGACCCCGTCCGGACGTCCTCGGCCCCGCCCCAGACGACGACCAGGGTGTCGTCCTTGCTGGCCCTCACCGCCTTGCGCACGGCCAGCCATTCGGCGCTCGAGAGGGTCTCGGAGGAGCTGTCGGAGTGGACGATGTTGGGCAGCCGCGTCAGGCAGGCGACCACCCGGACCCGGTCCGAGATCTCCCGCGAGAAGCGCGTGTTGGTCTGGGTCTGCCAGTTGAGGAGATCGCGGAAGCCGCGCAGGACGACGCAGTTGGCCGTTTCCCCGGCCTCGAGGGCGTCGCGCACCGGCAGGTAGCTCGTCTTCTGCAGGACGCGGGTGACGTCCTCGGTCTCGGACCGGAAGGCCTCCGGCGTCACGCCCCGGCGGTGGAGCTCGGCCCGCAGCCGCAGGAGGTTCCACTGCCGCATGGCCTCGTGATGGACGAGGAGCGGGATGCGCGGGATGCGCGGCACGCCCTTGATCTCGACGCGCGTGCCGCCCGTGACGCTGACGTTGACGTCCTCGCGGGCGGCGCCGATCCCGGTCCGGACCCGGCCCGTGCTCCGGACGAGGCGGCGGCAGATCTGGGCCACTTCGGCCACCTCGTCGGGCGTGCGCATGTCGGGGCCGGTGACGGTCTCGATGAGAGGCATGCCCAGGCGGTCGGTGATGTAGGTCCGGCGGTGGCCGACGTCGCTGACCTCGCGGCAGGCGTCCTCCTCGAGGCCGAGCTGGACGATCGAGACGCGCCGGTCCTTGTAGGGGATCCAGCCGTTGACCCCGACGATGGTCGTCCGCTGGAAACCCGTCGGGATGCTGCCGTCGAGGTACTGCTTGCGGGCGATGTGGAGCTCGTCGACGAGGTTGAGGTCGTAGAGCATGGCGATGCCCAGGGCGATGTCGAGGGCCGTCTCGTCCATCATGAACGGCGGGGTGTCGTCCATCTCGTAGGTGCAGACGGTTTCCCGGTTGATGCGGTAGATGATCTCTTTCTTGGTCTTGAACTCCATGAGGGCCGTGCCGTCGTACTCGCCGAGCTCGGACAGGGTCGGGCGCATGTGGCGGAGTATCTCGGCGTCGTACTCGCGGCTGTAGCGGCCGGCCGGGCAGCGGCAGAAGAGCTTCTTCTCGGTCAGGACCTGCTGGTGGATCTCGAGGCCCGAGCGGAACCCGACCGCTTCGTAGTCGGCCGCGGTCATCTCGGCGAAGGGCTTGAAGAGGAATTCGCTCATCGGTCCGTTCGGGTTCTCCCGGAATTTTTAGAGGGCATTATATCATTTTAGCCTGATCTATTCACGAGTCGAGGCGGCTGCAGATGCAAGGCGCGGAGGGTGAAGCTGTACTCCTAGTACTGCGAACCCTTCGCAACACAGCAGATGCGGCCGGATCGGCTCGCCCGGAGGGTAAAAATGCTGGTCTTTTCGGGAGGAACTTTCGAAAATCCTATGATCGATCGGCACGCTCGAGATCTTGCAGATATCGCATGAGTTAGTCAACATATCGGCATTTTTATGAATAGATCAGGTTAGCTGAAGAACAGCACCAACGCCTGGGCCGTGAACAGCCGCAGGATCATCGTCAGCGGATAGACGGAGACGAAGGCCATGATCGGGCCGTCCGAGGATGGGGCCAGGGAGCCGGCGTAGGCCAGGGCCGGCGGGTTGGTCATGCTCCCGGCCATGAACCCGGCGACAGACAGGAAGTCGATCCGGAAGATGAACCGGGCCGCCAGGGTCGCCAAGATCAGCGGGACGAGCGTGATCAAGGCCCCGCCGAAGATCCAATAAAGCCCGCCGTCGAGGAGGGTGGCGACGAACCCCTCTCCCGCCTTGAGGCCGACGCAGGCCAGGAAGAGCGAGATGCCGATGTTGCGGAGCATGAGGTTGGCGCTGAGCGGCATGTGCCAGACGAGGGGCCCGAGCCTGCCGACCCGGCTGAGGGCGATGGCCACGATGAGCGGCCCTCCGGCCAGCCCGAGGCGGAACGACACGGCCATGCCCGGCAGATGGAGGGGCACGCTGCCCAGGAGAATGCCCAGCACGATGCCGATGAAGATGGGAATGACTTGGGGCTGGTCGAGCCGGTCGCTCGAATCGCCCAGCTCCCCGGCCAGCCGCTCGATGGCCGGGCCGGTCCCGACGATGACCAGGACGTCGCCGTACTGGAGATCGAAATCCGGCCGGGGGGAGAACTCCTGGCCGGTCCGGATGATGCGCGTGACGAGCACGCCGTAGTCGTCGCGCAGGTTGAGCTCGTGGACGGACTTGCCGATGACGTTGCGGCGCGTGACGACGACCCGCCGGCTGGTGAAACCGGACGCGACCTCCCTGACGTCGACCGGGCTCTCGGCGCCCACGCGGGCCATGAGCCGCTCGAGCTTCTCGGGCGTCCCCACGGCGTGGAGGATGTCGCCAAGCCGGAGGGTGGTGAAAGACCGGGGGACCTCCTGGGGCCCGCCGGCGCGGGCCAGTCTGGAGACGACCACCCCTCCCCCGATCTCGCCGATGATCCGGCTGACGGGTTCCCCGTCGACCTCCGCGTTGCGGACCTCGAGGTTGATCCCTTGGAGACGAGGCGCGTCCTTCTCCTTCAGGGCTTCGAGCTTGCGGGCCTCGGATTTCGGATCGACCCGGAAGGCGAAGCGCAGGGCGGCGATGGCCAGGATGATGCCCAGGACGCCGAAGGGATAGGCCACGGCGTAAGCCATGCCGGGCACCTCGACGAGGGCTTCCGTGGAGTGGGGCATGAGCTTGAGGGCCTGCTGGACGGCGGCCAAGCTGGGGGTGTTGCTCGTGGCCCCGGCGAAGAGCCCGGCGGCGGCGGCCATGGGCATTCCTCCGACCCGGCTGAGCAGGAGAGCGATGGCCCCGCCCCCAAGAACGACGAAGCCGGCCAGGGCGTTGAGGGCCAGCCCGTGCTTGCGGAGCGAGGCGAGGAGCCCGGGCCCCACCTCCTGGCCGACGCTGTAGACGAAGAGGATGAGCCCGAGGTCGCGGGCGAAATCCTGGATGACGGGATGGATGGAGACCCCGAAATGCCCGAGGACCAGTCCGACGAACAGGATGCCGGCGATGCCTAAGTTGGCCTGGAGGACGCGCAGGCTGCCCAGGATCATTCCCAGGGCGCCGGCCAGGCACAGGATGAGCAGGGCCTGAACGACGGAATCCGGCGCGAAAGCCTCGGCGATCCAGCTCATCGAAGCGGCCTCCCGGCTACATGAGCGAGAAGGCCACGGTCAGGCCGGCCATGACGATGGCCACCATGCTCATGAGCTTGATGAGGATGTTCAAGCTGGGGCCGGCCGTGTCCTTGAACGGGTCGCCGACCGTGTCGCCGATGACCGCGGCCATGTGGGCCGGCGAGCCCTTGCCGCCGTGAGCGCCCTCCTCGATGTACTTCTTGGCGTTGTCCCAGGCCCCGCCGGCGTTGGCCATGAAGATGGCCAGGACGAAGCCGGTCGAGGTCGCCCCGATGAGCAGGCCCATGACCCCGGCGACGCCGAGAACGAGGCCCGTGACGATGGGCGTGAAGATGGCCAGCAGCGAGGGCAGGACCATGGCCCGCTGGGCGCCGCGGGTCGAGATGGCGACGCAGCGGGCGTAGTCGGGCTCGGCCTTGCCCTCCAGGATGCCGGCGATCTCGCGGAACTGCCGGCGGACCTCGTCGACCATGCGGGCGGCCGCCTTGCCGACGGCGTTCATGGCCAGGCCGCTGAAGGCGAAGGCCATCATGGCCCCCAGGAAGATGCCGACGAGGACGATGGGATTCATCAGGGTGATGCCGTAGAAGCGCATGTAGTCGGGGAACGAGGCCGTGGCCGTGTCCATGGTCGTGCCGTCGACGAAGGTCAGAACGGTCCGGCCGATGCGGAGCAGGCCGACCTTGAGCTCCTCGACGTAGGTGGCGAGGAGGGCCAAGGCGGTCAGGGCCGCTGAGCCGATGGCAAAGCCCTTGCCGGTGGCCGCCGTGGTGTTGCCCAGAGCGTCGAGGGCGTCGGTGCGCTTGCGGACCTCGGCCTCGAGGCCGCTCATCTGGGCGTTGCCGCCGGCGTTGTCGGCGATCGGGCCGTAGGCGTCCGTGGCCAGGGTGATGCCCAGGGTCGAGAGCATGCCGACGGCGGCGATGCCGATGCCGTAGAGCCCCTGGGCGACGTTGGAGACGTCGAAGTGGGCGGCTGACAGGAAGGCGAAGACGATGCCCAGGATGACGGCCAGGACCGGGACGGCCGTCGAGACCATGCCCACGCCCAGGCCGGCGATGAGGACGGTGGCCGGCCCCGTGTTGGCGTTGTCGGCGATCCTGCGCGTCGGCGCGTAGGAGTGGGAGGTGAAGTACTCGGTGGACTTGCCGATGACCAAACCGGCGGCCAGGCCGAAGACGAGCGAGAGCCAAATGCCGGTCGGCAGGCTCAGCGCCCGGACGATGAAGTAGGACAGGACGACGATGAGCAGGGAGCTGGCGTTGATGCCGCGGCCCAGGGCGTTGAGGAGGGTTTTTTGAGTGGCGTCCTCGCGGGTCCGGACGAGGTGGATGCCGAGGATGGACAGCAGCGTGCCGACGGCGGCGATGGCCATCGGGGCCACGACGGCGTTGAGCTGGAGGGTCCCTTGGCCGAGGAAGGCGGCCGCGCCGAGGGCCATGGTGGCCAGGATGGAGCCGGCGTAGGACTCGTAGAGGTCGGCGCCCATGCCGGCGACGTCGCCGACGTTGTCGCCGACGTTGTCCGCGACCGTGGCCGGATTGCGGGGGTCGTCCTCGGGGATGCCGGCCTCGACCTTGCCGACGAGGTCGGCGCCGACGTCGGCGGCCTTGGTGTAGATGCCGCCTCCGACCCGCGCGAACAGGGCCTGGGTCGAGGCGCCCATGCCGAAGGTGATCATGGTCGTGGTGATGATGATCAGGTTGTGGCCGTCGTCGGTCAGGGGGTAGAAGGCCCGGAGGACGAGGAACCAGACCGCGATGTCGAGCAGGACCAGGCCGACCACGGTCAGGCCCATGACGGCGCCGCTGCGGAAGGCGATCTTGAGCCCGCTGTTGAGCGACTTGCGGGCCGCCCAGGCCGTGCGGGCCGAGGCGTAGGTGGCCGTTTTCATGCCGAAGAAGCCGGCCAGGCCCGAGAAGAAGCCGCCGGTCAAGAAGGCGATGGGCACCCAGGGGTTCTGGACCTTGAGCACGAAGGCCATGAACGCCAGGAGGATGACGAGGGCCGCGAAGACCAGGGTCACGACCTTGTACTGCTGCTTGAGGTAGGCCATGGCGCCCTTGCGGACGTAGGACGCGATCTGGGCCATGCGTTCGGTGCCTTCGCTCTCCTTCATCATCCGGGAGAAGAACAGCCAGGCGAAGAACAGGGCGAACGCCGAGCCGATCGGGGTCAGCCAGAACAGTGTGTCAGCCATGGAAACCCTCCTTGTCGTCCGGGCGGGCCCGGATAGTCATCCATTAGCGGTGGATGATCATGGATATGACGGATGATCCGCTCAAATGAAGCGCTAATCTAGCACAGCCGGGGGTTTCCCGTCAATTCAAATGAGGGACATGATACCCATTCCCCAATTCTTCCATGGGCGGAAAAAGGTTTATAGTTGTCATATCTCCCTATTCATGGCGGCCTTGCCGGCATCAATAAAGCGGTATACTCGATATCCTCACAATATTATATTTTTCTTGACTTTAGATTGATTTTTAGGTTAACAATAGTTAATCTAAATGAATTTCAACAGGCTAAAATGAGTAAAAGCAAAGTCACGGAAGCGCAAGAGTATTACTCAATCCCTCAAGTCGCCGTTTTGATTGGGATCAGCAGGATTGCTGTTTACAGAAAAGTCAAGAGCGGAGAGATCAAAGCCGCTAAGATCGGGAGGAGTTACGCGATCCCTGCCTCCTACATACGGCAGGTCACGGGGAAAACACTGACCCCCGAAAGGAAAAGAGCTATAAAGCGAGCCGTAAAAAAGACCGTTAGGCGATATGGTCCCCTGCTCATCAAGTTGGGGAACGAATAGTGGAAACCATCTCCGTCAAAGACATCGAACAAACGGCGTTCTATCTGGCAAGAGAACTGATGACTTTCAATGAACCGATACCCGACATTTCGACCCGATTCCCGAATATTTTGGAGAGCTGCCTGGCAACACCATTCCAATCGTTCTCCAAAAGACCGCTCTACAAGGGGCTCATCGCCAAAGCCAGCATCCTGTTCTATCTCATGCTGAAGAACCACCCCTTTCAAAACGGCAATAAGCGTATCGCCATCACGACGATGTTGGTGTTCCTCGATCTAAACGGAAAGTGGCTGAATGCCAAACTGGACGAGTTTTATGAGCTATCTGTGCGCGTTTCGGCGAGTCAGCCATCGGAATTCGACGACATGGTCGCATCCATCAAAGGCTTCTTGAAATCTCATATGGTGGATACATGATCGCCAGGAAGATCGCGCTACCACCTTTAAAAAGGCGATCAGGAGAGAGAGACGGAACATGAATCAAATAAGCTTGCGGAAGATCGTTCCTATCGTAGTTGGCGTGGCCGTAGCGGCGGGGATAGCTGCTGCAGTTGCGGGTGTCGGCTCGTCGAGCGCGGGGCCCGGGGCGCTGGAAGTGACGTACGGCGTCGGGGATTGGGACCCGGAGTCGGGTCTGGGCAACCACCGGGCCGTGGTGCGGGTCGAGACGGTATCGGCGCCCCCGGCCAAGCCCTCGGTCCCGGAAAAAGGCATGAAAAAGGCGGCCGCCGCGACCGCGTCACAAGCGGCCATCAAGGCTAGGGCTGCCAAGCCAGCGGCCGTCCGGGCGCGCATCCCCTGGCGCAGGCCGGACCTGGACCCGGACACCAAGAACATCGTGGTCGTCGACGCGGCGGCGGGCAAGCGGGTGATGAACGTCCTGCCCCTCGAGGTCAACCGGGAGTTCGGCGACATCGTCTTCGAGCCGGGGACGGTGCCCGGCGACTATTACATCTATTATATGCCCTACAAGTCCGAGGGCCGCAAGAACTACCCCAGCGTGAAATACGACCCGCCGGAGCTGACCGCAGACAGTGGATGGCTGGCGGCCGTCGGGCTGTCCGGAAAGCCCGTTCCGGCCGCGGGCCTCGAGGCCCTTGCGCGCGCCGAGATCGTCGCCATCCAATCCGCCGACGAGTTCAGCTCGTTCCATCCGATGGAGGTCATCGCCACGGCGGCGGAGACCGAGGCGCTGCTCGCGGCCCATCCCGGGACGCCCTATCTCTTGTTCCCGGAGGACCGCCGCTTCTCCATCCGCATGACCGGCGACCTGCCCCATCGCTGGATCGCCGCCGGGCCGGGGGGGAACGTTCGGGGCCGGGCCGCGCGCGGCGAATTTTTCGCCTTCCAGGTCGGCGTCTGGGCGGCGCGCCAGGCCGTCGAGGACCTCGAGGTGAGGTTCTCGGACCTCTTGCAGGCGACGGCGAAGATCGAGGACGGGTCGCCCGCCCCGCGCACGCGCATCGAGGCCGCTTGCTTGAGCTGCCTCAACACGGGCGGCGTCGATTGGGACGGCTCGGACATCGAAAAGGCCGTACCCGTCAAGCGGGGCGAGATCCAAGCCCTGTGGTGCGGCATCGATGTCCCAAAGGACGCCCGGCCGGGCGTTTTCCGGGGTACGGTGACGGTCGCGCCCAAGGGTTCGCCGGAGACGATCCTGGCCGTCGAGCTCGAGGTGACCGGAGAGGTCCTCGAGGACCGGGGCGACGGCGACCCGTTCCGCATGACGCGCCTGCGCTGGCTCGACTCGACGCTGGCCCAGGACGACGGCGTCGTCCCGCCCTACGCGCCGCTCGCGGTCGACGGCTGGACGGTCGGCTGCCTGGGGCGTTCGCTGACCATCGGCAAGGACGGCCTGCCGGCCCGCGTCCGAAGCTTCTTCGCCCCCGAGATGACCGGGATCGGGGCCGCGCCGACCGAGCTGTTGACCTCGGCCTTCAAGCTGCGCGTTCACGACGGCGAGAAACGGGAGCTCGGCTGGACCGCGGCCGTGTCGGGCCCGCGGTGGATCAAACAGGCCCCGGGGACCGTCGAGTGGCAGGCCGAGAACCGCGCCGAGGGCTTGAAGATGATCGTCCGCGGCCGCATGGAGTTCGACGGCTTCGTCGATTACAAAGTGGCCCTGACCGCGGACCGGGACATGGACGTCTCCGACATCTGGCTCGAGGTGCCGCTTCGCGAGGAGAACGCTCGGTACATGATGGGCCTCGGCTTCAAGGGCGGGGCGCGGCCGGAGACGTTCGACTGGTCGTGGGACCGGACCAAGAACCAGGACGCCCTGTGGCTGGGCGCCGTCAACGCCGGGATGCAGGTCTCGTGGCGGGCCGAGAACTACTCGCGGCCGCTCAACACGAACTTCTACCTCAGCAAGCCCCTCAACATGCCGCCCTCATGGTGGAACGACGGCCGCGGCGCGGTCGCCGTGCGGACGGTGACGCAAGGGAAGAGTGCGGCCGGGCGCGTCGTCGTCCTCAGCGCCCACTCGGGCCTGCGGACGATCAAGGCCGGCGAGACGCTCCGTTTTGATTTCACGCTGCTGCTGACGCCCTTCAAGCCGCTCGATCCGGCGTCGCATTTCCGCGAGCGCTACTTCCACGCCTTCGAGCCGCTCGACAAGGTGGCGGCGACGGGCGCCAACGTCATCAACGTCCACCACGCCAACGACATCAACCCTTACATCAATTATCCGTTCCTGCGGGTGCCGGAGATGAAGGCCTACATCGACGAGGCCCACGGCCGCGGCTTCAAGGTCAAGATCTACAACACCGTCCGCGAGCTTTCGAACCGGGCCCCCGAGCTCTTCGCCTTGCGCAGCCTGGGGCATGAAGTCTTCTCCGCCGGGCCGGGCGGCGGCTACTCGTGGCTCCAGGAGCACCTCGGCGGCGACTACATCGCGGCCTGGTTCGTGCCCGACCTCAAGGACGCGGCGGTCATCAACAGCGGCATGTCGCGCTGGCACAACTACTACATCGAGGGGCTCGACTGGGTGGCCCGCAACGTCGGCATCGACGGGCTCTACCTCGACGACGTGGCCTTCGACCGGACGACCATGAAGCGGGTTCGCAAGGTCCTCGACCGCAACCGCGAGGGCGCGCTCATCGACCTCCACAGCGCCAACCAGTACAACGTGCGCGACGGGTTCGCCTCGAGCGCCAACCTCTATTTGGAGCATTTCCCGTTCCTCGACCGGCTGTGGTTCGGGGAATACTTCGACTACGACGGCAGCGGGGCCGATTACTGGCTGGTCGAGCTCGCGGGCATCCCGTTCGGGCTGATGGGCGAGATGCTCGAAAAGGGCGGCAATCCCTGGCGCGGTATGGTTTTCGGGATGACCAGCCGGCTGCCGTGGGCCGGCGATCCGCGGCCGCTCTGGAAGGTCTGGGACGAGTTCGGGATCGCCGAGAGCGAGATGATCGGCTGGTGGGTGGAGAGCGGCCCGGTCAGGACGGGGAACGCCGACGTCCTGGCGACGGCCTACTATCGGCGGCGGGGCGGCGCCGGGAAGACGCCGTCCGCCCTTGTCGCCCTCGCCAGCTGGGCCAAGGAGCCCGTCGACGTGCGGCTCGCAATCGACTGGAAAAGGCTGGGGCTCGACCCGAAGAAGGCCGCGATGAGCGCCCCGGCGATCGAGGGCTTCCAGGAGGCCGGCGAGTACCGGCCCAGCGACCCCGTCCGCCTCGAGCCCGGCAAGGGCCGGCTTCTCATCCTCCGCTAATTCAGCGTTCAGACGTCCGGGATGACCTGCGCCGTGCGGGGCATCCTCATGGGCTGGGCTTTCCGGTAAGTCAGAGTGCGCCAGAGCCACTCGACCGGTCCGAACCGGAATCGCCGGAGCCATAGGGGCGAAACGACGAGCAGGGTCGTCCAGATGGCGACGGTGATCAGGACCTGCTGCCAGCGCTGGACCTTCCCGAACAGACCGAACCCGTGGCCGTAGAACAGGGTCGTGCAGATCAGCGATTGGAGCAGGTAGTTCGTGAACGCCATCCGGCCGACGGCCGCGAGGCGCTCCCGGAGCGCCGGCAGCCGCGCCGACCTGCATAACAGCATGACGAGGGCGATGTATCCGGCAGCCATGCCGAGGCTTCCCAAGTAATTGAACTGCCAGCCGATGAACATGGAGTAAGGCCAGGCCCACCCCGCTGCGAAGTTGCGGACGACTCCGGTCACGATGAGAGGGATACCGATCCCGAAGCCGGCGGCCAGCATGATCCGGTAGAACCTTCCGCTTCTTTCCGCGCTCAAGACGCGCCACTTGAACAGGGCCATGCCGATAAGCATGACGCCCGTCACGCGCCAGCCGATATAGATGAGGAAAATGAACGTCTGGAATGCGATGGCCGACGGCACGCGGTGCCCCATCTGCTGGAGCCAGCCGCCGCGGTAGACCGCCACCTCCTGCGCGATCCGTTCGGCCGGCGGCGCCCACATCTGGAGGTTGCTCTCGACGGCCTCGGGCGGCCAATAGGGGACCGACCAGCTGAAAATGAGATAGAGGATGGTTGGGACAAGGATGAACACCGCTCCGGCGATGAGCAGGGTCTTGGGCTTTTTCTTCCGGAACAGGTAGACCCAGACCGCGCACACGGCGTAGGCCACGAGGATGTCGCCGCGCCAGAGGAGATAGGCGTGCATCAGCCCGATGACGAACAGCCAGAAGATCCGGCGGTAGTGGAGGCCGGCGGGCGGCAAGCCCTTGGATTCCGCCTTGCTCGTGACGAGGAGGATGCCCGCCCCGAAGAGAAGGGAGAAGATGGTCATGAACTTCTGGTCCCCGAGGACATGCGTGAGCATCCATGCCCACCGGTTGAGACCGGTGAGGTCGCCGAAGGCCGTGGGATTGAGATACGCGGCGAAGACCATCGAGAAATCCTGGATATTGACGAGGAGGATGCCCAGGACGGCGAAGCCCCGAAGGACATCGAGCGAGGCCAGGCGCTCCGGCGGGGCGACGGGCTGGAGAAGCTTTTCTTCCGGCATGAGTTCCTCCTCGAAGGGGATGGGGCGGCGTTTATGAGCCGGCAAGCGCTCGTCGGCGATTGTAAGTGCCGCCGGCGGCCGTGTCAAGCGCCGCTAATTGGGGGACATGATACCTATTCCCCTATTCCCGCCATGATCAAGTTCTGTGTCCCGTCCTACAGGGTAGGGCGGGGCTGATCCGTAAGTCCCCCACAGGACTCGTGAGACTTCGGGGCTTGGCCAAGCGTCTCTATTATCGTCACGACAAAGCTTGACTCTCGAAAGGAGAAAGTATATATGTATGGTATATACCTTGGGAGTTGTGAAATGAAGACGGCCCGTCTCTTCCGCAACGGCCAGAGCCAAGCGGTACGCCTGCCCAAGGAGTTCCGCTTCGAAGGCGAGTTCGTATATGTCAAGAGGTCCGGCCGGGCCGTCGTCCTCCTGCCCGCCAAGGGCCTGTGGAGCTCGCTCGTCGAAAGTCTCGACAAGTTCTCGGACGATTTCATGGCCAAGCGCGCCCAGCCCCCGGCCCAGGAGCGCGAGGACCTCTGATGCGCTTCATGTTCGACACGGACATCTGCATCGCCCTCATCAAACGGAAGCCCCGCTCGATCCTGCGCCGCCTGACGTCCCTGGCCCCGGGCGAGGCTGGCATTTCGACGGTCACTCTGGCCGAGCTTCGCTACGGAGTGGCCAAGAGCGCTCAACCGGAAAAGAACGGCCTGGCCCTCGACGAATTCCTCCTCCCCCTGGAAATCGCCGATTTCGACGAACCGGCCGCCGAAGGCTACGGAACGGTCCGGGCCGCGCTCGAAAAAGCCGGCACGCCCATCGGCCCCCTCGACACTCAGATCGGGGCCCACGCCCTGAGCCTCGGGGCCACGCTCGTGACCCACAACACGCGCGAGTTCCGCAGGGTCCCCGGCCTGGCCGTCGCGGACTGGCTCCCCTGAAGGGGCCGGCTCAGAACTTGTGCCTCACGCCGAGCTGGAAGAACGTCGTGTGGGTGCGGTCGTACTCCTCGACGGGCGAAAGCGCGAGCTTGGCCGCGGCCTCGACCTCCACCTTCCCGAGATCGAGACCGAAGCCCCCGGTGAGATAATCGAGGGCCACGCCCCACGCATGCTGCCGGTCGTGGATGTAGCCGGCCCTCAAGCGCAACCCTTTCAGAAAGCCCGGCCGGAGCTTGACGTCGTGTTCCATGCCCAAGCCCAGGCGAAGGGGATTGATCGGCCCATCGGGAACCATCATCGGAAAAGAGCCGCCTCCGGAGTTGACCGTGTTCCACGCCCAATAGGAAAGGTCCGCGGTCAACGACGACCGCTCGTCGATCCGGACGGCCGCGCTCATGACCACCGCGAGCGGCAGCTTGTAAAAACCCTCCGCGCTGCCGGATTGAGCGTCCGGCGGGTCCTCGTACGTCCTCAGGTACTCGAATTCGAGGGCCATCTTGACGGGCGGCCTCAAGGCCAGTCCGAGCTGGACACGTTCGCTCAATTTCCAGGCGAATCCGAAGTTGACGGCCAACCCACTCAGCCGGTAGTGCTGCTCGAGGTATTCCCCGCTCCACCAGAGCCTGCGGTCGTACGTGCGATCGATCTTCCCGAACCGGTAGGAGAAAGAGATCCCGACCCCGAGGGAGCCCGAAAAGCTCCGGGCCACGGCCGCGTTCAGCCCGTGTAGGCGGCCCGATTGTCCATCCAGCTGGCCGGGCTCGAAAGAGACCTCCGGCCGGTTGTATTCCTCGGCCAGGGAATAGCCCCCCGCGAACCGCCAGCCGCCTGCCGCGAACGCGAAGCCCCCCCATTCGGGCAGGACCGTATCCCTCCGCCATTTCATCAGGTCATTCGTCATGGAGACGGGGTTGTACATCCTTGTCCTGTACGTGCTATGGGCGAGACGGAAAACGAACGACGCTTCCGTCAGCCCGTCCAGCCCGAGTAGGCCGGGGTTGAGGAACCCCGCCTGCGGCCCCCGGCCGCCGAAGACGGTCTCGCCCATGGCCGTCCCCGCCGGCGAGCTCGGGCCGAGGATGTTGCACCAGCCGAGGGGAAGGGCCGCGTAGTGGAGGACCTGGGCCTGAAGCGGCCCGGAGGCGGCCCAAGCCATCAAAGATAAGATGACGGCCGCACGAAAAGCCTTTCTCAAAGAGGTCATGATGCCCTCCTTTCGCATTTTCAAAGCCGGGAGTCGAGCTCCTCTAGCTTCAGGCGGACGCTGACGATGTACGGCGGCTCGCCCTCGGTCCAGTGGCCGTAGGTCGTCAGGACGAACGTGCCGTCCGGCCCCTTTCTCCGCCCTCATCTCCATCCTCATCCGTAGAGCTTCATCAGCCACCGGTTGAGAGGGGCCAGCGGCGCGAATCGCTCGAAGCAATAGTCCACGAGCCGCGCCGAAAAGAACTCCTCCGGGATCTTCGTCTCGACGCCG
>VGJC01000021.1 GCA_016867635.1 Candidatus Aminicenantota bacterium | reverse complement strand
CGGGTCGCGGAAGTGCTTAAAAAATGCGCTGAACGTGGTAGAATGATGGAACCGTTCCGTCGCGGAGCGAGTTTATAGAGAAGTTGGACCATAGGAGGCTTCTATGAACAGATTCAAAACGATCGCGCCCCTCGTCTTCGGGCTCTTGATGGTGCTCGCGGCCGCCTCGTTCGCCCAGCAGGCGAGCAAGATCGTGGTCATCAACTCCCAGCGCGCCTTCGAGATCTCGGCCGAAGGCAAGAGGGCCTTGACCCAGATGCAGGACCGGGACACGAAGATTAGGGCCGATATCCAGAAGATGGACGACGCCATCCGGGCCCTCGAGAACAAGCTGACGACCGGCCGGCTGACGATGACCGCGGAGGCCCTGCGGGCCATCCAGTCCGATCTCGAGAAGAAGATGACCGACCGGAAGCGGTATGAGGAGGACGCGGCCCGCGACAGCCAGCAGTTCGCCGCCAAGCTCATCGAAAGGATCCGCGAGGAGATGGTCACGGTCATCGAGGCCTTCAGGAAGGAACAGGGCTATGACCTCGTGCTGGATCTGGGAACGAGCGGTGTCGTGACCTTGAACCCGGCCATCGAGATCACCGAAGAGATCGTCCGCCGCTACGACGCGACCAAGCCCGCGGCGCCCCCGGCCAAGAAGTAAAGCCTCCGTTAGCCTAAAGGCGGATGCGGAGCGTGAACCGGTGGCCGGCGAACGCTCCCTGCCCGCGGGGGATCGAAACGTTGATCCGGGCGCCGTCCAGCGCGGCGCCGGCGACGGACTCGATGCGGTCCGCGCCGCGGACGTCCAAGGCATAGCTTTCGCCTGACAGCCCCTCGACCCAGACGTTGAGCTCCCGTCCGTCCAGGGACTGCCGGATGATCTTGAGGCCGCGGTTGCTCTCCCCGGTCATGGCCGGGACGGAAGGAGGAACGATCTCCGGGGCCGCTGCGATGGCCAGCTCCAGCTTGTCGTCCCCGGTCAGCGCCACTTCGATGCGCGGCTGGACCGCTTGAGCATCGGGGCGGGGCTTCCCTCCGGTGAACTCGACGGGCGCTCCATTGAGGGTCGCCGACAGGACCTTCGTCCCGAGCCCCAGAGCCGGGGCGAACACGAGCTTGAAGCCGGCCGCCTTCTCCGACCGGACCCTGAGCACCACTCCCGCGTCCCGGCGTTCGTGGTCGAACGCGAAGACCGCGTCCCCGATCCTCCAGTTCGAAAGTGAGACGCCCGGCCAATCCGCGGGCAGCCGGGGCCGGAAATGGACCTCCCTGGCCGGCGCGTCCCCATCGAGTCCGAGCAGGCCCCTGACGAGAGGCAGAACGACACCGGTGCTCGAGAATCCCTGGTGCGGGACGCCTTCCTGAGGCCAGGTATTCTGGGAGCCTGAGAAAAGCTCCATGATCGTGCCCAGGGCGTTGTCGAACGTGTGCCGGACGTTGCTCATGAGAAGGTGATGGCCCTGAGGGACGAAGTCGTACTCGAACAGGGCGGCGGCCACCCAGCCCGTCAGGAAGGGCCAGGCCGCGCCGTAGTTGTAATTGAGCGGTTCGAAGAGGGGGCTGCGGACCGAGAGCATGCGGATGCCCCAATCCGTGGTCATATCGGACGCGTTCAACCGGGCCAGGGTTTCTGTGCCGCGGCCCCGCTCGCCGAGACCCCAGGCCAGTCCGAGGGCGCTCCAGGGGGTCAGCTCCGGGACGAGGCGTCCGTCCTTGTTGAAGGCATAGGAGTATTGCCTGTTCTCCGCGTCCCAGAACCGCCCGTCCCAGGTCTTCCCGGCGCGGGCGGCGTTGTCCGCGGCTTTTTTGGAGAGGGCCTTGTCGCCGACGGCGTCGGCCAGGTCCCGCATGGCCAGATTGGCTCGGACCCACACCGCGCCCAGATAGACGTCGGTCTGGATGCCCGTCAAGGCCCCGAATTCGAGGGCCCCCAGCCCCGCTTTGCTGTTGTCCATGAGGCCGTCGCCGTCCTGGTCGGTCGTCAGGCACCATTCGTAGGCTTTGACGAGGGACGGCCAGCTGCTCTTGACGAAAGCCAGGTCCCCGGTCATCCGGAAATGATCCTCGACGGCCACGATGTAATAGGGGGTCGTATCGCCGTGGATGTAACCGTAGGGATAGTCTTCCCACCAGCGCAGGTAGCCGGCGGCCTGGGAGAGCTCGTGGGCCATCTTGCCGTCCTTGCGCTGCCATTTCCGGGTGAAGGACAGCGCTTCACGGGAGGACCCGTAGCTGTTCAGGCTGTTGAGGCTCAGCGAGTTGAGATAGGCGTCCGTGCCGAAGAACCAGCCGAAGCCGGGCCGGCCCCCGGTGCCGGACGGCCCCAGGCCGGCGACCAGGCCGCGGCCCAGGTCGGGGTTGTCCACGACCAGCCCGTCCAGGGCGACTTTGGCCCATTCGAAGGCCAGATCGAGGGCCTTTTCGGGAGTGGAGATCCGCAGGGTCGAGTCGCGCAGCTTCCCGAAATGTTCGAGGGCCCGGCGATAGGCGGCGCCCGGGTCGGCGGCCAGCCGGGTGTAAGCTTGGCGGACATCGTCGCGGCTGCCCTTCCCTCCCGCCACGACGATCGGGATAAGGCGGCCCTCGACGGACCGCGGATCGGCGATCTCGATCTTGAACTGGTTGGGGACATCCGACAGCATGTGGGCGGGGGTGTAGGAGATGCCGCGGGCCGCCGGGGAGCCGATATAACCGTGGTTCTTGCGGGTCGGCTCCGAGATCAGGTAGGCCTTGAGGTCTCGGTCCCAGTAGGCGTACTGGCCGCCGATCCCGGCCGGCCACATCGGCTGGAGGACGGGCAGGAAGCTGCAGACGACGGTCAGGGGCTCGGTCGAATCCACATCGAGGAGGATCGCGGTCCCCGTGTCGTCGACGGGAGCCAGATAGTGGGCTTTGACCGTGAAAGACTGGTACGTGTAGGTCAGGGTGGTGACGGCGGGTTGGGCGGAGACGAAGCGCACGATATCGCGGCCCTCGATGGGCACGGTGCTCGCCCCGAGGAGGAAGGAGAACTCGAAGTTCCGGAGGAGCTTGAGCGGGTAGGCCCAGGCTTCGAACCCGCCGCTTTCGAAGCCGAGCAGGGCGAATTTCCGTCCGGCTTTGGTGAACGGCGTCCGCGGCATGGCCGGGCGGGCGAGCTCGAGGCCGCCGCGCTCGATGTTGAAACCGGCGACCGTCCCTTCGGCCTCTTGCGGCGCGGGCAACGCCCGGGCCGGCTGGTAAAGAAGGACGGCGGCAACGATCGCGGTCAAAGTCAGGGAAGAACGGCGCATCGAACCCTCCGTAGATCCACAGGTTGTCCCGCTCGAACGGGCAAGACCTATCTTAGTCAAATGGGGCCGGGAAGCAAGCGCGAACGCACCAGCAAAGCGGCCCGTTCTGGGGCATGTTATTTATTATTTGTCTGTTCCAAAAGCCAAGGCGACGCGGACGATCTCCGGGCGGCTGCCCGTGCGCACCGGAGGGCCCCAAGTGCCGACGCCGGATGTGACGTAATACTGGGTGCCGCCCTTGCGGAGATAGCCCCGATTGAGCTCCCAGACCCGTTTGTTGATGAGGTTCAACGGAAAGAGCTGGCCGGCATGGGTATGGCCCGAAAGCTGAAGGTCGACGCCGGCCTCTTGGGCCTCGTCAAGCCGGAGCGGCTGGTGGTCGAGAAGGATCAGAGGGAGGTTCTCGTTGACTTGGTGGCGCCTGATGATCTCCCGGATCGGGACCCGGGCCTCTCCCCTCTCGAGGGCGCTCGGGTCCCGGCGGCCGATGAGGACGAAGGCCCCGGCGACCTCGACGGCCTCGTCCTCGAGGACCCGGATGCCGCAGGCCCGCAGGCAGGCCAGGTTGCGCTCCAGGCCGCTGTAGAATTCGTGGTTGCCGGGCACGGCGAAAACCCCGAGCGGCGCCCGCAGACCCCGCATCACGGAGCTCATCCGCGCTTCCTGCTCGTCGGTCACGCTCTCGTCGACGATGTCGCCCGGGAACAGGACCACGTCCGGTCGGAGGGCGTTGATCCGGGCGACGATCTTTTCCAATCGGCCCGGCCCGACGATCGTTCCGAGGTGCAGGTCCGAGGCCATGACCACGGTCAGGCGATCGAGGTCGCCGGCTCCCTTCTCGATGCGCAACTCGAGGTCCGTGATCTTCGGCCGGGCGGCGTTCAGCGCTCCGCCGACGATCGTCAGGGCCGCCGCCCCGAAGACCACGATGAACAGGACCAATCCCGTCCGGCCCGGGCGGTCCCGGAGGGAGGCCGGCAGGAAGCCCAGGAAGGCGTCCGCCAGACGCGCGAGGTCGACCAGCGCGATCCCCATGAACAGATAGAGCATGAGAGCCATGTGGAGAGAGCCGATCTTGATGAACGGCCCCGCCAGGCCGGCCCCTCCGCGGGCCAGAACGATCCGGCCAAGAGGATAAGCCAGGGCCAAGAGGATGAACACCGCCAGCAAAGCGCCGCGGCCCGCCGGGCAGGAGGCCAGGGCCTGCCAGCCCCTCCGGGCGATATAGAAGTTGACGAGCCCGTAAATGGACAGCGCGACGAGCAGGAAAACCGCCATGTCCCCGCTCCTCAGTCTTCCGCCGGCCAATGTTCCGGACCCTCTTCGCTTCCCATCCGGTTGAACGAGACGATCTCGCGGAGCGCGCGCCGGGGCGGCTCCCGGGTCGGCCGCTTCTCGGCGTATCCGAGCGGCATCATGGCCACGATCTTGTACTTCTTGGGGACATCCAGGCATTTCCGCAGCTTCCGGACGTGGAACCAGCCCATCCAGCAAGTGGCCAAGCCGAGCTCCTCGGCCTGGAGAGCGATGTGTTCGCCGGCGATGCCGATGTCCACGAAGTGGTACGGCACGCCCTGGAGGCGGCTGCCCAGGCGGTTGGCGACGAAATCGAGCTTGGCCAACATGACGATGATGACCGGGGCCCGGGCCGCGAACTTCGACCCGGAGTAGATGCCGGAAAAGGCCGCGGCAACCAGCCCGGACTTGACGGCCGGGTCGTCGACGACCAGGAAGCGCCAGGGCTGGGCGTTGTGGGCCGAAGGGGCCCGCCGGGCCGCTTCGAGGCAGGCCAGGACCTTGTCGCGCTCGACGGGAGTCTCGAGGAAACGGCGGATGCTCCGCCGCCCCCGGACGAGCATCTGGAACGGGGTGTGTCCAGCGGCGTTTCCTTCGGCCATCAGATCTTCCTTAGCCTGACGAGGCCCGCTTTCTCCAGGACAGCGAAGAAGGACTCGACCTGGGCCGGGTCGACGGGCCCGAACTGAGCGGACACGCCCAGGAAGATATCGTGCAGGGTCCTCTTGCCGTCCACGAGGTTGAGGGCTTCATAGGCGGCATTCCCCCGGAGCTTGAGCTCTCCCAGGACGCCGGGCCCGAGCTTCTCGACCAGGAAATCCGTCTGGAGAGGACAAACGAAGTCCTCTGAACGGAGCGGGACCCGGCGGGTCAGAAGGCGCTCGGCCTCGGTGACGGCCAGTGGCCGCGGCGCGCCGCCGAGCCGGGCGCATCGGCTCCTGTAGATCGCGGCGGCTTCTTTGGGGAAAGACAGCATGGCCGACTCGAGGGGGGAGTTGAGAGCCGCGATCTCCTTTTCCACGGCCTGGTCGCCGGTGAACGCCAAGGTCGAAAGCACGGAGGCTCTCTCCCGCCGCCCGGAGTGGGCGATGATGTTGAGGGCCTGCTTGTAGGCGGCATGAAGCTCGTCCAGGGACGCGGCGGCATGGAGGGCGTTGAAGCCGTCGAACAGATCGGCCGTGAACCGGCCGAAGCCGTTGCGGACGATGAGCCGGGCCATGTCGAGGGCTTCCCGGTCCCCCGCCGAGGCCAGGTAATAGACCGAGCCCAAGGCCAGGAACGAGGCCCGCCGCAGCTCGGTCGCGTCGACCTTGTCCATGGTGTCGAGGCTCGTGTGATGGAAGATGTCGCCCCTGTTGAGCATGACGGACGGCACCCGCAGGGCGCCGTCGTTGAAGACGACATGGTCGCTGCCTCCCCCGTAAGGGACCGACCTCCAGACGAACGGGTGGCGGCTGCCGTTGAGGCTCAAGAGGCCGCGCGATTCGGCCAGGGCCGCGAAATCGGCCACGACGTCGTTGAGAAAGGTCGGCATCGAGTCGGGCGTCCGGAAGATGTTGAGCACGCCGCCCGTCTTGTGCAGGTCCTCCCCGATCATGTCGCAGTTGACGGCGGCCAGGGTGTTTCGGGTCCGCTCGAGATGGGCCTGGATATAGGGAACCAGTCCGTTGAACTCCGGCACCCAGAGGAAGCGGATGGTCCGGCGGGGGGGCTCGACGGCCCCTGATCCGACCATCCGGCGCAGGGCCCTGGCCATTTCGAGAAGACCGCCGCTGCCGGAGGCGTTGTCGTTGGCGCTCGGCGTCGGATGGCAGAGGTGGGCGACCAGCAGGATCTCCTTGTCGGGCTCGACGGCGCCGGGGAAAGAAGCGGTCAGCGCTTCGATGTCCGTCTTATAGAACTCCGCTTCGACCTCGGCCTTGAGGACGACCTTCTGGCCTTCCTCGAGCAGCCGCTTGAGGGTCGCCCCCTGGTTCTTGCTGACGTTGAAGGCGAAGCCGAGCTTGTCCCTCTCCTCCCAGGTCGGCCAGAGGGCGGTGTAGCGGATCATGTTGGGGTATCCGGGCCTCGTGTCGGGAGCGTAGTAGGTCAGGACGCCGGCCGCGCCCCGCTCGACAACGGCCTGCCGCATGACCTCGGAGGTCGCTCCCGTGGCCAGGACGATCTTGCCTTTGACATCCTTGCCCCGGTAGGCCTCCTGGCCGACCCCCGAACCGACGTCGACCAGCTCGGTCTCGACCCGGCCCGGACCGCTGTGCTTGACCAGGGTCAACGGGACCTCTTCGTAATCGCACAGCCGTTCGCGCGTCGGGGAGAGCATCCACAGCTCGCCCTTTTTGGCCCGCCAACCGATCACGCTCCGGTAGGTGTAATAGCGGCGCGTGCCGTCGGACGGCCAGCCCTCGATCGCGGCGTCGGAGTAGCCGAGCCGGACGAGCTCCCGCCGGATCGTCTCGGCCGCGTCGTGCCAACCCTCGGAGGCCTGGACGCGGTCGTACCCCGAAATGAGGTTCGTGTAGCGGAAGGCGATCTCCCCCGAGACCTCCTCCTCGAGGGCCCGGGCCAGGGCTGCGGAGGCCAGGGGTTTCTCGGCGGCCAGGCCCGCCGACGCCAGAGCCAGAACGGTTCCGGCCAGGATCCATGGTCCGACACGCTTCATCATCACGGGTCTCTCCTTTCGTGGATCATCCGGGCTTGTCGGCATTCGAAGCTCTAACATTAAACCGAAGGCGGGTCCGAAATCAAGAGAAGACCTGGGGCCCGGCTTGACGGAGGGTTGTCCGGAGCCGGCCGGAAGTGGTATAGTCCTCGAGGGGAACTTCCCGGACGGAAATCCGTATTCCCCCAAGAAGGGAGAAAACCATGAAGAAAACCGCTGTCATCGTCTTGTCGGCCCTTATGGCCGTCTTTTTCACGGCTTGCGCCGGGGACAAGGGCATCATGGCCGGCTCGGCGTCCGGCGAATCGCTGGTGAAGCTGCTGCCCGAGACCACTCAGGCCGTCATGGTCATCGACGTCAACCGGGCCATGACCACGACCGCCGCGGCGAAATCTCTCGAAGACCCGCAGGCCAAGAGGACATACGAGGAGCTCGTCAAGTCCGTCGGCATCGATCCCATGAAGGACGTCTTTTTCGTCGTCATGGGCCTCACGGGCCCGATGGGCGCCAAGGAGCCCGACACCGCGGTCCTCGTCAACCTCAGATATGAAAAGGAACCGCTTCTGGAGCTGGTCAAGGGGAACGTCGCCGAGCTCATCGAGGAGAGCTATTCCGGGATAACGCTCTACAAGGGGCGGGCGGAAGGTCAGACCGGCAAGATGGCCTGCGGCGCTTTCCTCGACGGATCCAACATCCTGGTCGGCACCGAAGCGGCCGTCAAGGCCGTCGTCGACGTCTATCAGAAAAGATCCCCGTCGATGGCCAAGAACGAGGATATGGGCCGGGCCCTCAAGCCCGTCAACACGTCGGCCATCGCCTGGGGAGCCGTAAGCATCCCGCCCGGTCTTTTGGGCCAGGCCATCGAAGAGAACCCCATGCTCAAGGCCATGGAGGGGATCACGGCCCTGAACATGTCCTTCGACTACAAGAACAGGAACCTCCTCGTCGACGTCCGGACCATGGGCGGGACCAAGGAGCAGAACGAGAACATGGCCTCGACCCTCAACGGCCTCAAGGGGTTGGGAGCCATGATGTCCGCTCAGGAACCGGCCCTCGGTGAAGCCCTGGGCCGGATCGAGATCACTTCGGGCGCTGACTACGTTCGGCTCTATGCCACCCTTCCTGAAGAGGTCCTGCAGATGCTCCAGAAGACCGCTCAGACGAAGCTCGGAGATATGGTCCAGCTCGGGAAGGAACCTGCCGCGGAGGAAAAGAAAGAAGAGAAATAAGCGGACGGTCCCGGGTCGAAGGCCCGGCCGTCATTCCTCGAACAGATATTCCTTGGCCCGGAAGATCCAGCAAGCCAGGGCCAGGAGAACCGCCGTGACCGCGGCCAGGGTCAGGATGGACACGGCGGGCGTCGTCGGCTCGAGCCGGAAGAGCAGCAGCGAGAGGGTGCTTTTCCCGCCGGGCGCCGGGCGGTACGGCAGGAGCGACTTCAGGTAGTGGACGAGGGAGAACTTCTGCGTCGATCCCGGGAAATACTGGATGACGTTCTCCCAACCGAAGCCGAAGACCAGCCCGACCAGGATGGCCCTCTTGAGGACCGCTCCCAGAAAGACGAAGAAGGCCGTGTAGGCCAGGACCCCGAGCCCCAGAACGCCGGCGTAGCGCAGAAAGGTCAGGTAGAGGGAGGCCTCCCCGAGCCGGTAGCCGTTCATGATGAAATAGGAGAGGGCGAGGTTGACGGTCACCATCAGGGCCATCAGCAGCGCGTAAGCGCCGAATTTCCCGACGATGATGCCCGGCTTGGTCAGGGGCCGGGTGATCAGGTAAGGCAGGGTCCGGCCTTCGATCTCCTCGGCGACGATCGAGGTACCGAAGAACAGCGACAGGATGACGATGTAGAACTGCAGGAACAAGACCATCAGGATCTCGGTGAAAACGGCCATGACGTCCTCGGCCCGCCCGCGCATGACGATGCGGACGACCACGGCCAGGACGACCGGGACGAGCCCCAGGAGGGCGAAGACCCGGGTCTTCGCGCTCTTGCGGCCGAGGATGAAGTAAAAAGCGAAAACCTGGCTGGCCGACGCGCCGAAGGCCGCGATGCTCTGTTTTGCCGTCATCTCATTTCCCCACCAGATAGTCGAACACGGCCTGGAGATTGTCGTCGGGCGAGGTGATCTCGTCGACCAGCACTCCGGCCTCGAGAACGGCGCCCGTGAGCCGGCCGAAGAACGCGTCCCTCTTGTGCGTCTCGATGACCAGGGTCTTGCCGTCCGGGTCGAAGGTCAGCTTGCGGACCGCGGCGTCTCCGATGAACCCGGCCGCGAGCCGGCGCGGGTCGCTCGACCGGATGGAGATGACATGGGGGTGGGCCTCGATGAGCTCGCGGACGTACGGGATGTCCCCCTGGGCCAGGATCTTGCCCTGGTGGATGAGGACGATGCGCGAGGTCAGGGCCTCGATCTCGGGCAGGACGTGGCTCGAGACGAGCACGGTCCGCCCCTCGCTCCGGAAATCCTTGATGAGCTTGATGAGCTTCCGCTTGCTCAGGGGGTCGAGGCCGGAGAGCGGCTCGTCGAGGACGATGATCTCCGGGTCGTGGGCGATGGCCTGGGCGAACTTGACGCGCTGTCGCATGCCCCGGCTGTAGCCGCGGATGAGCCGGTCCTTGTCTTTGGCCAGATCGACGATGTCCAGGGCCCGGGCCGCCCGCTCGGCGGCCTCTGCCCTGCAAAAGCCTTGCAGCCGGAGGAGGCCCGTCAGGAACTCCCAGCCCGTCACGTCCTCGTAGAACGCGTCCGGCTCCGGGCAGAACCCGATCTTCGCGAACAGCGCCGGATCGTTCCAGGCCCGGCGGCCGCCGACCGTCACCGACCCGATGTTGGGCTTCATCTGGCCGGTGACGAGCTTCATGAACGTCGACTTGCCGGCCCCGTTCGGCCCGAGGAGGCCGGTGACGCCGTTCTCGATCTCCAGGGTGACTTCGCTCAGCCCGAGGACGTTGCCGTACCACTTGGACAGGTTCTCGGCCCGGATGACGGCGCTCACTTGACGACCTCGACGCTGCGGATCTTCCTGTTGATCACCAGGCCCGAGACGGCGCAGGCCGCCGCCAGCACGAGGAACGACCAGACGGCCGGGAAAGCGTGGGGCAGCTTCTGGCCGAACAAGGAGGCCCCGGTCTGCTGGAGATTGGCCGGGATGGAGACCAGGGCCAGGGCCGGCAGGCGGAAGATCCCGTACAGGATGCCGTGCAGGATGCTCGAAAAAAAGAAGGTCATGAAGACCAGGATCGTGACGTAGCGGCTGTTCTTGCTCAGGGACGAAAGCAACAGGATGTAGAAGGCGAAGAACACGGTCAGGAGCGCCGCGTAGCCGAGTATGGACAGCGGCAGCCAGGGGTAGTCCAGAAAGAACTTGAAGCTCCCGGCGAAAACGAGCTTGAAGAGCAGGAGGACGAGCCCCGGCAGGGCCGTCACGATGAGGACGAAGAAGGCGACCACGGACATTTTGCCCAGAAGATAGTCCTTCTTCCTTAGGGGCCGGGCGAAATAGAGCTGAAGGGAATTGTGCTTGAGGTCGTCGGCGACCAGGCCGGCCCCGGCGAAGGCCAGGACGAGCACGATGAGGAAATGCAGGGAGTCGTTCGTCAGGTAGATCTTGAAATAATCCGGGGTGATGTTGAGCAGCCGGTCGCTGCCGCGGAAGAAGGCCTGGAAATCCTCGAGCCGCTCGGAGATGTAGAGCCCGGCGAGAAAGACGAAGGCCGGCGCGAACGACATGGCGAACGCGAGCTTGAAGCGCTTCTTGCGGAAGGCCAGCTGAATTCCCATCCGGGTGATGGGCCACCAGGGGAAGCGGCGATCGACAGGCCGCCCGTCCCAGTGCGCGTAGCCTTTCGCCCGGACCGTCGCGGCCATCAGTCGACCCCCACGGCGCCGGCGAACAGGTCCTCGAGCGAGGTCCGGCTCTTGACGAAATAGCGGAGCTGGACGCCCGTCCGCGAGGCCGCCCGGAAGATATCCATGCGGTCCCCCTCGGCGGGCATGTAAACTTTGATGATCCGGTCCTCGGTCTCTTCGACCCGGCAGCCCATGGCTTCGAGGTCCAGGCGGAACGGCCCGCCGTCACCCTTGACCCGGAGCTCGTACAGGCTGTAGCGGATGGCCCGGAGGTCCTCCATGCGGCCCTCGGCGGCCACCTTTCCCTTGTTGAGGATGACGACCGAGGAGCAGATCGACTCGATGTCGGCCAGGATGTGCGAGGAGATGAGGACCTGGATGTCCTTGCTTGTCGAGATGTCCCGGATGAGCTCGAGGACCTCCGTCCTGCCGTGAGGGTCGAGGGTCGAGGTCGGCTCGTCGAGGAACAGGATCTTCGGGTCGTGGACCAAGGCCTGGGCCAGCTTGAGGCGCTGCTTCATGCCGGCCGAGTACTGGTCGAGCAGCCGGTAGCGGGACTCGCCCAGCCCGACGTAGAAGAGGACCTCGTGGGCCCTCTTCATGGCCTCCTGCCGCGGCATGCCCGAGAGCTCCCCGAAATACGAGGTGAAGGTCACGGCGTCCATGCCGGCGACGAAGCAGTCGCTTTCGGGCATGTAGCCGACCGCCCTGCGGATGAGGGCCTGGTCGCGCCGGATGTCGTGGCCGAGGACCTTGCCTTCCCCTTTATCCGGGGCCAGGAAGCCCAGGAGGATGCGCAGGAGCGTGCTCTTGCCGGCCCCGTTCGGTCCGAGCAGCCCGACGGCGCCCCGGCCGAGGCTCAGGGTCACGCCGTCGAGGGCGACGGATCTTCCCGTAGCGGAAGCGGAGGTCGCGGACTTCGATGCTCATGGCGCGGCGATCAGTCTAATCCCAATGATATACGGCCCGCAAGGGAAAAAGTTCCGGGCCGGGCGGATAGGATTTCGGGGGTTTTTTCTTTATAATCCTCCTGTGTCCGCAACGATAAGCAAAGGAGACCCGCCCATGAAAAAATCCGCCGCGACCCTCTTGCTGCTGGCCCTGGCCGTTTTCATCGGCCCTTCGGCCGCGCCGGGGAACCAGCCCGGGCCCAAAGCCATCGCCTTCGACGACTTCATCAAGATCAAGCGGGTGACCGACCTGCAGCTTTCGCCCGACGGCAAGTCGGTCGCCTTCGTCGTCACGGTCATGGACAAGGACGCCAATCGCGGCACGAGCGACATCTGGATCGTGCCCGCCCAGGGCGGGGAGCCGCGCCGACTGACCTCGAGCCCGCAGTCCGACGCCAACCCCCGCTGGTCCCCCGACGGGCGGAAGATCGCTTTCATCTCGACCCGCTCCGGAAGCCCCCAGGTGTGGACCATCGACCCGAGCGGCGGAGAGGCCGTTCAGCTGACGAAGATCTCGACGGGCGCCTCGGGCGTCATCTGGTCGCCCAAGGGCACGCACCTGGCTTTCGTCTCCTCGGTCTTCCCCGACTGCCCCGACGACGAGAGCAACCGCAAGCGGATGGAGTCGATCGAAGCGAGCAAGGTCAAGGCCCGCCTCTACGACCGTCTCCTCTTCCGGCACTGGAACGCCTGGTGGGACGGGACGCGGAGCCACGTCTTCATCGTCCCGGCGGCGGGAGGGACGCCGGTCGACGTGACCCCGGGCGACTTCGACACGCCCCCCATCTCGCTCGGCGGGGCCCAGGACTACGCGTTCTCGCCGGACGGCGCGGAGATCGCCTTCGTCCGCAACATCGATCCCGAGCTGCGCATGGGACTGGGGACGAACAACGACGTCTTCACCGTGAGCGTCGGCGGCGGAGAAGCGAAGAAGCTGACCGCGAACAAGGCCAACGACCATTCTCCACGCTACTCTCCCGACGGGCGCTGGATCGCCTACCTGGCCATGGCCCGGCCGGGGTTCGAGGCCGACAAGCTCTCTCTGATGCTCTACGACCGGAAGTCCGGGGCGGCGACCAACCTGACCGAGAGCCTCGACTATTCCGCCGGCGAGCTCCTCTGGTCCGCGGACGCGTCGGCGCTCGTCTTCAGCGCCGAGGACAAAGGCCGGACGGCCGTCTTCCGGATCGTTCTGGCTTCGAAGAAGGTCGAAAAGATCCTCGAGGGTCATACGGTCGGCTCTCTGGCCCTGTCGCCCGACGGGCAGAAGCTCTATTTCCTCAAGCAGGCCATCGATCGGCCGAACGACGTTTGGTCTTACGACCTGAAGGCCAGGAAGGCGGCCCGGCTGACCGACCTCAACCGGGATCTGCTGGCCGGCCTGGCCATGAACCCGGCCGAGGAGTTCTGGTTCGAGGGCGCCGAGGGGGCCAAGATCCACGGCTTCCTGCTCAAACCGCCGGCCTTCGATCCCGAACAGAAGTATCCCCTGTTGATGCTCATCCACGGCGGGCCGCAGGGCAGCTTCGGCGACGGCTTCCATTATCGCTGGAACGCCCAGATGTTCGCCGCCGGAGGGTACGTGACGGCCATGGTCAATTTCCACGGCAGCACGGGCTACGGCCAGGCCTTCACCGATTCGATCAGCGGCGATTGGGGCGGCAAGCCCTACCAGGACATCGTCAAGGCCGTCGGCTACCTCCACGGCCGCTATCCGTTCATCGACATGTACCGGCTGGGCGCGGCCGGCGCCTCCTACGGCGGCTACATGATCGATTGGATCGCCGGCCAGACCGAGATGTTCGACTGCCTCGTCTCGCACTCCGGCGTCTTCGACCTGCGGTCGATGTACGGCGCGACCGAGGAGCTGTGGTTCCCGGAATGGGAGTATCAGGGCACGCCGTGGACGAGCCCCGAACAGTACACGAAGTGGTCGCCGTCCATGTACGTCAAGAACTTCAAGACGCCGACCCTCGTCATCCACAGCGCCAACGACCTGCGCGTGCCGCTCGAGCAGGGGCTCCAGTTCTTCACCTCGCTCCAGCGGATGGGCGTGCCCTCGAAGCTCCTCTATTTCCCCGACGAGGACCACTTCATCTCCAAGCCCCAGAACGCCGAGCTGTGGTGGAAGACGATCCACGAGTGGCTGGCCGCCTATCTGAAGTAGCCGCGAGAGGAACCGCCCGAACGTGTCCGGTCAGCGGGCGCCTACAACGGAAGGCGGAGCATGGCTTCGGGGTCGACGCGGCTGTCGAAGATCTTGACGGCCCAGTGAAGATGGGGCCCGGTCGAGCGGCCCGTGCTTCCGCAGAGCCCGACGACCCGGCCTTTCCCGACCGCCTCTCCCCTCTTCACTTTGAGCTCCGACAGATGCCCGTAGGAGCTGAAGACACCCAGCCCGTGGTCGATGATGACGGTCTTGCCCCCGAGATAGAGGTCGCTGGCCATGGCCACCCGACCCGCGTTGGCCGCCCGGATGGGGTCGCCGAAAGGGGCCCGGATGTCGAGGCCCGTGTGGATCGACTGGAGGACCTCGTTGTTGAGGCGCCTCTGCCCGAAATTCGACCAGGACGGGGCCGGATGGGGCAGGACGAACGGCCCGTCCCCCAGCCACTCGGGCGTGACGACCGACATGACCCAGGCCACCAGCTCGCTTTCTTTCCGGATGCGCTCCCGGAGCTCGGCCGGCGGGGTCACGTATTCGGGCTTGAACCGCAGCTTCGTCGACGGGAAGGCCTTTTCGGCGATCTCGATGTCCTCGCGGATCTCCTCCGTTCCGCCGGTCGCCTTGTCGACCCGGATGACCATGGCGTGGGGGCCCGGCTTGGTGGCCAGGTCGATGCCCAGGAAGGCGAAAGCGGAGCGGCTCCCCGGCGCCGGTCTCAAGACCACCGTCCGGCCCAGAAAGGCCACCGACGCGGACCGGGCCGTTCCGTCGGACTGGAGCGTGACGAGGACCGGTTCGCCGGGCTCGAGGGCCCTGTAGGCCAGCTTGACGAGCGGCCCGGCCGCCTCCTGCGCCGGACGGCCCTGCGGCGCGCCGAGAGCCAGGAAAATGCCCGCGGCCGCTTGGAGAACGCGCTTGATGAATGACCTTCGGTCCAGCCGGCCCATGGCCTCCTCCTCGGGGTCCGTTCCAGGGTGTTCATGATAAGCGAACCGGGGCCGATTGTAAACGGAGGGCGCTTGATTCGCCGGGCCGCTTCTGGTAGTATAATGTCTCCTCTAGTCCCCGGTTGCCCCGGAAGAGCGGAAATCAACGAAAGCACGGAAAGGAACGACAATGGCTGAGCAGAAAGAGGAAACCGGCCCGAAAAGGAAAAAGGTCAACGCCCTGACCCTGGCCGAGATCGAGGCCAAGCTGGCCGAGTGCCAGGAGAAACAGGGCGGCCTCATTTCGAGATACGCCCGCCAGCTGCTGGCCCGCAAGAAGGCCCTCTCCGGCTGAGTCCCGCGCCGCTGACGGGCCCCTCGTCGGGTCCCCCATGGGGGGGCGCGGAAAGTCCTCTCCCCCGGCACCCGCCCCGCAACTCAAAGAATTCCTTTACTTTTCGGCCGGCATTTGCTAAAATACGGCAGAAAAAAAACTAGGAGAACAAGAAGAGTGTTAAGCAAAGAACACAAAACGAAGATCGTCAAGGAGAACCAGGCTCACGCCCAGGATTCGGGCTCCCCGGAGATCCAGGTCGCCCTGTTGACCGAACGGATCAACCTCCTGATCAAGCATTTCGGCACCCACAAGAAGGACCACCATTCCCGGACCGGTCTCATGAAGATGGTCGGCCAGAGGAAAAGGCTCCTCGAGTACATCAAGAATAGAGACGTCAGCCGTTACGAACGCCTCATCCAAAAGCTCGGCCTTCGGAAATAGCTCCGTCCCCGGAGAAAACCTATGCCCCACACTATCAGTCTGGAGATCAACAATCGGACCCTGACCATCGAGATCGGCAAGATCGCCAAGCAGGCCGACGGCTCGGCCCTGCTGCGCTACGGCGACACGATGATGCTGGTCACGGCCACCTCCCGTAAAGAGACGAAGGACGCCAAGTCCTTCCTGCCTCTCATCGTGGACTATCGGGAGAACACCTACGCGGCCGGCAAGATCCCCGGCGGTTTCTTCAAGCGCGAGGGCCGGCCCTCGGAGCGCGAGATCCTCATCGCCCGCCTGATCGACCGCCCCGTCCGCCCCCTCTTCCCCGAGGGTTACTTCTTCGACACCCAGATCGTCGGCCTGCTCCTTTCGGCCGACCTCGAGAACGAGCCCGACACCCTCGGCGTCCTGGGAGCCTCGGCGGCCCTCTACTTCTCGGACATCCCCTTCACGACCCCTCTGGGCGCGGTCAAGGTGGGGCTGGTCGACGGCCGCCACGTCGTCAACCCCACGGGCACCGAGCTCGACTCGAGCCCCCTCAACATGACCGTCGTCAGCAACGAGGGCGGCATCATCATGATCGAGACCGGGGCCCGCGAGGTCGACGAGGAGGTCATCCTCGGCGGCCTGGCCATGGCCCACGAGGCCAACTTGCGCCTCATCCGGGCCCAGAAGGACCTGTTCGCCCAGCTTGGCATCAAGAAGCGCGAATTCACGCCCAAGGCCCTCGACCGGGACAAGCTCGCCCGCATCGAGCAGGAGCACGGCCCCGCGCTCCTCGAGGCCATGCAGGTCAGGGGCAAGCGTGCCAACCAGGCCGCCCTCAGCGCGGTCATGGACGCCGCGTTGGCCAAGGTTCCCGAAGAGAACCTGGAGGACCGGGTCGAGGTCCGCGCCCTCATCCACAAGCTCGAGGAGAAGCTCTTCCGCGAGCTGGCCCTGAAGAAGCGGCTGCGCACGGACGGACGGGGCTTCGACGACATCCGCCCCATCACGATCGACGTCGCGCCCCTGACGAGGACGCACGGCTCGGCCATCTTCACGCGGGGCGAGACCCAATCCCTGGCCACCGTGACCCTCGGGACTTTCGAGGACGCCCAGCGTCTGGACAGCCTCGGCGAGGAATCCAAGAAAAGGTTCATGCTCCATTACAATTTCCCCCCCTTCTCGGTCGGTGAGGTGGGCTTCCTGAGAGGCCCCGGCCGGCGCGAGATCGGGCACGGGGCCCTGGCCGAAAAGTCCATTCTGCCGGCCATCCCCGACTCCGAGAATTTCCCCTATACCATCCGCATCGTCTCCGACATCCTGGAGAGCAACGGGTCCTCGTCCATGGCCACGGTCTGCGGCGGGGTGTTGGCCCTCATGGACGCCGGAGTCCCCCTGAAGATGGTCGTCGCCGGGATCGCCATGGGCCTGGTCACGGAGGGCGACGAATACGTCGTCCTGACCGATATCGCCGGCCTCGAGGACCACTTCGGCGACATGGACTTCAAGATGGCCGGCACGGACAAGGGCGTCACGGCCGTTCAGATGGACCTCAAGATCCCCTGCGTCACCATGCCCATGCTCCGGGAGATCGTGGCCAAGTCCAAAGAGGCCCGGCTCAAGGTCCTGGCCCGGATGAAGGAAGCCCTGCCCGCGCCGCGGCCCGAGATCTCCGTCTACGCCCCGCGGATCATCATCCTGAACATCAATCCCGAAAAAGTCGGCGAAGTCATCGGACCGGCCGGCAAGATCATCAAGAAGATCATCAGCCAGACGGGGGCCCGGATCGATATCGAAGAGGACGGAAAGATCCTCATCGCTTCGACGGACATGGAAGCGGCCGAACGCGCCAAGCAGATGATCCTGGACCTGACGGCCGAGGCGGAGCTCGGCAGGACCTACACGGGCAAGGTCGTCCGGCTCGAGGAATACGGGGCGTTCGTCGAGATCATGCCCAACCTCGTCGGTCTCCTCCACATCTCCGAGGTCGCGCCCTACCGGATCAACAGCATCCGGGACGTCCTGCGTCTCGGCGACGCCGTGACCGTCAAGGTCGTCAGCATCGACCCGGCCGACAACAAGATCCGGCTCAGCAAGAAAGCCCTGGAGGAAGGCGGCGATCAGAACAGCGGAGGGCCCGCCTCGGCGGAGCGCCCTCCGCGGAAATATCCCAGGGAGCGGCGCGGCCGGTTTTGATTTCCGGGCGGGCTCGCCTATAATGAGGGCCTGAACCTCGCGGGAGGGCCGACGGATGATGCGCAGAAGATCCCGGGCCGGGGGATTCACCCTGGCGGAAATGATCATCACCCTGTCGCTTCTCGCCATCCTCACGTTGTCCGCCCTGCCCCTCGGCAAGATGGCCGCCAAACACGGCAAGGAGATCGAGCTCCAGAGGGCCCTGCGGCTCATGCGGGAGGCCATCGACGCCCACAAGAAGCTCGCCGACGAGAAGAAGATCACGTTCGACAAGGACACCGAAGGATACCCCCCCACGCTGGAGGCCCTGCTCGAGGGCGTCGAGGTCCAGGAGCAGCGGGAGGGCAAGACCGAGAAGCGCCTGGTCAAGTTCCTGCGGCGCATCCCCAAAGACCCCATGACCAATTCCTTCGACTGGGGCCTTCGTTCCTACCAGGACGATCGCGACTCCGACAACTGGGGCGAGGAGAACGTCTATGATGTCTATACGAAAAGCCAGGCCCTGGCCCTGGACGGGACCCGCTACCGGGACTGGTGAGCCATGAGAGCCTCCGCCGCCCGCCCGGAGAAGGGATTCACCCTCATCGAACTCATCATCGTGTTGAGCATCATCGGGCTCCTCGTGGGCCTGGGGCTTCCCCAGTACAGGTCGGCCGCCGTCAAAGCCCGGGAGGCCGTGCTCAAGGAGAACCTGTTCATCCTCCGCAAACTGATCGACCAGTACGCCATGGACAAGGGCAAGTATCCCGCCTCTCTTCAGACCCTCGTCCAGGAAGGTTACCTGCGGATGATGCCTGTCGATCCCATGACCCGTTCGGCGGAAACCTGGGTCGAGGTCCGCGAAGTCCCGACGCTCGAGGACCCGATGATCATGGACATTCCCGGGGTCATCGACGTCAAATCCGGCTCCGAGGACAAGTCGCCCATCGACGGCGCGCCTTACAACACCTGGTGATCCCATGACCCCCGGAGCCCGGGAACGCAGCCGCGGCTATCTCATCATCATGCTGATGATGGCCGTCTTCGTCATCGCCATCGGCCTCCTCGTCGCCGTTCCCGTCTGGCAGACCGAGATCCAGAGGGAAAAGGAAGAGGAGCTCATCTTCCGCGGCCGGCAGTACGCCGAAGCCGTCCGCATCTACCTCCTCAAGAAGCCCAACCAGTATCCGTCGTCCCTCGAGGACCTTCTGGACGAGAAGTGCATCCGGAAGCTCTACAAGGACCCGCTGGGACCGAACGGGGAATGGGACGTCATCCTGGCCACGGGCAGGCCCGGCGGGGGGGGCCAAGCGGCCCAGGAGGTCCTCGTCGCCCCCGCGAGGGCCCTCCCCTCGATCAAGTCGGCCCGCATCCTGGGCGTCGTCAGCTCGTCCAAGAAAAGGTCCGTCAAGATCTACAACGACCAGGAAAGCCACGACAAGTGGCTCTTCTTCCACGGGCAGGACCCCAAGAAGCTCCCCCGCATCGTTTACCACGGGGAAGACAAGTAGGCCCTTCGGCGGCGACGGGCCGGCCTCACGTCCCCTTGACCAAGGGCACGAATCGGACCGAGAGCAGGCGCTTGGACTTCAAGCCGCCGTTCTCCCTAAGGATAAGATAGAGCTCCTGGAGGTCGGTCCCCACGGGGACGACCATCCGTCCGCCGGCCCCAAGCTGGTCCTGGAGACTGTCGGGGACGCGGGCCGCCGCGGCGGTGACGACGACGGCGTCGAACGGGGCCGCTTCCGGCCAGCCCAGCGAACCGTCCCCGACTTTGTACCGGATGTTCCGGTAACCCAGGCCCTCGAGCGTTCTCCGGGCCCGCAGGGCCAGGCTCTCGACGATCTCGACCGTCCAGACCTCGCTGACGAGCTCGGCCAGGACGGCCGTCTGGTAACCCGAGCCCGTCCCGATCTCGAGGACCCGCTCGTCGCCCTCGAGCTCCAGGGCTTCGGTCATATAGGCGACGATATAGGGTTGGGAGATGGTCTGCCCCTCACCGATGGGGAGGGGCTCGTCGGCATAGGCCAGAGCCCCCAGGCTTTCGGGGACGAAAAGATGGCGAGGGACCCTGCCCAAGGCCTCGAGCACGCGCTCGTCCTTGATCCCCCGGGCCCGGATCTGAGAATCCACCATCCGCCGGCGGTCCCTTTCGAGATCATCTCTCATCTATGGCCCTTCGGACCGGACTCCCCTTGCGTCAGTAGGCGCGGGCGAAATAGGCGACGGCCTGGCCTTTCCGGCCGCAGGCGACGCACGAGCCTTCGGCCTTCGCCTTGTCCTCGTCGATAGGGATGATCCTGATCGTGGCCATCGTTTCGGCCTTGATCCTATCCTCGCAGGCCCCTTCGCCGCACCAGTGCGCCCGGACGAACCCGCGGAGGTTCTCCAAGGTCTCCTTGAAGGCGGCGTAGTCCCCGGCGTCCCGGATGTTGGCTTCGAGGAAGGCCCGGGCCTGAGCGAGCAGGGAGGCCTGGATCTCGTCGAGAACGGCCGGGACGCGCTCCGGAAGCGAGGCCAGGGGGACGGTCTCCTTGGCCTTGGTATCCCGGCGGACGAGGACCGCCTGGCCGGACTTGACGTCGCGCGGCCCGATCTCGACCCGCAGGGGCACGCCCCGCATCTCGTACTCGGAGAACTTCCAGCCGGGAGTCGCTTCCTCGCGGGCGTCCATCGCGACCCGGACCCCGGAGGCCCTCAGCCGCTCGACGGCCTGCTGGGCGACCGGGAGGACGGAGGCCTTCCAGTCGCCGATGGAGATGGGA
>VGJC01000020.1 GCA_016867635.1 Candidatus Aminicenantota bacterium | reverse complement strand
GGGGGTCCGGGGCCTCGTTGTCCGCTATTTCTTCCGCGACACGGCCGCGGCCGAGCGCTTCTATGGCGGGGTGCTTGGCCTGCCGGCGGCCGGCCCGGGCCTGTTCCGGTTGTCGGAGACGGCCTTTCTGCGGGTCTCGCCTCTGTCCGAGGCGGGCGACGACGCAGACGCGCCCAAGACGGCGACGCTGTCGTTCGTCACCGACGAGATCGACGGCTGGTACGCTTATCTCATGGCCCAAGGGCTGAAGATGCGCTCGGAACTCAAGGACGCCAGCCGCCACCCGACCCGGGGATTTGTCGCCGTCGACCCCGAAGGCCACCTCCTCGAGTTCGAGCGGTTCCTCGACCATCCGCAGAACACCCGGCTCAATGACGCTCTGAGCGAGGTCCAGGCCGTCTATCCCGGACCGGGCGTGGTGACGGACCGTCCGGCCGGGTTGGGCATCAAAGCCAACATCCTCTGGCTCTACTACCGGGACCTCGAGGACGCCCTGCGCTTCCAGGTCGACAAGCTCAGCTCGGGGCTCCTCGTTGACCAGGGGTTCGCCAAGGTCATGGCGGCTTCGCGGACGGGATTCGTCGGCCTCGTCGACGGGACCCAGGGCCTCCATCCCTTCACCGAGCGCAAGGCCGTCCGCGTCGAGCTCGAGGTCGACGATCTTGCCGCCTGGATCGCGATTCTCGCCCGCCGCGGCGTCGCCGTCGAGCCGGAAGCGGGGGAGGGCGGCGCGAAAGCCTTCCTCGACGCCGGCGGCTATCGGTTCAGGTTCACCCCCGCCCACCAAAATCAAGAAGGGGTCAAATCTCCACTAATTAACAAAGGGGCTTTTTAACCAGGATCCTGGAGAGAATTTAATAAGTGGAGATTTGACCCCTTCTTATTTGGCGGATTTGAGGCGGTCCCAAACGCGGACGTAGAGGGCGTTGGCCGCGCCGATGTCGGCGATCACCTCGCTCCGCGCCCACACCTCCGGATCCAGGAAGATGCTGGGGTTGCCGCGGGTCTCCGGCCCGAGCAGGTCGTAAGACGTCCTGTTGGGACAGAGGTAGTGGATGAACTCGGTGTTCTCGGCGGCCACCCGCGGCTCGTGCAGGAAGTTGATGAACGCGTGGGCCAGCCCGGCCTGGGCCGACCCGGCCGGGACGACCAGATCGTCGCACGAGATGATCGTCCCTTCCTCGGGGACCACGAACCGGACCTCGGGGTTCTCCTGCGCGACCTGAAAGACGTCCCCGTTCCAGCCGTGGACTAGGAGAAATTCGCCCGAGGCCAGCCCGATCTTGTATTGCTCGTTCTCGAGCTTGGCGAGGTTCGGCTTCCACTCGATGAGCAGCCGCTCGGCCTCCCGCAGCTCGTCGCCGTTCGTCGTGTTGATGCTGTATCCCAGGGCCTTGAGGGCCGCCCCGACCGTCTCCCGCATGTCGTTGAGCATGGTCATCCGGCCCCGCAGGTCGGCCCGGCCGAACATCGTCCACGACGGGGTCATGTCGCGGACCCGGCCCTCGAGATAGGCGATGCCGGTGACGACGAGCATGTAGGGCACGGAATGGTCCATGGCCCCGTCGACGGCCCTGGCAAGATAGTCCGGGTCGACATGGGCAAGATTGGGCAGGAGCGCGTGGTCGAGGGTCATAAGCATGCCCTGCCCGTGCATCAGGCTGACCATGTAGCTCGAGGGCGTCAGAAGGTCGTAGCCCCCGGCTCCCGCCTTGAGCTTGGCGTACATGGCCTCGTTCGACTCGAACGTGTCCAGCGCGACCCGGCAGCCGTGCTCGCGCTCGAACCGGCGGACGAGCTCGGGCTTGATGTAGTCGGACCACGTGTAAACCCGCAGGACCGGCCCGCCCCCGCCGCCGCAGCCCGCCGTGAAGAAAAAAGCGGCGCCAAGAGAACAAGCGATGAACGCTCTTCCAAAGCCGCCTCTCGCAATGCTCATCGTCTTTGCCTCGAGGTCTTTATAACCCAATGCCGCCCTGCTTTACAATCCGGAAAGCGGGGAGAACCGGCTAGCGTTTCGAGCGGCTCAGTCTCCGGCTGGCCAGCACGGCCGTCACGGTGACCGCCAGCAGCAGCGTCGACAGGGCGTTGATCATCGGCGGGGCGCCGAACTTGATCATGCTGTAGATGCGAAGCGGCAAGGTCGTCGCGCCCGGCCCGGCCACGAAGAACGTGATGACGAAATCGTCCACCGACAGCGTGAAAGCCAGCAGCGCGCCCGCCGCGATGCCCGGCATCAGCATCGGCACGAGGACCTTCCGCACGATCCGCCCCCATCCCGCGCCCAGGTCCCGGGCGGCCTCGACCACCGAGAAGTCGAAGTCCTGGAGCCGGCCGAGCACGGTCATGGCCACGAAGCTGACGCAGAACGTGACGTGGGCCAGGATGATCGTCACCAGCCCCAGCGGTACGCCCGCCGCGACGAAGGCCATCAGCAGACCGATGCCCATCAATATCTCCGGCACGACGAGCGGCGCGTAGATGAGCGTGTAGTGAACGCGCTGCAGCCGGCTCGCGGCGTACCGGTGCAGGGCGAACGCGGCCAGGGTCCCCAGAACGACCGAAATGGCCGTGACCGCCACCGCCACGATGAGCGTGTTCTTCAGCGCCTGCCAGACCTCGGGCGACTCGAAAAGGCGCCGGTACCATACCAGCGAGAAACCCTGCCAGCGGCTCGAGAAGCGGGCCGGATTGAACGAGTTGGCGACGAGAACGATGATGGGCAGATAGAAGAACGCCAGGACGGCCGCCGTGACCGCCACCGGGAAGCGGCTCCTCCTCACGGCGACTCCCCCATGATGATATCGGCCCGCTTCTTCTTTCTCTGCAGGGCCAGGACCGCGACGAGCGGGGCCATCACGGCCAGCACCAGGACCGCCGACAGGGCGCTCGCGTGCGGCAGGTTGCGGTCGGTGAAGACCCGTTGGGCGATCTTGCTGCCCAGCATCTCGCCCGACGGCCCGCCGACGAGGTCGGGGATGATGTAGGACCCCAACGCCGGGATGAAGACGACCAGGAAGGCCGTCAGGAGGCCCTGGCTGATCCCCGGAAGGAACACCTTCCGGAAGGCCTGGAACGGCCGGGCGCCCAGGTCACGGGCGGCCTCGACGATCCGGAAGTCGAACTTCTCGGCGGCCGCGTAGATGGGCAGGATGGTGAACGGCAGGAACGTGTAGACCATGACCAGGACGACGGCCGCCGGGTTGTAGAGGAGCGTCGTTTCGGGGCCGGCGAGCCCGGCCGCTTGGAGCAAAGCCTTGACCGGCCCCTCGGGGTGAAGCAGGGACCTCCAGGCGAAGACCCGGACCAGAAAGCTCGTCCAGAAGGGGACGATGACCAGCATCAGGAGGCGGTTCCGCCATTTTTCGGAAGCCCGGGCGATCGTGTACCCCGCCGGCACGGCCAGGACGAGGCAGACGGCGGTCGTCAGCAGGCTGATCCAGAGCGTCCGCACGGCGATGGCCAGATTGCTCGGCGCCCAGAGCGCCCGCACGGTCTCGAGCGTCCAGCCGGCGCCGATGCCGCCGTAAGGATCGGCCGGCCGGAAGGCGAGAACGAAGATGAGGGCCGCGGGGATGACGAGGAACAGGGCCAGCCAGGCGAGGGTCGGCAGCGATACGAGCCACTCGGCCCGCTGCTTAGGGGTCAAATCTCCACAATGATACATATCCGGGTCCCGACGGGAGTGGCGCCGCCGATGTATCATTGTGGAGATTTGACCCCTTCGAGCATGAAGCCGTCGTCGGCGTGCCACCAGATCCAGACCCGGTCCTTCCAGCGGATGGGCCGATCGTCGTAGAAATACCGGGAATGCTGCCGCAGGACCTGGACCCGGTGGTCCCCGGCCCGGACCCAGTATTTCGTCGAGGCGCCGAGGTAGATGACGTCCTCGACCTCGGCCGGGAACCCGTTCCTCCGCGGGGCGTCCTCGGGCCGGTCGTGGGCGATGTGGATCTTCTCGGGGCGCACGCTCAGGACGACGGCCTGTTCCGGGCGGACCTGCCGGTCGTTGAAGGACGCGGCCTCGCCCAGGCCCGCGATCTCCAGCCGGCAATAGTCCGCCTCCGGGCATTCCCGGACCCGCCCCTCCAGGAAATTCGTGTCGCCGATGAACGCGGCCACGAACCCCGTCCGGGGCGACTCGTAGATCTCGGCCGGCGCGCCGACCTGTTCGATGCGCCCGCCGTCCATGACCGCGATGCGGTCGCTCAGGCTCATGGCCTCGGCCTGGTCGTGAGTGACGTAGAGGAAGGTGATGCCGACCTCGTCGTGGACCAGGTCGAGCTCGATGAGCATCTTCTGGCGCAGCTTGAGGTCGAGAGCGGCCAGGGGCTCGTCGAGGAGCAGGACCCGCGGCCGGTTGACGAGGGCCCGGGCCACGGCCACCCGTTGCCTCTGTCCCCCAGAGAGCTGATCGGGTTTTTTGTCGGCCTGGTCCTCCATCCGGATGAGCCGCAGCATCCGGTCGACCTCGTCCCGGACCTCACGCTTCGGCCGCTTGGCGACGGTCAGGCCGAAGGCGATGTTGTCGCGCACGGTCATGTGGGGGAACAGGGCGTAGCTCTGGAAGACGGTGTTGACGGGGCGCTTGTTGGGGGGCAGGTCGGTGATGTCCCGGCCGTCGAGGAAGACGCGCCCGGCGTCGGGGACCTCGAAGCCCGCGGCCAGCCGGAGCATGGTCGTCTTGCCGCAGCCGCTCGGGCCGAGGAGCGAGAAGAACTCGCCCTTCTTGAGCTCCAGGGAGACGTCGTCGACGGCCCGGACGGCGCCGAACCGCTTGGACACCCCGCGGAACTCGAGGAAGCCTGCCGGTGTCGCGTTATTCAAGGCCGCATCATTATGGAAGAAGCGGGCCGGCTTTTCAACCGGGATCTTCCGCCGGCCGACTCAGATCTTCGACGACTTGAAGCCGAGCAGCGCCTTGACCCGGACGGCCGCCGTGTCGGCCAGCGAATAGAAGGTCGGCAGGAAGATCAGGGTGAAGAAGGTCGAGGTCGTCAGGCCGCCGACGATAGCCACCGAGATGGGGGCCCACATCGCGGCCCTCTGGCCCATGCCCTGAAAGAACCGCGGCATCATATAGGGCAAGGCCAGCGGCAGGACGCCGAAGATGGTCGTGATGGCCGTCATGATGATCGGCCGGATGCGGTCCTTGCCCCCCTGGACGATGGCCTCGTTCTTGCCCAGGCCCTGCGAGCGGAGCGTCCGGATGTGGTGGATGAGGATGATGCCGTTGTTGACCACGATCCCGAACAGCGTCAGCAGCCCCAGATAGGAGGTCGTGTTCAGCGTGATATTGGTCGCCTTGAACATCACGGCCACGCCGAAGATGGCCGGCGGCACGATGAGCAGGATGGTGAACGGGTAGACGAACGACTCGAACAGCGAGGACATGATGATGTAGATGAAGAGCAGGGCCAGGACGATGGCCAGCGTCGTCTCCCCCTGCGACTCCTGGAACCGGCGGAAGCCCTCTCCCATGCTCCAGGCATAACCGTCGGGGAATTCGACCGTGCTCATGACCCTCTGGATGTCGGCCGTCAGGGCCATCATCCCCTGGGTTTTGGTGTTGACCCGGATGGACAGCTTGGATTTCTTGTTCTCCTTGCGGATCGAGCTCGAGCCGACCCGGTAGGACATCGTCGAGATGGCCGAGATGGGCACCGACTTGTCCTGGGTCCTCAGGCTGATGTTGCGCAGGTCCTCCTCGTTGAACCCTTGCTCGCCCTGGATCTTCATGATGATGTCGATCTCGCGGTTCTCGGTCTTGAACTTGCCGATGGCCCGGTCCGACAGCGACGAGGACACCGTCTGGGCGATCATCCGGCTGCTGACCCCGAGGTTCTCGGCCCGCGAGCGGTCGACCTGGACGAGGAGCTGGGTGTCGCCGCCCTCGAGGTCGGAGGTGACGTCCTCGACGTTGGGGACCGTCCGCAGCTTCTCGATGATCGCCGGGGCCAGCTCCGTGAGCGTGGTGTAGTCCAGCCCGATGAGGTCGACCGACGTCCCCCGTCCGAAACCGCCCCGCCCGAACCGCTCCCCGTACTCGTAGAGGATGCCGGCCTCCTTGGGCAGGAGGGCTTTGAGCTTGTCCCGGATCTCGGTGACCGAGGGCCCTTTGTCGAGCAGGGACAGCTCGAGCGAGCCGCGGAACCGGCCCTGCCGCATGTTCCGGACGCCGAAGTCGGTCGACAGGTACTCGAGGGCCAGCTCCTCCTTGCGGCCGAGGATGATGTCCTCGAACCGGGTGAAGAGATCGTTCATCTGCTCCAGCGTGTAGGAGCGGGGCATGTACACCGACAGGCTGACCTCCCGCTCGTCGCTGCCGAACATGAACTCCCGCTCGATGCTCCGGAGCATGAGGAAAGAGGACACGAAGATCAGGATGGCCAGCCCGACAACGAGGAGCTTGTTCCGGGTGTTGCGGATGGTGAGGCCGATGATCCTCTCGTAGATGCGCGTCAGCTTGACCAGCCAGCTGGCCTTCTCCTTGGTCTTCCCGGACAAGAAGCGGCTGGCCGCGAGAGGAATGAAGGTCAGCGAGACGAGGAGCGAGGCGATGAGGGCCAGGGAGATGGTCAGGGCGAAGTCCTGCATGAACCGTCCGAACCCGGACCCGGACATGAAGCCCAGGGAGACGAAGACGACCAGGGTCGAAAGCGTGGCGGCGGTGACGGCATGGACGACCTCGCCGGCCCCCTGGAGGGAGGCCTTCATCGGCGGCAGGGACTTCTCCTGGCGCAGGCGGAAGATGTTCTCCAGGACGACGACGCTGTTGTCGACCAGCATGCCGACGGCCATCATCAGCCCGCTGAGCGAGATGACGTTGATGGTGATGTCGGCCCGGAAGATGGTCCGGTAGAGGTACATGAAGCTGAAGGTGAAGACCATGGCCATGGGGATGGCGATGGCGATGATGACGGTCGACTGGAACTTGCGGAGGAAGAACAGGAGGACAAGGACGGCCATGATGCCGCCGACGATCCCCGACCAGGACAGGTCCTTGAGGCTCCGGAGGATGTCCTCCGACTGGTCGCGGTAAAAGACGGTGTGCAGGTCGTGGAGGGCCGGCTCGGTGACCTTGATGCGGGCCATGGTCTGCTTGACCTGGCTGCAGACGTCGACGATGTTGGCGTTGGAGGCCCGGAAGATCTCGAAGCGCACGGTCTCCCGGCCGTTGAGGCGGTTGAAGTCCTCCTTGACGGGGTAGTCGTAGGTCACCCGGGCGACGTCGCCGATGGTCAGCCCCTTGTCGCTGACGGGCAGGTTCTGGACGTCGTCCAGGACCTTCAGCTCGCCGGGGACGCGGGCCGCGTAGCGCGCCGGGCCGTCCTCGACATAGCCGGCCGAGACGTTGACGTTGTTGTTCCGGATGGTGTCCGTCAGGTCGCTGATGCGGATGGACGAGGAATAGAAGATCTCCGGCCGGAGGTAGATGTTGAGGACCTTGTTGCGGATGCCCCGGATCTCCACGTTGGCCACGCCCTCGATCCGCTCGAGCTGCTGCATGATGTAGTTCTCCGACCAGAAGTAGAGCTCGTCGAGGTCGCCGGGCATGGAGACGCTGAAGTTGATGACCGGCCTGTCGTTCATCGAGAAGCGGCGGATGCGGATGGCCTCGATGTCGCGGGGCAGGTCGCCGCGGATCTGGTCGATCTTGTCCCGGATCTGCATGGAGGCCAGGTCCATGTTCGTGCCCGACTTGAACTGCAGGTGGATCGAGGAGGACGAGGCGGAGGACGTCGAGCTCAGGGTGTCCAGGTTGTTGACGGTCGCCAGGACGTCCTCGACGGGACGGGTGATGATCCGCTCGACTTCCTCGGGCGACGACGAGGGGTAGGGGATCTGGACCATCAGTCCGGGGAAGGACACGTCGGGCATGAGCTCGAGCGGCAGGCGCAGCAGCGAGATGACCCCGATGGTCAGAAAGATGAGCATGAAGACGATGATGGAGACGGGCTTCTTGACGGCGAACTCGGAGAGGTTCATGACTTGGCCACTCCGTGCTTATCCGCCGAGAGGGCCTTCTTGGCGCCCTTGAGGAGGCCCATCAGCCGGTTTTCGCGGCTTTCCCCCGGTCCGGTCTCCCGCACGACCCAGTCATAGACCAGGGGGATGAGCACCAGGGTCAGGAACGTCCCGAAGATCAGCCCGCCGATCAGGGTCAGGGCCAGGGGGATGCGGATCTCGAAGCCCTCGTTGTAGTCCAGGGCCATCGGCAGGAGACCCAGGACCGTGGTGATGGTCGTCATCAGGATGGGCCGCCACCGGACCCGGGCGGCGGTCTTGATGGCCTCGAGCTTCGGCATCCCCTGGCTTTGGAGCTGGCCGATGTAGTCGACCAGGACGATGGCGTTGTTGACGATGATCCCGGACAGGATGATCAGGCCGATGAGGACGATGACGTTGATCGACATCCCGAAGACGAGGCCGACGGCCACGACGCCGATGATGCCCAGGGGGATGGTGAACATGATGATGAACGGCTTCTTGAAGGATTCGAACTCGGAGGCCATGACCAGGTAGACGAGGAACACGGCCAGGAGGATGGCGAAGATCATGGACGAGAAGGCCACGTCCTGCTCCTGGCTCTGTCCGGCCAGGAAGATCGAGCAGTCCGCGGTCTTGGGGATGGAGGCGGCCGCGGCCATGACCCTTTTTTCGGCCTCGTCGAGGGAGATGCCCGAGATGTTCCCCGTCAGGACGGCCGATTTCTGCTGCAGGATGCGGCGGATCTCGGCCGGGCCTTCCTTGATCTGGATCTGGGCCAGGGACTTGAGCGGGACCATGACCCCCAGGCCGTTGCGGACGGTGATGCGCTCGATCTTCTCGACCCGGTCGCGGGCGTCCTCGGACAGGCGGACCCGGATGTCGATCTCCCGGTCGCTCTCGATGAAGCGGGTGGCGATCTCGCCCTCGATCTTGTTCCGCAGCTGGGCCCCGACGGAGTTGATGGTCATGTTCTGGGAGGCCAGGACGGCCCGGTCGAAGACGATCTGGATCTCCGGATAACCCTCTTCCATGCTGGATTTCAGGTCGATGATGCCGTCGACGTCCCGGAGCAGGGCCATCATCAGGTCGGCGTTCTCCTTGATGCGGTCGAGGTCGGTCCCCGAGATGACGATCTCGAGGGGGGCCTTGAAGGAGAACAAGCGCGGCTTGTAGACCTTGATGTCGGTCGTCGGGAACCTCTCGAGGTCGATACGGATGCGGTCCATGATCCGGTCCTCGGCCTTGCCCAGGATCCCGGGCACGAGCCGGACGGTGAACTCCGAGAGGTTCTCCATCTCCTCCTGGAAGGAGATGCCGCCCCGCGACCCCTTGCCGACGAGCTCGTAGATGCTGTCGATCTCGGGATAGGCCTTCAGGGCCTCGGAGATGTCGGAGACGACGGCCTGGTTCTCCTTGAGGGCGGTCCCCGGCGGGAACTCGACGTTGATGATCAGCTCGCCTTGGGAGATGACCGGGATGAGCTCCTGACCCATGAACCGGACCCCGAACACGGCGGCCAGGAAGGCGAAGATGATGACGGCGAAGATGATGCGGCGGCGCTTGAACGAGACGTCCTGGAAGCGCTTGTAGGCTTCGAGGACCCGGTCGTAAAGCTTGTCGAGCGGCCTGAAGACGAACTTGAGGACCCGGGCCGTGTGCTGCTTGGGGTTTTCCCGCTGCATCGAGGAGGCCAGCATGGGGACCACGGTCAGGGAGACGACGAGCGAGGCCAGCAGGGAGAAGGTCACGGTCAGGGCCATGTCCTTGAACAGCTGGCCGGCGATGCCCTCGACGAAGACGATCGGGAAGAAAACGGCCACGGTCGTCAGGGTCGAAGCCGTGACGGCACCGGCCACCTCGGTCGTCCCCTTGTAGGCCGCTTCGGCGCCGACGTGCCCGGCGTCCCGGTAGCGCTGGATGGCCTCCAGGACGACGATGGAGTTGTCGACCAGCATGCCGATGCCCAGGGCCAGCCCGCCGAGCGAGATGATGTTCAGGGAGATGTTCGAGGAGAACATCAGGAAGAAGGTGATGACGACCGAGACGGGGATGGCCGTGCCGATGATCAGCGTGCTGCGGACGTTCTTCAGGAAATAGAGCAGGACGAGGACGGCCAGGATGCCGCCGATGAGGGCCGTCGACTTGACCTGGTCGATGGTGCTCTTGATGAACTTCGACTGGTTGGTGATGAGGACGAAGTCCAGGCCCCGGGGCCTGAGGATGTTCTGGTGGACGGCCTTCAGCCGTTCGTTGACGGCCTCGGCCACGGCCACCGTGTTGGCGTCGGCGGCCCGGTAGATGGCGGCCTCGATGCACTCCCGCCCGTTGATCCGGGAGATGACCTTGCGCTCCTTGTAGCCGCGGTAGACATTGGCCACGCTGCCGAGCGTGATCTGGATGTCGCCCCGCTTCTCGACGATGATGCCCTGGATCTCCTCGATGTCCCGGAACTGGTTGACGGTCCGGACCAGGTACTGGGTGTCCTTCTGCTTGAGGATCCCGGCCGACAGGTCGACGTTCTCCTGGGCCAGGCGGTTGGCCACGGTCGTGATCGGGATGTTGAGGAGGCTGAGCTTCTGCTCGTCGATGTCGATGTGGATCTCGTCCTCGAGACCGCCGGAGATGGAGCAGGCGGCCACTCCCTCGATGCTCTCCAGGGCCTGCTTGACCTCGCGCTCGGCGATGTAGCGGATGTAGGCCAGCTCGGCGTCGCCGACCAGGCCGAGCTTCATGACCGGCTCCTGGTTCGGGTCGTAGCGGAGGATGACGGGTTTCGTGGCCCCGGTCGGGAAGCGCAGGAGGTCGAGCTTCTCGCGGACCTTGAGGGTCGCGAAGTCCATGTTCGTGTGCCAGGCGAACTCGATGGTCACCTCGGACAGCTCGGCCCGCGAGACCGACGAGATGCGGATGACGTTGTCGACGACGCCGCAGGTCTCCTCGATGGGCTTGGAGACGATGTTCTCGATCTCAGAGGGCGCGGTCCCCGGGTATTCCGTCCGGACGGTCAGGGTCGGATAGGAGATCTTGGGCAGGAGGTTGAGGGTCAGGCGCGAGTAGGAGATGAAGCCGAAGATCAGGGCCGCCACGGTGAACATGAACACCGAGACGGGGCGGTTGATGGAGAAACGGACGATCTTCATCGCAGGACTTCGACCGGCTGTCCGTCCTTGAGGTTCTCGACCCCGACGGAGACGATGGTTTGGCCCTCCTCGAGGCCGCCGAGGACCTCGGCCAGGTCCTCTTCGGTGAGCCCCAGGGCGATCTCCCGCTGGGCCGCCCGGCCGTTCTCGACGACGAAGGCGTAGGTCTTGTTCTGCCGGTAGAGGATGGCCTTGCGCGGGATGACCAGGACGTCCTCCTTCTGGCCGACGGCGATGCGGGCCTGGACGAACATGCCGGGCTTCAGCCGCAGGCTCTCGTCGTAGACCTCGACCGTGACCCGGACCGTCCCGGTCTGGACGTCGATGCGGGGGTTGATGAGCGTCACCCGGCCCCCGAAGTCCGTCCCCGGGATGACTTCCGTCGCCACCGAGGCGGACATCCCCGTCCTGAGCTTGATGGAGTCGGACGTGGGCACGAAGACCCGGACCAGCAGGGGAGTGAAGTCCTCGATCGTGAAGACCTGCTGGTTGGGGTTGATCCGGCCGCCGACCTCGATCAGCCGCTCCGTGATGTATCCCGAAGCGTTGGCCCGGATGCGGGTCCAGCCGAGCTGAAGCTCGAGGTTCTGGAAGCTCTGCTCGCGGTTCTTGAAGTCCAGCTGACGCTGCTTGTGGACGGCGTCCTGGGCTTGGTACTCCTGTTCGGAAATGAGGTCCCGGGCGAACAGCTCGCGGGCCCGGACGAGGTTCTGTTCGGCTTCGTCAAGGCTGAGCTTGGCCTGGTCAAGGGCGATGCGGGCCTGCTCGTGGCTGATGCGGACCTCGATGTCGTCGAGGACGGCCAGAACGTCGCCTTCCTTGACCAAGGCCCCTTCTTCCTTGACGATCTGCTTGACGTAAGCGGACAGGCGGGCGAAGACCTCGACCTTGCGCTCGGGCTCGACGATGCCGTTGAGGACGATGTAGGAGTTGAGGCTCCGGCGTTGGATGGTCTCGATGTTGACCGGGAGGGATTCTGTTTCGGGCTCGCCGCCGGGCCTCTTGGCGCCGGGCTGGGGCTTGCCCGCCGGGCCTCCCGGCTTGGCCTGGGCGGCCGCCGCGGCGTTGTTGTTGCCGGGGGTCGGCCCGCCGTTCGATTTCTTGCATGACGCGGCCAAGCTCGTGATCAGGACCAGGGCCAGGAACCAGGCCGTTCTTTTACGGGTCTTCGTCATTGTTTTCCACCTTATCGAAGGACCTTATCTTCTTTTTATTATACCTTAGGGTACATCATTTTGACGTTCCCCCGGCCGCTTTCTTCCCCAAGAGGGGGTCAAATCTCCACTTGTTAATTAATTCAGGATTAGCGCGCTTTCTGGACATCCGGATGGGTAAAATTTAATAAGTGGAGATTTGACCCCTTACGATTGCGGTCCGTACAGCGCTGTGCTAGGCTTTACGCCTATGGACCCGGAAAGGAGAACCCCATGAGATCATGCTTGAAGGCCCTGTCGATCTTCGTCCTTTTATGTGTTCTGTCCGTTCCGGCCGCCGTCTTTTCGGCCGGACCCCAGGACCTCGCCGGACACTGGGAGGGGGCCATCGAGATCCCCGGCAAACGGCTGGGCGTCGATCTGGATTTCGTAAAGCAGGACGACGGCACCTGGAAAGGGGATATCTCCATTCCCTTGCAGAACGCCAAAGATCTGCCCCTGACCTGCATCAAGGTCGAAGGGCAGGAGGTCACCTTCGCCATAGCCGGCGTGCCAGGCGATCCGACCTTCAAGGGCACGTTCGGCGCCGGCGGGGCCGGGATCACGGGGCAGTTCAGCCAGGGAGGGGCGACCTTCCCCTTCGCGCTCACCCGGGGCGAAAGCCCGGTCGCGAAAGCGAAAAAGGCCCTCGAGGGATTCGACGAGGTCGTCGCCAAAGGCCTGGCCCAGCTCAAAGTCCCCGGCGTGGCCGTGGCCGTCGTCAAGGACAGCGAGGTCGTCTTCGCTAAGGGCTTCGGCCTTCGCGACATCGAGAACAAGCTGCCGATGACGGCCGACACCATCCTGGCCATCGGCTCGTCGTCGAAGGCCTTCACGGCCTTCGCTCTGGGCGCGCTCGTCGACCGGGGAAAGGTCGAATGGGACAAGCCGGTGCGGGCCTACATCCCCTGGTTCCGCCTCTACGACGTTCAGGCCGGCGAGCGCCTGACGCCGCGCGACCTGGTCACCCACCGGTCCGGCCTGCCGCGCCATGACCTCGTCTGGTACAACAAGACCGGATGGAGCCGCGAACAGTTCGTCCGCAGCCTGGAGTTCCTGCCGCCGACGGCCGACCTCCGGGAGAGATGGCAGTACAACAACCTGATGTTCCTCACGGCCGGGTACCTCGTCGAAACGCTGACCGGGAAGAGCTGGGAGGATTCCGTGCGGGCCCTGGTCTTCGATCCCCTGGGGATGGCCCGCAGCAATTTCTCGGTCTTCGAATCCCAGAAGGACAAGAACTTCGCCCAGCCCTACGCCGAGCGCGAAGGCAAGATCCAGAAGATCCCCTTCCGCGACATCTCGGCCGTCGGCCCGGCGGGGTCCATCAACTCCACCGTCAACGAGATGAGCCGCTGGGTCGCCGTTCACATCGGCGGGGGGAAGTTCGGGGACAAGCAGGTCATCGCCCCGGCGACCCTGGCCGACCTCCACAGGCCCGCCATGGTCTCGGGCGCGGTCCCGACCCGTCCGGACATCTCGGCGATGGCTTATGCCCTGGGCTGGATGGTCGACAACTACCGGGGGCACCACCGCGTCCATCACGGAGGGAACATCGACGGCTTCTCGGCCATGGTCAGCTTCCTTCCGAACGACGGGCTTGGATTCGTCGTCCTGGCCAACAAGAACGGAACGGGCCTGCCGGAGCTCCTCATCCGCGCGGCGGCCGACCGCATCCTGGGCCTGGAGGCCGAGGACTGGATCGGGGATGCGGCCAAGAACCAGGCCGAGGGCGAGGAGATCCTCAAGAAGGCCCAAGAGAAGCAGGCGACGCGCCGCAGGCCCGGCACCGCCCCGGCCCACAAGCTCGGGGAATACGCCGGCGGCTACACCCACCCCGGCTACGGCGACCTCGAAGTCGCGGCCGAAGCGAAGGGCTTGAAGTTCACCTACAACGCCATCACCACCCCTCTCGAGCACTGGCACTACGAGACGTTCAACGGCGGCCAGGCCGACGACCCGGTGTTCAAAAACCTCAAGCTGACCTTCCGGACGGACGTCAACGGCCATGTCGTCGGAGTCCACGCGCCCTTCGAGACCTCGGTTGACGACATCTATTTCGTGAAGAAACCCGACGCCCGGCTGTCCGACCCGGCCTACCTCAAGACCCTCGTCGGCGCCTACACGCTGGCTACCCAGACCGTGACCGTCGCGCCGAAAGGCGAGGCCTTGACCCTGTCGATCCCCGGGCAGCCCGTCTACGACCTCGTGCCGGAGGTCGGCGGCGAGTTCTCGCTCAAGGTCGCCCGGGTCGTCCGGGTCAGGTTCCTCGAGGACGCCAAGGGGCAGGTGACCGGCCTCGAGGTCAGTCAGCCGGGCGGCGTCTTCGAATATAAGCGGTCGAAGTAGCCGGCTACGAAGAAGGGGTCAAACCTACTTTTTTCCACTTTTAGAATAAAGTAGGTTTGACCCCTTCTTGTTGACAGGCGGCGGCGGGTCGCATATAAATGCCGGTGTTATGCCGCAGACGCCTCCCATGACGCATGAACCTTCCGGCGACGGGCTCCAACGCAAGCTCGGGCTATTCCCGCTGACCAACATCGTCATCGCCAACATGATCGGGGCCGGCATCTTCACGACCTCGGGACTGCTGATGGGCGACCTCCATCATCCCGGCGTCATGCTCGGCCTGTGGGTCGTCGGCGGCCTGGTCGCCCTGTGCGGGGCGCTGAGCTACGGCGAGCTCGGGGCGGCCATCCCCCGGGCGGGAGGGGAGTACGCCTTCCTGTCGAGGCTTTATCACCCGGGAGTCGGGTTCCTGTCCGGATGGGTGTCGTTCTTCGTCGGCTTCTCGGCGCCCATCGCCGCCTCGGCCATCGGCTTCGTCGAATACCTGACCCGGGCCTTCCCCGGCCTCCTCGAGCTGGGCCTTCTTCCCGAGCCCGTCGAAGCGAAGATCATGAAGAAGGTTTACGCGATCCTGGTCATCGCGGCCTTCGCTTTCCTCCACACCCGCGGGCTCGAGCTCGGGGCCCGCGTCCAGAACGGCCTGACCGCGCTGAAGATCCTGATCGTCGTCGGCCTGGTCGCCGCCGGTTTCGCTTTCGGCAAGGGCAGTCTGGCGAACTTCACCGCGGCCGCCCCATTCCGCTTCGACTTCGCCGGCTGGAAGACGATGGGCCTGTCCCTGATGTGGATCATGTTCGCTTACAGCGGCTGGAACGCCTCGGCTTACGTCGGGTCCGAGGTCAAAGACCCGTCCCGGAACCTGCCGCGCTCGCTGCTGCTCGGGACGGGCATCGTGGCCCTGCTCTACGCCGCCCTGAACCTGTTCTACGTCTACGCCGTCCCGCCCGCCGACATGGAAGGCGTCATCTCCATCGGCGGCCTGGCCGCGGGCAACCTCTTCGGCCGGTCGGCGGAGACGGTCATCTCGGTGTTCATCTCCTTCGCCCTGTTCTCCTCGCTCAGCGCCTACCTCATCCTGGGGCCGCGGGTCTATTACTCGATGGCCAAAGACGGGATCTTCTTCAAGACGATCGCCCGCGTCTCGGAGAGGCACGGCGTGCCCTCCCGGGCCATCGTCCTCCAGGGGGCGATCGCCGTGGTCATGGCCCTGTTCGGGACCTTCGACCAGTTGCTGACCTACATGGGCTTCTCGCTGGGCATCTTCCCCATCCTGGCCGTCGTCGGCGTCTTCAAGCTGCGGCGGACCGGGCAGAGCGTCGTCAGGATGCCCGGCTTCCCCGTGGCCTCCCTGGTCTACATCCTGGTCGGTGTGACCATCCTCGCCCTGGCCTTCCTCGAGCGCCCGGTCGAGTCCTCCGTCGCCGTCGCCACCGCGCTCGTCGGCATCCCCGTGTACTTTCTCTTCAAACGGGCCGCGAACGGGCCGCGCTGACCGCCCTGCCGCAGACGCCCGCTTCCACGCCATGTCCCGGGATTTGACTCGGCCCGTTTTTCGTACTATTTTAAAGGATGAGGACGGAGGCCGGTGTTCCGAGAGCGGCGGGGGGAAGATGACAAGCGAGGTCCCGGGATGAGAAGGGGTCCAAGGTTCAGGCCATGGGCGGGCGTCCCCTTGGCCGCCCTTCTTTTTCTCGGCTCCTGTTCCATCGAGAAGATGGCCTTGAACAAGGTCGCCGGGATGTTCTCGTCGACATCCTCGAACGACGTCTTCTCCAGCGACAACGACCCCGACCTCGTCGGCGACGCGTTGCCCTTCGCGATCAAGCTCTATGAATCGCTGCTGTCCTCCGTCCCGGAACATGCCGGATTGCGGCTGCGCACGGGGAGCCTTTACGTCATCTACGCCAACGCCTTCGTCCAGGCGCCGGCCGAGATGAAGCCGCGCCGGGAGGCGGAATCCAAGGAGTTCCTGCTGGCCCGGGCCAAGAACCTCTACCTCCGCGGGCGCGACATCCTGTTCGTGGCCCTGGAGAAGAAGAACCCCGCGGTCCTCGAACAGCTCAGGGCCCGGAGATACAGGGAGGCCATGGCCCCCTACGGGAAAGACGACGTCCCCTTCCTCTACTGGGCGGCGGTCGGCTGGGTCGGCGCCTTCGCCGTCAACCCCTTCGACATGAGCCTCGGCCAGGCCCTCCCCCGGACCGCGGCCATGATGGACCGGGTCGCCGAGCTCGAGCCCGGCTACGGCAAGGGCGCCCTTCATGTGTTCTACATCAATTACTACGGGTCCCTGCCCGACTACATCGGGGGCGATCCGAAGAAGGCCCGTGACCACTTCGAGAAGGCCCAGAGGATTGCCGGCGACGCGGACACCTCGGCCCTCATGGCCCTGGCCACAACGGTCTGCGTCAAGGAGCAGAACTACAGGGAGTTCCGGTCCCTTCTCCTGCAGGTCGTGGAGTTCGATGTGGACCGAAGCCCGGCGAACCGCCTGATCAACGTCGTCAATCAAAGGAAGGCCCGCTGGCTCCTCGAGCACGCCGACGAGTTCTTCATCGAAACCGAGGATGACGGAGCGGGTGGACGGGCGACGGGGGCGGTACCGAAGGAAAAAGCAGGTGCGCGATGAGAAGAACGCTGGCCGTCCTGGCCGTTATCCTGACCGCGGCGGCGGCGGCGCCCGACCTCCGGGCGGCGACCGTCATCAAGATCGGCAGCGTGGCCCCGGAGCGCTCGCCGTGGGGCAAGGCCCTGGAGGAAGTGGCCCGGGAATGGGAGAGGATCTCGAACGGGGCCGTCCAGGTCCGGACCTATCCCGGGGGCATCGCCGGCAGCGAGCTGGACATGATCCGCAAGATGCGCCTCGGGGTCCTGCAGGGCGGAGTGTTCAGCAACATGGGGCTGGCCAAGATCGAGCGCTCCGCCCTGGCCCTCAACATGCCGTTCCTGTTCGATTCCCTGGAGGAGCTCGACGCCGTCTTCGAGCGGGTCAAGCCGGCCCTGGAGAAGGCCGTCGAATCGAAGGGCTTCAAGGTCATCCTCTGGACCCAGGCCGGATGGGTCAATTTCTTCGCCAAGGAACAGGCCGTCTATCCGGACGACTTGAAAAAGCACAAGATCAGCGTCACCAGCGACGAGCCCGAGCTCGAACAGCTCTGGAAGAAGATGGGCTTCCAGGTCGTGCCCGGCGACATGAAGGACCTCATGGTCCAGCTCCAGAGCGGCATGGTGACGGCCGCCTATCTGCCCGCTCTCCTGGCCGCTTCGGGCCAGTATTTCGCGGTCACGCCCCACATGCTGGACCTGCCGCTGTCGCCTCTGGTCGGAGGGCTCATCCTCAGCGACAAGGCTTGGGGGAGCATCCCGGCCGAGTTCCGCCAGCCGATGATGGAGGCCGTGGCCAAAGCGGCCCGCGAGCTCACCAGGGAAACGGCCGACCTCGAAGCGAAAGCCGTGACCATGATGAAGGACAACGGGCTCATCGTCCACGAACCTCCGCCGGACGCGCTCGCCAAATGGAGAGAAGGGGCGGCCCGGAGCATCGACGACCTGGTCGGCAAGGCGTTCCCCAGGGACATCTATGACGAGATCACGGCCTACATAGGGGAATTCCGGAAGTCCCGTGGCAAATAGGCTCGGTCGCGCCGTCCACGCCCTCGAGGACTCGCTGGCGTTCCTGTCCATAGGCCTCATGGCCCTTCTTCTCGTCGGCGAGGTCGTCGCCCGGAAGTTCTTCCGGACGGGGATCCCCGATTCGACGGCCGTCGTCCAGCATCTGGTCCTCGTGGCCACGTTCGTCGCGGCGGCCTTCACCTCGAGGGAGAAGCGGCACCTGTCGCTCGCGTCCGGATGGACGATCGGAGAGCCGTTCAAGTCGGTCGTGGGGACGATGTCGGGAGTCCTCTCGGCGGCCCTGCTCTTCGCCTTCTCGGTCAGCGCCTTCTCCTTCGCCTGGAACGCGTTCTCGCCGGCAGAGCGGATCGCCTTCCTGCCGAGGCGCCTGGTGGTCATGGTCATGGCCGCGGGCTTTCTGGCGATGGGCGTCCGGGCCGTGGCCGGCCTCGAGAAAAAGCGGCTGAGAGGGCCGGCGGCGGCCGCGGCGGCGCTGCTTGCGGCGCTCATCGGGATCGAGCCGCTGGTCAACATCGTCGGCGGTTTCGTGCCCTCTTGGCTGCCGTGGCTTTCTGCGGCGCAAGGCGCGGTCGGGCCGATCCTTCACGGGCTGGCGACTCCATTGATCGTCCTGCTGGTCGCGCTGGGGTTCCTCGGGGTGCCCATCTTCCTGGTCCTCGGCGGGATCGGGTATTTCCTCTTCATCCACGCCGGCCAGCCGCTGGAGATCATTCCCAATCAGGCCTACACGGTGCTCACAGGCCACGCCATCCCGGCCATCCCGCTTTTCGCGGCGGTCGGCTTTTTTCTCTCGGAGAGCAAGGCGGGGGAGAGGATGGTGCGCTTTTTCCGCGCCGTTTTCAGCTGGTTCCCAGGCGGGCTGACGGTCATGGCCGTGCTGGTGTGCGCGTTCTTCACGACCTTCACCGGGGCTTCGGGGGTGACCATTCTGGCGCTCGGGGGGCTGCTGTCTTACATCCTGGTCGAGGCCGGGTATCCGAAGAAGTCCGCCGTGGGCCTGCTGACGGCCTCCGGGAGCATCGGCCTGCTCTTCCCGCCGAGCCTGCCGGTCATCATCTACGGCGTGACGGCCCAGACGAGCATCAAGGACATGTTTTTGGGCGGCCTGCTGCCGGGCCTCGTCCTGGTGCTGTCGGTCGTCGTCATCGGGGTCGTCTCGTCGGTCAGGGCGAGGGTCCCGCGCCATCCTGTGCGGGTCAGGCAGGCGCTGGCCGCGTTCGGGGAGTCCTTCTGGGAGCTCCTCCTGCCGGTCGTCGTCTTCGGGCTCTACTTCGGGGGCATCGCCAATCTCCAGGAGAGCGCCGCGGCGGCCCTGGTCTATGTCTGGATCGTCGAGACCTTCATCAAACGGGACCTGAAATTGCGCGACTTGTCCCGGGTCATCTCCAAGTGCGTCCCGATCGTCGGCGGGGTTCTGATCATCCTGGCCCTGGCCAACGGGCTCTCGTACTACATCATCGACGCCCAGATCCCGACGAAGCTGAGCGCCTGGGTCGAGGCGGCCATCTCGTCGAAGTACGTCTTCCTGCTGGTCCTCAACCTGGCCCTGCTCGCGGTCGGGTGCTTCATGGACATCTACTCGGCCATCCTGGTCATCGTCCCGCTGATCATCCCGCTGGGGGCCATTTTCGGCATCCACCCCGTCCACCTCGGGGTCATCTTTCTGGCCAACCTGGAGCTCGGGTACCTCACGCCGCCGGTGGGCATGAACCTGTTCCTGGCCTCCTACCGGTTCAACGAGCCCATGCCGCGGGTCTACCGGAGCGTTTGGGTGTTCCTGGCGATCCGTTTGGCCGCCGTCCTGCTGATCACGTACGTGCCTCTTCTGACCCTCGCGCTCCTTTAAGAAGGGGTCAAACCTACTTTTTTACAGAAAGTGGAAAAAAGTAGGTTTGACCCCTTCTTAGTCGCGGGAGAAGTGGGGCATGTCCGAGGGGATCTCGAGGGAGAGCTCGACGAAGCCCGCGTACACTCCGCCCTCGAACCAGGGCGCCTGGAAGATGAGCTTTTTCTTGCCCTTCTTTTGAATGGTGTAGACGTTCGTCCGGCGTTCTTCCATCATCTTGGCGAGCTTTGTCCGGGCCGGCTCGGGGTGGCAGTCGAGGACGTTGGTCCCGACGAGCCTGGCACCGCCTTCCTCGGCGAACGTCTCGCCCGCTTTCGCGTTCATGGCCATGATCCGCCCCTCGGTGTCGCAGACCGTGACCGCCCCCGCGAACTCCTCGATCCAGGCATGGTCTTTCAACCTCTCCTCCTCAAGAAGGGGTCAAACCTACTTTTTTACAAAAAGTGGAAAAAAGTAGGTTTGACCCCTTCTTCTTAAAAGCGGGAGACGATGTGCGGGACGTCCCGGTCCCGGAGCATCTTGTTCAACGCGGCCAGGTCCCCGTCGACGAGCTTCCGGAATTCCGTCTCGCGCTCGGCCAGCTGCGCCTTGAACAGCGCGTGGACCTCCCGCTGTTGCGTCGTCGGCGGGAAATCCGCCTCGCCCACGTGCCGGGCCAGGAACCCCAGCTTGGTGTAGAACTTGTCGGGCCACCGAAGCTCGTCTCCCGAGCCGGTCAACCCGACCGGGAAGAAGAAGTCCTCGAAGGCCACGATTTTCTTGTCGGCGGCCCG
>VGJC01000019.1 GCA_016867635.1 Candidatus Aminicenantota bacterium | reverse complement strand
CGGCGTTACCGTCGGGTCCTTCGGCTTCCGGTCCGAGAAACCGACCTACCACAACACCCGGGACAATCTGAGCCTGGTCACTCCCGAGATCATGGAGGACATCACCCGACTGCTGTTCGTGGCCGTCCTGGACATGGGGACGGCACCCGAGCTCGATTTTCGCGACTGAGCGCGGGCGCCGTGCGGGCCTTCACCCCGCCGCGGGGTGATCGCACAATTCTCCTCGGGACAGTTCCTCTCGCGGCTCACCCCCATCCGACGAGTAGGGCAAGAAGGGGAGATGGGGAAGAGTGTTGACCGCGCCCCGAACTCACGTCAAGCGGACATCGATCCGCGATTTGTCTTATAATGAGGAAAGGGTAATGAGGAGGACCGCGCCCATGATCAAAACCAAGATCGTCTGCACCGTCGGGCCCGCTTCGCGGCCGCCGGAAATCCTGGAGCGGCTGGTCCGGGCCGGAATGGACGTCGCCCGCTTGAACTTCTCGCACGGCACCCAAGCGGAGCACGGCCGGACGATCGCCGCCCTGCGGAAGATCGCCCGGGGCCTGGGCCGCCCCGTGGCCATCCTCCAGGACCTGGCCGGCCCGAAGATCCGCATCGGCCCGATCCGCGACGGGCCGGTCATCCTCGAGCCGGGGGCGGCCTTCACCTTGACGGCCCGCAAGGTGCTCGGCGACGCGCGGACCGTTTCGATCAATTACCCGGCCATGGTCGCCGACGTCCGCAAGGGGGACACGCTCCTTCTGAGCGACGGGTCCCTCGAGCTCGAGGTCGTAGCCGCCGACGGGCGGGACATCCGCTGCCGGGTGGTCATCGGCGGCCCGCTCAATTCTTTCAAGGGCATCAACCTGCCGGCCCGGACGCTGCGGACCCCCAGCCTGACGGCCAAGGACCGGGACGACCTACGCTTCGGGCTTCGGAACGACGTCGATTACGTGGCCATGTCGTTCGTCCGCAGCGCCGGCGACATCGCGACCGTCCGGCGTCACATGAAGCGGTGCGGAGCGAGCGCCCCGGTCATCGCCAAGATCGAGAAGCACGAGGCCCTGGACGCCATGGACGCCATCGTCGAGGCCGCCGACGGCCTGATGGTCGCCCGCGGGGACCTCGGCGTCGAGACCCCGCTCGAGAAGATCCCCCGGGTCCAGAAGGACCTCATCCGCAGGTCCCGGGAAGCGGGCAAGCCGGTCATCACCGCGACCCAGATGCTGCGCTCCATGGTCGACAGCCCCCGGCCGACCCGGGCCGAGGTCACCGACGTGGCCAACGCCATCCTCGACGGCACGGACGCCGTCATGCTGTCCGAAGAGACGGCCGTGGGGAAATACCCGGTCGAGTCCGTGGCCATGATGGTCCGCATCGCCCGCGAGGCCGAGCGTATCCCTTCGACTTGCGACGGGCCTCGGCCTGAAGGGCTCGAGCCCGTCCCCGGATCCCTGCCGGGGGCCGTGGCCTGCGCGGCGGCGCGGTTGGCGGCCGACGTCGGGGCCGCGGCCATCGTCACCTTCACCCGCTCGGGAAGCACGGCCCGTCTCGTGTCCCGGTGCCGGCCCGAGGTCCCCATCCTGGCCCATACGCCCGAAGAAAAGACGCGGCGGCAGTTGTCCCTGTGTTGGGGCGTCCTGCCGGTCCTGGGCGAGAGTTTGGACCGCACGGACGAGATGGTCGCGGCCGCCATGAAGGCCGCCAAGAAGGCGGGCCTGGTCAGGAAAGGCCAGACCGTGGTCATCACGGCCGGAGTGCCGACGGGCGTGCCGGGGACGACCAACCTCATCAAAGCCGAGATCGTGAAGTGACGCCGCTCAGATGTGGAGCTCGACGACGTCCTCGTCGGACAGGACGTAGTCGCGGTTGACCCGGAGGCCGTCGAGGCCGTCGGCGTTCCAGACGCGGGCGTATTGGAGCTTTTCCGAGAAATCTTTGTGGACGGCCCGGGCCATGTCGAGGACGGTGCTGCCGATCTTGAGGGTGAAGGGCGAGTCCTTCTCGGGCTTCTTGCCGGGCGCCTTGCTGTAGACGCGGACGACGCGGAGGAGGCCGAAGACGGCCCGGCGGAGCGCCTCGAGGCCGCGGCCGGAGGAGGCCGAGACGGCCAGGCGCTCGAACGGCCCGTCGAGGAGAAGTCCGAGCTCCTCGAAAGCTCGCGGCGCGCTCTCGGCGTCGAGCTTGTTGGCCGCGATGAGCGCCCGCTTGCGGAAGGGGAAATAGGGGGGAGGAACGTCGGCGTCCGCCCGGACGAGCTCGACCTTCCGCTCCTTGAGCCGTCCGATGACGCCGCCGAGGACCGAGGCCGCGTCGGGGTCGGAGAGGTCGGCGACGAGGAGGACGGCGTCGGCCATCTTGACCATCTCGGGGAACCAGGTCTCCATGAGCTCGCCCGTCATAGGGGGTGTGTCGACGAGCTGGACCTTGACGTTCTCGAAGGGCATCATGAAGGGGGATGGGAAGCGGGTCGTGAACGGATAATCGGCGATCTCGACGGCCGAGCCCGTGAGCGCCTTGACCAGGCTGGATTTGCCGGCGTTCGGCGGCCCGACGAGCACGACCTGCCCGGCCCCGGATCGTTCGACCTTGTGGGTCGGGGCGTGCTTGGCCGTCGAGGCCCGCCGCTCGCCCTCATCGCGGGCCTTGGCGATCTTCTGCCGGTACATGGCGATGAGCTTGTCGGTGCCCTTGTGGTGGGGGATGACGCGGATGAGCCGCTCGTAGATGTCGATCTTCTCCTGGGGGGTGCGGGCCGTGCGCAGCTCGGCCTCGATCTTGTGGTATTCGGGCGGCAGGTTGGCCGGCATGAAGAAATTATAGCAAATAAGAAGGGGATCCCGTACCCAGAGGTCGCGCGAAGAATTTAATAAGTGGAGATTTGACCCCTAACTGTGAGAAAAAAAGACCCCCTCGAGCGTCCTTTCAGATGGATCAACGGCGAGCCTGGGGAAAGGCGCTTTGCACTAGCCATAACTTATTGATAACAAAAAAGAAATATTTCATGAAAATATCACATTTTTCTTTACTTTCGCGGCCCTTTTTTGCTATAATTTGTTCTCGGAAAATGCCCAACGGGTGCCGTGAACTCCCCGCTCCGGAAACCCGCGATTTTTTTCCCGAAGTGAACGCGCATGACACAAGAAAAGTATACCGCTGAGAGCATCAAGGTCCTCAAGGGCCTGGAGGCCGTCCGCAAGCGGCCGGCCATGTACATCGGCAGCACCGGCACCGAGGGCCTCCACCACCTCGTCTACGAGGTCGTCGACAACAGCGTCGACGAGGCCCTGGCCGGCCACTGCACCGAGATCGAGGTCCTTATCCACGTCGACAACGCCATCACCGTCATCGACAACGGCCGCGGCATCCCCGTCGGCCAGCACAAGAAAGAGAAGAAGTCGGCGGCTGAGGTCGTCATGACCATGCTCCACGCCGGCGGCAAGTTCGACCAGAAGACCTACAAGGTCTCGGGAGGCCTGCACGGCGTCGGCGTCTCGGTCGTCAACGCCCTGTCCAAGCGCCTCGACCTCGAGATCAAACGCGAGGGCGGCATCTTCACCCAGAGCTACGAACGCGGCAACCCGGTCACCAAGCTGAAGCAGATCGGCAAGACCAAGAAGACCGGGACCAAGGTGACCTTCTGGCCCGACGACGACGTATTCGAGCTCACCGAGTACAACTTCGAGATCCTGGCCCAGCGCCTCCGGGAGCTGTCGTTCCTCAACAAGGGCCTCAAGATCTCGATCACCGACGAGCGGACCAACAAGTCCCACGAGTTCCAGTACAAGGGCGGCATCCGCGAGTTCGTCGAGTACATCAACCAGAGCAAGCAGACCATCAATCCCAAGCCCATCGTCTTCGAAGGGGAGCGCGAGGGCGTCTTCGTCGATCTGGCCCTCCAGTACAACATGTCCTACGCCGAGACGATCTTCTCGTTCGTCAACAACATCAATACGACCGAGGGCGGCACCCATCTGATCGGCTTCAAGGCCGCCCTGACCCGCTCGATCAACACCTACGCCGGCGCCCACAACCTCCTCAAGGACCTCAACGAGAACATCACCGGCGACGACTGCCGGGAGGGGCTGGCGGCCGTCCTGAGCATCAAGATCAAGGACCCCCAGTTCGAGGGCCAGACCAAGACCAAGCTCGGCAACTCCGAGGTCAAGGGCATCGTCGAGTCCATCGTCAACGAGCAGCTGGCGTCCTACCTCGAGGAGAACCCCTCGGTCGCCAAGAAGATCGTCATGAAGATCCTCGACGCCGCCCGGGCCCGCGAGGCCGCCCGCAAGGCCCGCGAGCTGGCCCGTCGAAAGGGGGTCCTCGAGTCGACCTCGCTGCCGGGCAAGCTCGCCGACTGCCAGGACCGCGACCCGAAGACCTCCGAGATCTTCATCGTCGAGGGCGATTCGGCCGGCGGCTCGGCCAAGCAGGGCCGCGACCGCCGCTTCCAGGCCATCCTTCCGCTCAAGGGCAAGATCCTGAACGTCGAAAAGGCCCGTTTCGACAAGATCCTCAAGAACGAGGAGATCGGGACGATGTTCGCCGCCCTGGGCATCGGCGTCGAGCAGTCCGAAGACAGTCTCGACAAGCTCCGCTACCACAAGGTCATCATGATGACCGACGCCGACGTCGACGGCTCCCACATCCGAACGCTCCTCATGACCTTCTTCTACCGCCAGATGGCCCAGCTCATCGAGCGCGGCCACCTGTACATCGCCCAGGCCCCCCTCTACAAGGTCTCCCGCGGCAAGGATGTCCAGTACATCAAGGACGAACGGGACTACGAGAAGTTCATGGTCCGCAAGATCTCCGAGGAGTTCAAGGTCCGGACCGGCGGCCGCAAGGACATCCTCGAGGGCGAGAAGTTCCGGAAATTCTTCCGCAACCTGATGGCCAAGAAGAGCTACGCCATGTTCTTCGAGCGCAAGAGCTACCCCCTGTTCCTCATCGACCTCCTCATCCGCAACGGCGTCGACGGCCAGGAGTTCCTGAGCTCGAAGAAGAACGTCGAGAAGGTCTCGAAGCTCGTCGCCGAAAAGGGCTTCACGACCAGGATCGTCCGCGACGAGGAGTACGGCGTCTTCGAGATCGAATTCGCCTACCAGCTCAACGGCCTGGCCGTGGCCGGCAGGATCGGCATGGACCTGGTGACCTCCTCCGAGTACAAGAACCTGTCCAAGATCAGCCAGGAGCTCGAGGGGATGAAGGGGCCCTACGCCGTCCTGACCAACGGCGACGGCGTCGAGAAGGAGACCCTGGAGAACGAGAACAAGCTCCTCGACTACCTCTTCGAGAAGGGCAAGAAGGGGATCAACATCCAGCGCTACAAGGGCCTCGGGGAGATGACCCCGACGCAGCTCTGGGAGACGACCATGGACCCCGAGCGGCGCTCGCTCCTCAAGGTCTCCATCGTCGACGCCGCCCAGGCCGACCGGATCTTCACCGTTCTCATGGGCGACGAGGTCGACGAGCGCAAGAAATTCATCGAAACCAACGCCCTGGAGGCCCTCAACCTCGACGTCTGAGGACCCCGCCGCCCGGCGGGCCCGACAAGGAGTTCCCATGGACACCGAACCGAAAGAGCACCACCCGGTCGTCAGCCTCGAAGAGGAGATGCGCCGCTCCTACCTCGACTACGCCATGAGCGTCATCATCGGCCGGGCCATCCCCGATATCAAGGACGGCCTCAAGCCGGTCCACCGCCGCGTCCTCTACGCCATGTATGAGAGCGGGACCTATTACAACAAGCCCTACAAGAAATCGGCCCGCATCGTCGGCGACGTCATCGGGAAATTCCACCCCCACGGCGACCAGGCCGCCTACGACACCCTGGTCCGCATGGCCCAGGACTTCAGCCTGCGAGACCCGCTGGTCGACGGCCAGGGCAACTTCGGCAGCGTCGACGGCGACCCGCCGGCGGCCATGCGCTACACCGAGGTCCGGCTGAAGAAGCTGGCCCACGAGCTGATGGCCGACATCGACAAGGAGACGGTCAACTTCGTCCCCAACTACGACGAGAGCCTGACCATGCCCGAGGTCCTGCCGGCCAAGTTCCCCAACCTCCTGGTCAACGGCGGCAACGGCATCGCCGTCGGCATGGCCACCAACATCCCGCCCCACAACCTGACCGAGGTCTGCAACGGCGTCATCCACCTCATCGAGCACCCCAACGCCCCGCTCAAGGACGTCCTCAAGCACGTCCAGGGGCCGGACTTCCCCACGGGCGGCATCATCTACGGCCGCCAGGGCTTCCTCGACGCCTACCAGAGCGGCCGGGGCGTCGTCCACCTTCGGGCCAAGACGGTCATCGAGCGGGGGGCCAAGGGCGAGAAGGACAAGATCGTCGTCATCGAGATCCCCTACCAGGTCAACAAGTCGCGCCTCCTCGAGTCCATCGCCCAGCTGGTCAACGAGAAGCGGATCGAGGGCGTCGCCGACATCCGCGACGAGTCCGACCGCGACGGCATGCGCATCGTCGTCGAGGTCAAGCGCGGCGAGCTGCCGGAGATCATCCTCAACAACCTCTACAAGCACACCCAGCTGCAGATCTCCTTCGGCATCATCATGCTGGCCATCGTCGACAAGCAGCCCAAGACCCTGGGCCTGGTCGACATCATGAAATACTTCATCGCCCACCGCAAGGAGGTCGTCCTGCGGCGGACGCGCTTCGAGCTGCGCAAGGCCGAGGAACGGGCCCACATTTTGGAGGGCCTGGTCATCTGCCTCGACAACCTCGACGCCATCATCAAGCTCATCCGGGCCTCGGCCAACGTCGATGAGGCCCGCCGCGGCCTCATGGAGAAGTTCAAGCTGACCCAGATCCAGGCCCAGGCCATCCTCGACATGCCCCTCCAGCGCCTGACCAAGCTCGAGCGCGAGAAGATCCAGCAGGAATACGCCGAGCTCAAGAAGAAGATCGCCGAGCTCCGCAAGATCCTCAAGGACGAGAAGCTCGTCTATGCCATCATCGTCAGGGAGCTCAAGGAGGTCAAGGAGGAGTACGGCAGCGAGCGGCGGACCGAGATCCGCGACGAGGCCGTCTCGGAGCTCCGGCCCGAGGACCTGGTCAAGGAAGAGGACGTGGCCATCGTCTGCACCTCGAGCGGCTACATCAAGCGGACCTCGCTGACCTCCTACAAGTTCCAGGCCCGGGGCGGCAAGGGCCGCAAGGGCATCGAGATGAAGGCCGAGGACGTCGTCGAGGACCTCTATGTCTGCTCGACGCACAGCTATCTCCTCGTCTTCACGGACAAGGGGCGCCTCTACTGGCTCAGGGCCCTCGACGTGCCCGACGTGGGCGTCTCCGGGCGGGGCAAGGCCATCGCCAACCTGGTCGAGTTCCAGCCCGGCGAGAAGCCGGCCTCGGTCCTGGCCGTCAAGGATTTCAGCGAGAACCAGTTCGTGGTCATGCTGACGTCGGACGGCATCATCAAGAAGACGCGCCTGTCGGACTTCCGGAACGTCAGGCGGGGCGGCATCCTGGCCGTCAACCTCCGCCCGAAGTCGGAGCTGTTCTCGGCCCAGATCTCGACCGGGAAGAACAACATCGTCATCGGCACCAGGCTCGGCCGGGCCCTGAGCTTCAAGGAGTCGGACGTCCGCCCGATGGGCCGGACGGCTTCGGGCGTCCGGGGCATCCGCCTCAAGCCCAAGGACCGGGTCATCGGCATGATCGTCGTCGGCCCGGACGACAAGTTCATCTTCACCGCGTCCGAGCGCGGCTACGGCAAGAAGACGGCCTCCGACATGTATCCCCTGAAGCGCCGCGGCGGGCAGGGCGTTCTCAATCTGCGCATCACGCCGAAGATCGGCCACGCCCTGGCCATGGTCGGCATCAACGAGGAGGACCTCCTGGTCATCACCGCCGAGGGCAAGGTCATCGGCATCCCGACGACCCAGGTCCGCTCATCGGGCCGGGCCACCCAGGGCGTTCGCATCATCAACCTCGAGGCCAAGGACCGGGTCTGCTCCATCGCCAAGGTCCGCGAGAGCTGACCCCTGCCTCTCCGCCTCGGCCTCGAGCTGCTTCTCGGAGAGGACGAGGCTCGGCGCTTCAGCGAGCTTGCCTATCGCGGATTAGGAGCGGAGGAGGGAAGACCATGATCCGATATCTGAACCTGGTTTTTTTCGCCGGGATGATCGTCATGAACTATCTGGCCAACGCCTTGCCGCTCGGGGGGAAGACGACCGGAGAGCTGTCCGACGCCTATCCCAACCTCTTCGTGCCGGCCGGCGTCACGTTCTCTATCTGGGGGGTCATCTATCTGCTGCTGGCCGGCTTCTGCGTCATTCAATTCTCCGAGAAGGGCGCACCGCTCGCCGAAAGCGTCGGCTGGCTGTTCGCCGTCTCCTGCTTTCTGAACGGGCTGTGGATCGTCGCCTGGCACTACGAGAAAGTGCCGCTCTCTCTGCTCGTCATGGCCGGGCTGCTCGTGACCCTGATCCTCATCAATCTCAAGCTCCAAGGCCAGCCGCTCGGCCTGGCCAAGGCCGCCTTCGGGATCTACCTCGGGTGGATCTCGATCGCGACCATCGCCAACGTCACCGCCCTGCTCGTGCGCCTGAACTGGAACGGCTTCGGGGTATCGCAGGAGGCCTGGGCCATCGTCATGATCGCCGTCGGGGCGGCGATCGTCTCCGTCGCCATCGTCAAGCTGGCCAACCCGTTCCTCGGCCTGGCCGTCGTCTGGGCCTTCGCCGGCATCATCCTCAAGCGCAGCCAGGACTACACGAGCATCGTCGTGACGACGGCGCTCGGCCTCCTGATCGTGGCCGCCGTCACGGTCCGGGCGTTCTTGAAGAAATAGAACGTCGCCGGCCTTGACGCCGGGCCTCGGCCGTACTATCCTCGCTCCGTGAGCGCAAAGGACCTGTCCCGGCGGATCTGGGAGATCGACTTCCTCCGCGGCCTGTCCATCATCCTGGTCGTCGGCTACCACCTGCTCTTCGACCTCGGGGCCTTCGTCGGCGTCGAGAGATTCCTCGGATTCACGACGGACCTCTCGAGCGTCGCCTGGAGGGTGGCCCAGAATTTCTTCGCCGGGCTGTTCATCGTCCTTTCGGGGACGAGCTGTTCGCTTTCCCGGAGCAACGTCCGCCGGGGCTTGAAACTTCTGGCTGTGTCGCTCGCCGTCACCGCGGTGACCTACGCCTTCGATCCGTCCTCGGCCGTCTGGTTCGGCATCCTCCAGCTGCTCGCGGTCTCGATCCTCGTCTACGGCGCGGCGTTCGAGAAATCCGGGCCGGCCGCCTGCGCGGTTTGGGGCGTCTTCGTCCTCGGGCTCGGAGCGGCCCTCCCGGCTTTGAAGAAAGCCCTGGCCGTCCGCTTCGACTGGCTGCTTCCGTTCGGCATCCACAGCCCGGGGTTCTCATCGTTCGACTATTTCCCGCTCATCCCGTGGCTCGGCGTCTTCCTGATCGGGGCCGCGCTTGGAAAGTCGGTCTACGCGCCCCAAAAAAGCCTCCTGCCGTGGCGCCTGCCGCGGACCTTCGTCAACGCCGCCGGCCGCCATTCGCTCCTGATCTACATCGTCCACCAGCCGCTCATCATGGGCGTTCTGTATGTCCTCGGCCTTGTGAAATAGCCGCGACCTTCGCTTGCCGGCGGGCCGGGGCACCGATACAATGATGGTCCCGAACCTGCTCCGGCCGCATAGACGGATGATCCCGCACGGAGCGGACCTCGAGCGACACGATCAAGAAAGAGGAGGCCCGACATGACCAAGCCCGCACCCTGCCGGACGGCACTGATGATATCCTGGGCGCTCGTGTTGCTGGCCGCGACGGCCTGCGGCCCGTCCACGCCGGCGGTCTCGCTGAAGGCCCGGCCGCTTCCGCTCGAGGATGTCCGTCTGACGGGGGGGCCGCTCGAAACGGCCCAAGAACTGAACGGCGCCTACCTTCTCTCACTCTCTCCCGACCGGATGATGGCCTTTCTCCGCCAGGCCGCCGGGCTCGAGCCCAAGGCCGAGGGCTACGGGGGATGGGACGGGCCCGACCGCCAGCTGACAGGTCACATCGCCGGCCACTATCTGTCGGGCGTCAGCCTGATGTTCGCGGCCACGGGCGACACCCGGTTCAAGGAGAGGGCCGACACTCTCGTGGCCGAGCTCAAGGCCGTCCAGGACGCCCACGGCGACGGATACATCGGGGCCCAGACCGACCGTGACGGAACGCCGGGGAAGGGCCTCTACGCCCAGGTCGCGGCCGGCGACATCCGCTCGGCCGGCTTCGATCTCAACGGGATGTGGTCGCCCTGGTACGTCCAGCACAAGATCTTCGCCGGGCTTCGCGACGCCTATCGGCGCGCCGGGAACCGCGAGGCCCTCGAGGTCGAGACCCGCTTCGCGGCCTGGGCCGAGAGCGTCCTGGCCGACCTCGACGACGGGCAGATCCAAAAGATGCTGGGAACGGAGTTCGGTGGGATGAACGAGGTCCTCGTCGACCTCTGGGAGGACACCGGCGACAAGCGCTGGCTGACCTTGGCGGACAAGTTCCGCCATACGTCCGTCATCGAGCCTCTGGCCCGGGGCGAGGACATCCTCCGGGGCAAGCACGGCAATACGATCGTCCCCAAGATGATCGGGACGCTCGCCCGCCACATCCGGACCGGGGACCCGGCCGACGGCGCCGCGGCCGCGTTCTTCTGGGACCGGGTGGCCCTCCACCACAGCTTCGCCACGGGCGGCCACGGCCGGAACGAGTACTTCGGCGAGCCGGACAAGCTCGATGACATGATCGAGGGCCGGACGGCCGAGACCTGCAACGTCTACAACATGATCAAGATGAGCCGGACGCTCTTCGCCCTCGACCCGCAGGTCCGTTACGCCGATTTCCACGAGCGGGCCCTGTTCAACCACATTCTTGGCTCCATGGACCCGTCCGACGGCGCGACCTGCTACATGGTGCCCGTCGGCCAAGGCGTCGCCCGCGAATACCAGGACATGGAGCGCAGCTTCACCTGCTGCGTCGGCTCCGGCATGGAGAGCCACGCCCTGCACGGCGACGGGATCTACTTTGAAAGCGTAGACACGCTCTGGGTCAATCTCTTTGCGCCCTCGACCGCGGATTGGAAGGCGCGCGGCGTCAAGTTGACGACGGCCACCTCCTTTCCGGAAGGGGAGGAGGCTGCCCTGACGTTAGAGATGTCCCGGCCGAGGACCTTCGAGATCGCCCTCCGCCGCCCCTTCTGGGCGGGGGAGGGCTTCACGGTCGAGATCAACGGCGACGCCGTGGAGGATCTTGGATCCGCGGGGTCTTACGTCCGCATCCGGCGGACCTGGAAGACCGGAGACAGGATCGAATTGACGCTCCCCAAGACGCTCCGTCTGGAGCCCCTGCCCGACAACCCCGACCGGGCGGCCATCCTCTGGGGGCCCCTCGTTTTGGCCGGCGACCTCGGACCGATGCCCGAGCGCCGGCGGCGCGGGGAAGGCGGCATGGCGGCCGCACCCGCGGCGCCGCGTCCGGAGACGCCGATCTTCGTGACCCCGGCCGCCGAAGTCGCCGAGTGGGTCAAGCCGGTCGAAGGCCGGCCGGGTGACTTCCGGACCGACGGCGCCGGCCGCGACCGGGACGTCGAGCTCATTCCCTTCTATCGCCTTCATCGCCGCACCTACACCGTCTATTGGGATGTCCTGACCCCCGAGCGATGGGCCGAGCGGGCGGCCGCCTTGAAAGCCGCCGATGAATCCCGCCGCGAGCTCGAGGCGGCCACCGTGGCCTTCGTCCAGCCCGGCCAGATGCAGGCCGAGCGCGATTTCAACATGAGGGGAGGGGAGACCTCGCCCGTCCAGCTCAGGGGCCGCTACGGCCGCCGCGCCGTGGACTGGTTCTCGTTCGACCTGCCCGTCGAACCGTCCGCCGCCCTCGAGCTCATCGTGACCTACAACCGAGAGGAGCGGGCCGAGCGGACCTTCGCCGTCCTCGTTGACGGCCATAGGCTCGGCGAGCAGCGGATCGCCCGCCGCAGCCCCCAGGAAAAAGAGGAGTTCTTTGACGTCGCCTACCCGCTCCCGGCCGTGGCCGTCGCCGGCAAGCGCAAGGTCACGGTCCGGTTCGAGGGCCTCGAAGGACGCGAGACGGGCACGGTCTACGGCCTCCGCCTCGTCCGGGCCGACAAGTCCAAATAAGCCTTTCCGCAGCCTCAGGCGTGACGGTGGTAGATCTTGCCGACGATCTTCCAGCCGTCGGGGAACTTGTAGAGCGACAGATAGTCGGTGAAGACGTGGGTGTTTCCCCGGTGCAACTCCAGTTTGACCACCGCGGCGTTGCCCGTGACGTCGACCTGGAGGATCTGGCAGGTCATCTGCGGGGACGCCTGGCCCTGAGCTTTCCGTTTCTCCGTGCCCGCGATCCAGTCGGCGATCGGCAGGCGGGTCAGCTTCCCGTCCTGCACGCCGAGCAGGACGAAGTCGGGATGGAACCCGGCCCGCGTCTTGTCCAGGTCCCCGAGGTTTATCAGTCCGTCGACGTAGGCCGTCTGGACGAGGGCCTTGATGGCCTCCTCTTCCGGGCCCGCTTGGGCCCGCAGGACGACAGACGCCGACAAGAGGACGATGAGAGTGGCGACGGTCAGGATCTTCTTGCTCATGGATACTCCTCTCCGGTCTTTATTTGAATTCGGCCGCTCGCGGCCAGATCCCGTCTTCATCGAATTTCGGCCACTCGGTCGCTCCATGGCCCTTTCAATCGACGTGGCGGTCAGTCCCCTTCGAGGTCGTAGTAGTAGTCGAGCCCGGTGTGGTGGATGAGGTCGGCCTTCCCCAGATAGCGCAGGGTGTTGAGGAGCTTGCTCCGCTGGATGAACAGGTCGTTCTCGGCGTAGAGGCCTTCCCCGGCCATCGGGCTCTTGAAATAGAACGACAGCCACTCCTGGATGCCGTGCATCCCGGCCCGCGCGGCCAGGTCCATGAACAGGACGAGATCGAGCACGACGGGAGCGGCCAGGATGGAATCGCGGCAGAGGAAGTTGACCTTGATCTGCATCGGATAGCCCATCCAGCCGAAGATGTCGATGTTGTCCCACGACTCCTTGTCGTCGCCGCGCGGCGGGTAATAATTGATGTCGACCTTGTGGCAGATCTTTCCGTATAGGTCAGGGTAGAGCTCCGGATGGAGGATGGTGTCGAGGACCCCGAGCTTGGAGATCTCCTTGGAGCGGAACGACTCGGGGTCGTCCAGGACCTCGCCGTCCCGGTTGCCGAGGATGTTGGTCGAGAACCATCCCGAGATGCCCAGGGCTCGGGCGGCGAGCCCCGGGGCGAGGATCGTCTTCATCAGGGTCTGCCCCGTCTTGAAGTCCTTCCCGGCGACAGGGACCTGCTTCTCCGCGGCCAGCTCGAGCAGGGCCGGGCAGTCGGTGGTGATGTGAGGGGCCCCGTTGACGTACGGAACGCCCTTCCTCAGCGCCGCGTAAGCGTAGATCTGGCTGGGGCTGATGTCCTCCGAGCTCGTCTCGAGGCCCGCTTCGAACGCCTCGAGGCTGGCGTGGACCCCCTGAGCGGGGCGGTAGGCTTCGGTCGACGCCGTCCAGCACATGATCAGCCGGTCCGCCCGATGCCGCGTCCGGAAACCGTCGATGTCCGCCATCAGCTGTTCCGCCAGCTCCATTTTTGAGGAGGCCTTCTTGACGTGGGGGCCGTCGAGCCTGTGGACGTAGGCCCGTTCGAAGACGGCCGGCATGGGCTCCACGGCCTCGAGCTCCTCCTTGACAAGCTCGATGTGCTCCGACCGCAGGACCTTGGCCTTGACGGCCGCCGCGTAGGCGTTGTCGGGGAAAATGTCCCAGGACCCGAAGACCATATCCGAGGGATCGGCGAGGGGGACGAAGTCCTTGATGGGCTCGAAGCGCTTCTCGGTCCTCTTGCCCAGCCGGATCTTTCCCGTCCGGGCCAACGACCCCACGGGCTGGACGAGCCCCCGGCGGGCGCCGAAAACCCCGGTCAGAAAGGTCGAGGCCACGGCGCCCAGGCCTGGCATCAGGACGCCGAGGCGGCCTCGGGCCGGAGCGATGTCTTGGCCACGGAGGATCTCTGTCATGGTCGGGTTTCCTTTCAGGCCGTCAGGGCGACGGAGGAGGCGCCTCCTCCGGCCGTTCGATGACCCAGAAGCGTATGAATCGATAGATGATGTTGAGCACGGGGACGCACAGCAGGATGATGATCACGAGATCGAGGCGGTCGATCAGGGAAAAGACAAGGATGCCCAGATACACGAGGCCGCGGAACTCGCCGCTGGCCCCGGAGCCCGTCTGGATCCTGCGGAACTCGCGTTCCAGATAATAGAGCAGGGTCTGCAGCATGTAGGCTCCCAGCCCGAACAGGCTCAGGATGTAAAAAACGTGCCGGCCCGACTGGAGATAATACCCTGTCGCCATGGCCCCCATGACCAGATAATCCGTGATCCGGTCGAGATAGAGGTCGAGATACGCGCCGAACCTCGTGCAGAGGTTCTTGGAGCGGGCCAGCATCCCGTCGGCCCCGTCGAGGATGGTCGACAGGTAGATGAGGAGGCCGGCGACGATGAATCCCGCGTGGTCCCCTCGAAGATAGAAGAGAGCTCCGGCGACGGATACGGCGAAGGCCGCGACCGTGAGGTGGTTGGGCCGCAGGCCGGTCCTCGAGGCCGCCCGGGCGATCAGGGCCGCCAGCCGGCGGTTGACGTATCTGTCGAACTGGACGAACCGGAGCAATCCCCGCGGGGATGAGGACTTGAGGGAGCGCTGAAAATCGAATTCCGGCGTATCCCCAGGGGCCTTGCTCATGGGGCGCATTATATCACCGGGGCTCCCGGATTGGAAACCCAGGCGGGTCTTGCCGCCCTTCCTCGCGTGTTCTATAATGAAGGCACCGCGAGAGAAGAAAGCAGACCACCCTTTGACAGCTCAGACGAGAGGGCCTTCCCGCCCGGCACGCTGGGGGCGTCGTTTCAGCCGGCTCAATTTCCGCAGGAGAGACGAATGCGATCTGGCCCTGCGCTGGCTGGACGCCGCGGAAGGGGAAAGGATCCTCGACATCGGGTGCGGCGACGGATACTATGACTGGCTGATCGGCCGGTCCGGGGCCCACGTCACGGGGATCGACATCCATGGCCAGCGGCTGGCCTTCGCCCGACGCAGGTATGGGAGTGAGAGGACCCGGTTCCTCGACCTGGACGCCGAGTCGGCGGATTTCCGCGACGGGACCTTCGACAAGGCCCTGAGCCTGTGCGTCCTGGAGCATCTCGCGAACGAGGAGCGGGTCCTGAGCAACGTCTCCCGGGCCATGAAGGCCGGCGGCCGGCTGGTCCTCACCGCCGACAGCCTGACGAATCCCGGGATCACGCCTGCCGAGCGGGAGCGCCATCGCCGCCGCTACGCGGTCAACACGTTCTACACGCCCGTTAACGCGGGCGAGAAACTGTCGAGGGCCGGCTTCGAGATCGAAAGAACGGGATACGTCCTCAGCACGGCCTGGGCCCTCCGGCTCGTCCGGATCTCCTGGCGGCTCGACGAGCTGCCGGCGGCGCTGGCTTTCTTGCGGCCTTTGGGATACCTCGTCCTGGGTGTCGCCCACAGTGTCTCCTCGGTCTTTGGCCGGAAAACCCCGGAGTCCGCCACGAGCGGTTTGACGCTCGTCATCCAGGCCCGGAGGAAAGCGGCGTGAGGTGCGTCATCATCGCCGCCGGCCGGGGCAGCCGCCTGGCGGAACGGTCCGGCAGCAAGCCCCTCCTCGAAGTCGCCGGCAAGCCGCTCATCGACTGGGTCATCGACGCGGCGCGCCGGATCGGGATCCGGGAGTTCGTGGTGGTAACGGGCTATTCCGGCGACGCCGTCGAAGGCCACCTCCGGGCCAAGGCCGAGGCGGAAGGGATCTCGATCGCTCCGGTCCGGAACGAGGAGTGGGAGAGGGAGAACGGGCTGTCGGTCCTCAAGGCCAAGGGCCTCGCCGGCGACCGGTTCCTCCTTCTCATGGCCGACCATATCATCGAGCCCCGGCTCCTCGACGGGTTGAGCCGCCAGTCCCTCGCGGAGGACGGCGTCATCCTGGCCATCGACCGCCGGCTCGAAGATCATCCCACGATCGACATCGGGGATGTCACCCGGGTCCGCGACGTGGACGGGCGGATCGCGGCCATCGGCAAAGGCCTCCCGGACTTCAACGCCTTCGATACCGGCGCGTTCCTCTGCACGCCGGCCCTGTTCTCGGCGCTCGAGACGAGCCAGGCCCGCGGCGATTTCACCCTGTCCGGAGGCATCCGGCTGATGGGAGAGAAGGGCCGGGCGGGGACCTGGACGGTCGGGGATGCCTTCTGGATCGATGTCGACGATGAGCCGGCCCTCCGCAGGGCCGAGGCCGCGATCGCTTCGGGAGCGCTCGGCCGGGCGCAACGCCCGGGTCCCTCCGGAAAAGCCTGGAACAAGACCCGGGCCCTGCTCAGCGGAGCCGGTTTGCTGCTTCTCGTCTATCTGCTGTCGAAGATCGGCACCGGGGTCCTGCTCGAGCATCTGTCCCTTTTCGGGCCATGGTTTTTGGTCACGATCGGCCTGGCCTTCGTCTGGCTGTTCCTCCAGACCGCCGCCTGGTATCTTGTCCAACCGGTCCATTCTCGGCCCGTCCCTCTCGGCCGGCTCTACAGGGTCAAGATCATCGCCGACACCCTGAACACGCTCGTGCCCTCGGTCAGCGTCGGCGGGGACGCGGCCCGGGCTTTCCTGATCAGGACCTACGCCCCTCTCCGGCAGGGCATTCCCGGCGTTCTGGTCGACAAGACCCTCGAGTATTCCGCCTCCGTGTTCTTTCTGATGACCGGCTTCCTCCTCAGCCTGGCGCTCCTCGATCTGCCGGGCTGGATGAACATGGCCGCCGCGATCTGTTTGGGAGCCACCCTGGTCGGGATCGCCGTCCTGGTCGTCTTCCAGAGAAAAGGCGTCCTGTGGACGCTCGGCCGGGCCGCCAGGCTCGTCCCCCGGGTCCGGCGCTTCGTGGCCGGTCGCGAAAGCCATATCCGGGACCTCGACGCCAACCTCCGGGCCCTTCACCGCGGCTTCGGTCCGAGGACGGCGGCGGCCGCCGCCCTGCACTTTCTCGGGCGGCTCACCGGCGTTCTCGAGGTCCTCGTCATCCTGCGGGTGCTCGGGGCCCACAGCTCGTTCATCCAGGCCCTGTTCACGACGACCGGGGTGACCATCATCAACACGGCGTTCTTCTTCGTGCCCGGGCATTTCGGGATCATGGAGAGCGCCCACGTCGTGATCGCCCGCAGCCTGGGTTTGACCGCGGCCCTGGGCTTGAGCCTGGGCGTCATCCGCAGGGTCCGCAAGCTGGCCACGGTCGCCGTCGGCCTCCTCCTCTTGGCCGCCAGGAAAGACCCGGGCTGAGCGCTCGAACTCGAACCGGTGTCCGGCCGCGGCTGGATTAATCCCTATAAATCCTATATACTATAGAGGAAAATGAAAAGATCGCTCCGGATGAGGAGGGACGTCATGACCAGAGGGATTTCCTTAGGCCTGGCCTGCGCCGTTCTGATGGCGGCTTTGGGCTGGGCGGATCTCGCCGGGAGGCAGGAGCCGGTTTTCGAGGACCTGGGGAGATCGGGCAAGAAGTGCTGGATCGCGGAGACCCACTATTTCACCTGGGAGTTCGACAAGACCCCCAAGATGGGGACGGCCATCCTCAAGATCAAGCTCTTTGATAGGGCCGGAAAGCGGACCTCCGACTTGGCCATCACCGGCCGATCCGATATGCCGTCGATGCGCGGCGCGCACGACTCGGGAGAGGTGGCCTTCAAGCTGAACAAAGCGGGGGACTATCTCCTGCCCGTCGACGTCGTCATGCCCGGAGATTGGGAAGTCCTGCTGACCTTCTCCCGGGACGGCGAGGCCGTCTTCCGGGGGCGCGTCGAATTCGGCGTTTGATGCTGACCTTGCGCGGGCCGTCCGGGCCCGCGTGTGAACCCTGGCGCCCGCCGGGCCTTCCGGTTTTCGGCCCCGGGGCAGGGCCGTGAGGTGCTATGCGCAAGAGATCGATCCTATCGGTCATCATTCTCGGGGCGTTGGCCGCCGCGCTCAGCGCTCAGAGCACGCTTTTCTACATCGAACTCCAGGCCGTCGGAGCCTATTCCTCGGCCTCGGCGGGCATCGAGCTATTCTCGCTGATGCCGCACGACGCGATGCAGAAGCCGAGCGTCGGCTTCGATCTCGTTCATCGGGTCTCCGGCCGGACGCGGGACATCGGCGTCCTGGCCGTCCAGGCCCGCTTGGCCTATGACCACAAGGGCGGGGGCAAGCTTGAGCCCCAGCTCTACAACGCCTATTTCCGTTACAAGGCGGGATTCGCCGACCTCTGGGCCGGCCACAGCCGCCCGGCGCTCGGGCTGTCCTACGGGCTCGACAGCCACGCCCTCCTGCTGCCCGCGCCGGCCATGATGGGCTTCGGCTTCGACCGCGATTGGGGATTGGGCCTGCACCGGGATCTCGACTGGGGAGACGCCGCCTTTTCGCTGACCGCCGGCAGCGGCATGCCGCTCTATCTCAAGGGGAACTTTTTGGCCGCTGCCCGGATCTCGCGGGGGGTCACGGCCCGGGACAACTACAGCCTCGGGCTCTCCTTGGCCCATGGCGATATCCTGGAGACCATGGGCTACGAGCTCATGGAGCCGGAGCCTTTCCGCTGGACCGTGGCCAGCGTCGACGCCACCTATCTTTGGCGGAACGTCGAGAACCGGGTCGAGGTGCTGTTCGGGCAGCGGGAAGGGGAGGCGACGGCCCTCCTGTTCTGGCGCTCGGGGCTCAGCCTCTTCGCCGAGGGCCGCCTCAAGGTCGAGCTCCAGCCGGTTCTCACGAGAACCGCGGGCCAGTGGGATTACTCTCTCGCCTCCGGGCTGACGTATCTTTTAAGCGCCGACCTGGCCGGGCGGTTCATGGTCCACTACGACCACGGCCGGCGGGACGCCCGGTTCGTCGTCCAGCTTTATTATTATAAGGGCCTTTGAAGCGCCGGGACATGTCGCCCGAGCCCGTTTCCCGGCAAGAACACGGTCGCTCGATCAAAAGGCGACCGGGGAGGTGCGGAATGACGAACGCGCGAAGGCCCGGTTTTGACGGGGTTCGGGCGCGACGCCGGCGGGCGGCGCTCGTCCTGTGGGCGGTCGGGCTGGCCTTTTCCGCGGCCGCCGTCACCCTCTGGGCGGCCGTCGGCTGCGATCTCAACGACCCGGACCGCGACGTCAAGCGCCTGTTCCCGGAGTCGACGAGCTACAAGACCCTCTATGTCTCCATCGCCAAGAAGGGCGGCGCCGGGCTTCTTCGCGAGATCGAGGCCCGCCTGGGCGACCCGTTCACGGGCCTGTTCGAGACCGCCGACGTCCCCTACACGATGTACGAGATCTACAAGGGCGCGGATCTCATCGGCTACATCCATGGGGTCAACCAAAAAGGCCGATACGGCGGCCTCCAGGTCTTCCTGGCCCTCGACACGCGGGGCGTCATCCGGGGTTTCTACTATCAAAAGCTGACCTCGCGGGCGGCCAAGGCCTTCCGCGACCCCGCCTTCGGCGCCCAGTTCGTCGGCCTCAGCCTCGAGGACTTCTACCGCTACGACGTCGCCTCCGGGAAGGATGAGCCGTCCGGGCCGGTCAGCCGGATCGTGAACCCCGACCCGGCCTCGGAGGACGACTTCCGGGCGACGCTCCGGGCGGCCAAGAAGAACCTCATCCTGGTCGACGAGTTCCTGCTGGGCAACCGGCACTTGAAATTCTTCAAAGGATGGGCCCGATGAGAAAGATAGGCATCTTCGAAGTCGCCTACAAGAACCTCCTCCGCAAGAGGACGAGAAGCCTGTTGACCGTCCTGGGCATCGGCCTGGCCGCCTGGGTCCTGGTCAGCCTGTTCGGCTTCAACAAGGGCTACGAGTCCTCCCTCAACAAGGACATCGACAACCTGGGCTTCCAGATGCTCATCGTGGCCAAGGGCTGCCCTTACGAAGCGGCGACGCTCATGCTCAAGGGCGGGACGGGGCTGAAGTACATGAACGAGGATATCCTCTCGGCGGTCGCCTCGGAGCCCGAGGTCGAAGGCGTGACCGCCATGCTCATGCAGGTCGTCTTCGACCCCAACAAGGGCGAGAGCGGCGGCCTGGCCGCGTTCCTCGGGGTCGATCCGTCCACCTTCCCGACGCTGAAAAGCGCCCTGCCCTTCAAGGCCGGCGCCTGGTTCACGGAACCGCTGGCCTACGAGGCCGTTTTCGGCTACGAGGTCGCCGAGCTCGAGCAGCGCGAGGTCGGCGACCTCTACCTCATCCCGGAAAAGGAGGTCGAGGTCCGGGTCGTCGGGGTCCTCGAGCGGACCGGCACCCAGGACGACGGCACGGTCTTCCTGCCTCTCCGGACCGTCCAGCGGATCTTCGAGATCCGCGACGAGCTGACGGCCGTCGGCATCAAGGTCGCAAAGGACGCCGACATCGCCGCCTTCGAAGAGAAGATGTACAAGCTGCCCGACGTCCAGGTCGTCAGCCTGAGCCAGGTCAAGACGACCATCATGACCCTGGTCTCCACGGCCCGGGTCATGGTCTTCTCCATCGCCCTGATCGCCATCCTCATCGCCATGATGGGTGTCGTCAACACCGTCCTGATGTCGGTCATGGAGAGGCGTCAGGAGATCGGCATCCTGAAATCCATGGGCGCCCTGGCCGGGGACGTCTTCAAGCTGGTCTGGCTGGAGACCGTCATCCTGTGCGCCGGGGGGGGGCTGCTCGGAACCGGCCTGGCCCTTCTCACGGCCCGGGTGACCGATGTCCTGGTCCGGAACCTGTTGCCGTATTCCCCGAGCGGAGGGCTCGTGGTCATCGACAGCGGATTGGTCCTCATGACGCTGGGCATCGTCACGGCCGTCGGGCTGGCCAGCGGGGTCTACCCGTCCTGGAAGGCGGCCCGGATGCGGCCCCTCGACACCATCCGCAGCGAGGAGGGATCATGAGCGGCCAGCCCCGGATCTCCATCAAAGCGGAGGACCTGAGGCGCGTCTACCGCCGCGGCCCGGAGGAGATCGCCGCCGTCGACGGCGTTTCCCTCGAGGTCGAAAAAGGGGCCTTCATCTCGGTCGTCGGGCCCTCGGGCTCCGGAAAGACGACGCTCATCAACGTTCTCGGCTGCCTCGACAACCCGACCTCGGGCCGGCTGGCGCTCGGGGACCGTGTCGTCTTCGAGAACGGCCGGGGGCTGTCCGAGGCCGAGCTGACCAGGGTCCGAAGAGAGGCTTTCGGCTACATCTTCCAGAAGTTCTACCTCATCTCCACCCTGACCGTCCTCGAGAACGTCGTTCTGCCCTTCACCTTCTTCAGGAAGCCGGGGGCGGGAGACGACGTCGGCCGCATCCTCGGGCTCCTGGGCCTCGACAAGCGGGCCGGGCACCTGCCCGGACAGCTGTCCGGAGGGGAGATGCAGCGCGTCGCCATCGCCCGGGCCCTGGTCAACAAGCCGGCGATCCTCCTGGCCGATGAGCCGACCGGCAACCTCGATACCGCCCGAAGCGAAGAGATCGGGTCCACCCTCAAGGACCTCAATGAGCGGGAGGGCCTGACGGTCGTCCTCGTCACCCACAACCCCCGGCTGGCCGGGCTGGCCCACCGGACGATCGAGCTCCAGGACGGCAGGGTCCGCTGACGGAGGCGCGGCGGCCCCGGCCCCCGATCCTTCGGTTCCGCTTGACAGCCCCCCCGGCAATAACTACAATCAGGCCACTTTTGAATTAAGGAGAGGGAAAAAATGGTCACTACTCTGGCCCAG
>VGJC01000018.1 GCA_016867635.1 Candidatus Aminicenantota bacterium | reverse complement strand
GCCGACACCCTGGCCGGGCGCCTCCGGCTGACCAATCCCGCGGCTTTTCCCGAGGACCCGTTGCGCGTCCTCCGCGTGGCCCGCTTCGCCTCCGTCCTCAAGTTCCGGGTGGACCCGGCCATCTACCCCCTCGCCCGCGCGGTCGATCTGTCCGGGCTGAGCGTCGAGAGGGTCAACGAGGAGATGTTCAAGGTCCTTCTTCATTCGCCTCGTCCTTCGGTCGGCCTGGAGGAGATGTTCAAGCTCGGGGTCCTCGAACAGTGGTTCCCGGAGCTCCAGGCCCTGACCCTGGTCATCCAGGACTCCGTCTTCCATCCGGAAAAGGACGCGTTCGGCCACCACACGGTCTGGGCCCACACCAAGCTCGCCGTCGACCAGGCGGCGGCCCTGGCCGGACTGACGGGACTGCCGGCGGCGAAAAAGCTGACCCTTCTCCTGGCCGCCCTCTACCACGACCTAGGGAAGGCCTCTACGACGCGTTGGGAGTTCAAACGGGGGCGGATGGCCGTGACCTCCTGCGGCCACGACATCCAGAGCGAGCGGGCGGCGCGCAAAGCCCTGATGCGGCTCGGGATAAGGTCTTGGGGCGGCTACGATCTCGGCCGCATGGTACCGCTCCTCATCCGGACCCACCACCGGGCGGCCGAACTCTGGCAGAACCGGGAGGAGGTCACGAAAAAGGCCTTCAACCGCCTGGCGGCCGAGGTCCGGGGAGAGATCGAGCTCGTCGTCGCCCTCGACGCCGCCGACCGCGCCGGGCGCAAGTCCCGGCTGACACGGGGTCTGGACCGCGAAGCCCGCTGGCTGCTCCGCAAGTTCGAGACCCTGCGCGTCAACAGGGAGACCATCAAGCCCCTCGTCATGGGCCGGGATCTTCTCAAGCTCGGCCTCCCGCCGGGCCCGGAGATGGGACGGATCCTGAAAAAGCTCTACCGCATGCAGCTCGACAACGGGTTCGAGACCAAGGCCCGCGGCCTCGAAAGGGCCCGCAAGATCCTGGAAAGGACCAAGACATGAGCATCCTCGTCGCCGGGGGCGCCGGCTTCATCGGATCGCACACGGTATGGGAGCTGGTCCGCGAGGGGTTCGACGTCGTGGTCGTCGACAACCTCTCGAGCGGAAGACGGGAGCACGTCGGGGACGCCCCGTTCGTCCGGGCCGACCTGCTCGACAAGAGCGCCGTCCGCGACGTCCTCCGCTCCCGGAAGGTCTCGGCCGTTCTCCACTTCGCCTCCCTCATCCAGGTCGGGGAATCCACCCTCGACCCCCGCAAGTACTACACGCACAACATCCTGAGCAGCCTCAACTTGCTGGACGGCATGCTCGACGCCGGGGTCGACAAGTTCATTTTCTCCTCCTCGGCCGCCGTTTACGGGGACCCGCTCGAAACGCCCATTCCCGAAACCCATCCCACGAAGCCGGTCAACCCCTACGGCCGGACAAAACAGATGATCGAGACCGTCCTCGAGGATTACGGCCGGGCCCACGGCCTGCGGTCGATCTCCCTTCGCTACTTCAACGCCGCCGGGGCCGACCCCGAAGGCCGGACCGGGGAATGCCACGACCCGGAGACCCACCTCGTTCCCAACGTCCTCCTCAGCGCCCTCGGCAAGAGGCCCCGCCTGGAGATCTTCGGAGGGGATTTCGCGACCCCCGACGGGACGGCCGTCCGCGATTACATCCATGTGACCGATCTGGCCGCGGCCCACGTCCTGGCCCTGAAGGCCCTCCTCACGGGAGCTTCGAGCGATGTCTTCAATCTCGGCACTGAGGAGGGGCGCTCCGTTCTGGAGGTGGTCAGGACGGCCGCGAAGGTCACCGGACAGAGCATCCCTTACACCGTCGGCCCGAGGCGCCAGGGCGACGTGGCCGTGCTCCTGGCGTCCAAGGAAAAGGCCGAAAAGGGCCTGGGGTGGGAGCCCCGGCTGTCGTCGCTCGAGACGATCATCGGAACCGCCTGGGACTGGCATCGCCGGGCCATTTGCTGATGCTCCGCGGCGGCGCGATTTGACGGCCCCTGCCTCCTGTGGTATAAAAGAACTCCCGAAATGAATTTTAAACATCGTTGCGTATTCCCCATCGCCCTGGTCGCTATTGCCCTGCTCCTGGGCGCCTGTTCCGGACCGAAACCGGCCGTCAAGACGGCTCCCGAAGCCGCTCCCAAGCCCGTGGCCGTCGAACCCGTCGTCCCCGAACAGCCCCAAGGAGCGGACGCGGCCGCCCTTCCCGCCCTGGAAGGCGAGGAACCCGAAAGCGACGCCCCCTCTCAGCGGGAAGCGGGCCTGGAGAACGAAAAGGACGCGGCCGCCCTTCTGGAGGCGGCTTTCCGGTCCTACGAGGAATCGCTGGCGGCCCTGGAGAGGGACGACATGGACGCCGCCTTGGCCAGGCTCGACGACGCCTACGGCCTGCTCCTGAGGCTCAACTTGGCGCCCGACTCTCCCCTCCTCCAGGAGAAGAACGACCTCCGCATCCTCGTCGCCCAGCGCATCCAGAAGATCTACGCCTCCCGGACGACCGTGGCCTCTCACGTCAACGGCTCCATCCCGCTCGTCGAGAACCAATGGGTCATGAAGGAGGTCCAGTCGTTCCAGACGAGGGAGCGTAAGTCCTTCGAAGAGTCCTACAAGCGCTCGGGCCTCTACATGGGCATGATCCTCGAGGAGCTCCGAAAGGAGCGCCTGCCCGAACAGTTGGCCTGGGTCCCGCTCATCGAGAGCGCCTTCAAGCCCCGGGCCCTGTCGCGGGCCCGGGCCCTCGGGATGTGGCAGTTCATCCGCTCGACGGGCTACCGCTACGGCCTCAAGCAGGACAAGTACGTCGACGAGCGCATGGACCCCCTCAAGTCGACCCGGGCGGCCATCCGGTACATGGTCGAGCTCCACGGCATGTTCGGCGACTGGACGACGGCCATCGCCGCCTACAACTGCGGCGAGATGGCGGTCCAGAGGGTCATCCGGGCCCAGCGGATCAACTACTTCGACAGCTTCTGGGACCTGTTCAACAATCTCCCTTACGAGACGGCCCGCCACGTGCCGCGGTTCATCGCCACGCTCCTCATCGTCGGCGACCCGGCGAAATACGGCTTCGAGCTCCCCGCCCCGGAGCCCGCTCTGAAGTTCGAGACGGTCATGATCGCGACGCCGGTCAAGCTGTCCGCCCTGGCCCAATCCCTCGGCTTGGAGAGCGCCCGCCTGACCGCCCTCAATCCGGAGCTCCGTCACGATTCGACGCCGGATTACGCCTACGACCTCCGCGTTCCCGAGGGCTACGGCGAGAGGTGCCTGGCCTGCGTCGCCTCCCTGCCCCAGTACGTCCCGCCCGATGTCATCGCCGAAAGGTATGTCGTCCGGGGCGGAGACACGCTGGGGGCCATCGCCCGGAGGTACCGGACGTCGGTCGACGCCATTGTCCGGCTCAACAACCTCCGGAGCCGGACCATCATCCGGGTCGGTCAGGTCCTGCGCATCCCCACCAGAGGCGAAACGGCCTCCGCGGCGGCCGCCCCCCCGGCCCCCAAGGCGGCGCCCGGCGAGACCGTCACCTACGTCGTCAAGGCCGGCGACACCCTGTTCCGCATCGCCCAGACCTACGGCACGACCGTGGACCGGATCAAAGCCGACAACGGTCTGGCTTCGGACGTCGTCGCCGTCGGCCAGAGGCTCACGATCCAAGCCGGGCGCTCCCAGTAGCCCGCCCCGCCGCCCTCTCCCCCGTTTGACATCCGCGATGGCTTGTCACCGTTATTCGTCGACGAGGGACGAGTCTCAAAATAGTCCGCTATTGCCAGACGCCGCCCTCGACGCCGAGGCCCGGCTCGTCGCTCAAGACCAGCTGGTCCTTGACCGTCCGGACGCCCCGGAACGGGTCGTTGGAGACCAGGAGATGGCCGTCGAGGTCGGCGATTTCGAACAGGGGCGAGAGGGCCGCAGCGGCCGAGATCCCCAGGGAGCTCTCGATCATGCAGCCGATCATGAGCTTCAGGCCGAGGGCCCGGCCCATGCCGGCCATCCGGACGGCCTCCTGGACCCCTCCGCATTTCATGAGCTTGATATTGATGCCGTGGAAGTACGGGGCGATGCGGGGGATGTCGGAGGCCTCGATCAGGCTCTCGTCGGCGAAGATCGGGATCCTCGACCGCTCCTTGATCCAGCCGAGGTCCTCGAGCCGCGTCGAGGGCAAAGGCTGCTCGACGAGAACGACGCCCAGGTCCGCCATCCAATCGATCATCTCCAGGGCCTCCTCACGGGACGCCCAGCCTTCGTTGGCGTCGGTCAGCAGGGGCTTGTCGGTGACGGCCCGGATCCCTTCCAGGATCTTCCGGTCGTCCTTGGTCCCGACCTTGATCTTGTAGACGCCGAAATCCGCGGCCTCCCGGACCTTGTCCTGCATGACGGGGACCTCGTCGATGCCGATGGAGAAAGAGGTCGTCAGGGCCTTGCCGGCGGCCAGGCCGAACATCTTCCAGAGCGGCAGTCCGTGGCGCTTTCCGACCCAATCGAGCAGGGCCATGTCCAGAGCGGACTTGGCCGCGTGCTCTCCGGGGCCCAGGGCCTCTATTTCGTTCCAGCGGTCGAGGTATTCGAAGAGGTCCTTCTGGAGCACCGGGCTGGCTTTTTCGATGAAGGCCGCCGCGCTCTCGGCGGTCTCGCCGTAGCGGGCGATGGGGGCCGCCTCTCCCATTCCGACCACCCCGTCCCGCTCGATGCGAACGAAGCAGTTGCGCCGGGTCGTCCATGTGCCGCGGGACAATCCCCAGGCGTGGCGGAGCCGAAGCTCGAAGAGCCCGACCGTGACACGGGTCTCTCCCGGGCCGCCGGGCCGGGCGCTCCGGGGCTTGCAGCCCGGGTGGAGGAGAGAACACGCGGCCGCTCCGGCGGCCAGCCCCAGGAACTCTTTGCGCTTCATGGTCACACCTCTCCCGGGGATTATAACCCCAAAATCCGGCCCGGGGAAATCCAGCGGACAGTGAAGTCGATGATCGGGGCCCGGGGCGCGGCACCCCCGGTGCGGCCGCCCCTTGTCGGGCCGGTGAGGCGAAAGGGATTGTCTCCGCCCGGGTTCCCCGGTATGATGGGGCTCCGGAAGGAGGTTCTCCCATGAGGAAGATACGGACCGCGATTCTCCTGTCCCTTGTCGTCCCCGTCCTCGCCTGCGCCGCTCCGGCGCCGCCCGGCCCCTCCTCGGCCGCCGTCACGAATTCGGTCGAGAATATGCACAGCCGCCCGGACGCCTCGTCCGACGTCGTCAGTCAGGCCATTCTGGGAACGAACGTCAAGATCCTGAAGGAGGAGCGGAACTCCGACGGCGAAGTCTGGTACCAGGTGGAGACCCCCGACACATACCAGGGCTGGATCATCGCCTCGGCCCTGGCGTTCTTGAAGCCGGGCGATAAGCCCTACGGCTCCTCCGAGAAGGTCTTCGTCGTCTCGGCCCTCCTGTCCAATACCTATCGGGAGCCGGACGTCACCAAGCGCAAGCCGGTCAAGGTCGCCCCCATCGGCGCGGTCCTCGAGCTGACCGCCGAAAAGGACGAGCGCTGGCTCGAGGTCCGGCTGCCCTGCGGGACACCGGCTTGGGTCCAGCGCGGGGACGGCGACATCCGCGAGGCGCCCTGGAAATGGCCCCGGGCCTCCGTCGAGGACATGGTCGCCCTGTCGAAGCGCTTTCTGGGCCTGCCCTACCTCTGGGGCGGGACCTCTCCCCTCGGGCTCGACTGTTCGGGTTTCGTCCAGCTCGTCTACGGAATGTGCGGCATCCCCATTCTGCGCGACGCGGACATCCAGTTCGAGGGCAGCGGCCTCGTCGAGGTCGCCCCGGGAGAGGAACGGGCGGGGGACCTCGTTTTCTTCGGCCGGGCCAAGGACCGGATCGGCCACGTCGGGCTGATGATCGGCCCTGACGAATTCATCAACGCGACGACCTACCAGAAACCGGTCGTCCGTATCGACCGGCTCAAAGATCCCTACTGGCGGAAGATCTACCAGGGCGCCCGCCGCGCCAACTAAAAAAGGGGACACGTACCGGAGGTACATGTCCCCAAGCCCGGCTATTCCGACCACGGAGAGTCCTTCGCGAGGCGGCGATATCTATCGCCGAGACGAGCAGAGGACTTCCCGGCTGGCCTACTTGGCGGCGGGCTTCTTGGCGTCCTTGGCTTTCTTCTTGACCTTCTTGATGTACTCGGACCCGATGAGCTCGAGCATGGCCATCTGGGCCCCGTCGCCGGCCCGCGGAGCGAGCTTGACGATCCGGGTGTAGCCGCCCGGGCGCTCCGAAAAGCGGGGGCCGATCTCGTCGAAGAGCTTCTTGACCGCCGATTCCTTGGTCATGTAGGCCAGGGCCTGCCGGCGGGCATGGAGGGTGCCCCGCTTGGCCAGGGTGATCATCTTCTCGGCGATCGGCCGGGCCGTCCGGGCCTTGACCAGGGTCGTCCTCATCCGCTCCCGCTCGAGGAACGACGTGACGAGGTTGCGGAGCAGGGCCACGCGGTGGGCCGTGTTCCGGCTGAGATTCCCTCTCGTGACTTTATGTCTCATTCCTCGGGCTCCTTCTCTTTGACGCCTTCCTTGATCTCGGCCTTGACGCGCTCGAGGAGCCGGGGATGGAGCTCCAGGTTGAGCCCCAGGTTCATGTTGGTCAGGGTCTCTTTGATCTCCGCGAGGGACTTGCGGCCGAAGTTCTTGGTCTTGAGGAGCTCCTCTTCGGTCTTCTGGACGAGCTCGTGGATCCTCTCGATGCCGGCCGACCGGAGGCAGTTGTTGGACCGGACCGACAGCTCGAGATGGTCGATCGTCCGGGCCAGGACGTCGGCCTGGAGCATGAACGGGATATCCTTCTTGGACGGGGCCTGGTCCTTCTCGAGCGGCTCGTCGACCACGTTCAGGAAGATCCCCAGGTGGTCCCGCATGATCTTGGCGGCCTGAGAGAGGGCGTCCACGGGCCGGATGGCCCCGGTCGTCCAGACCTCGAGGGTCAGCCCCTCGTAATCGATCCGCTTGCCGACCCGCGCGGGCTCGACCTTGTAATTGACCTTGAGGACGGGGGAATGGGACGAGTCGAGCGGGATGAAGTCGAGGCTCAGCTCCGGGTCGAAATTCTGTTCGGCCGGGATGTAGCCCCGGCCGTTCTGGACGATCATCTCGATCTCGAGCGACCCGTCGGTGTCGAGGGAGGAGATGTGGATGTCCTTGTTGAGGATCTCGATGTCGGAGTCGGCGGCGATGTCGGAGGCCTTGGCCTCGGCCGGGCCGGCCTTCTTGAGCGTCATGCGCCGGGCCTCGCCGCTCTTGAGCTTCAGAGGGATGCTCTTGAGGTTGAGGAGGATGTCCGTGACGTCCTCTTCGACCCCCGGGAGCGTCGAGAACTCATGGAGCACGCCGTGGATGCGGACGCCCGTGATGGCGGCCCCGGTGATCGACGACAGCAGGATCCGCCGCAGGGCGTTGCCGACCGTGACGCCGTACCCCCGCTCGAAGGGCTGGGCCTGGAACCGTCCGAACTTTTCGGTCAGGGTCTCGTAGTCGCACTCCAGGTACTTCGGCCTTTGAAAATTCGATTCTGTCATGTGACCTCCTTCTGGAGATGTCCTCCGTGCGGCCCGCGCGGGCGCTACTTGGAGTACAGCTCGACGACCAGGTGCTCTTCCACGGGAAGCGTGACGTCCTGGCGCGTGGGAAGAGCGGTGACCCTCCCCGTCAGTTTCTCCCAGTCCACGGCCAGCCAGCCGGGGACGGACTTCCCTTTGTTCGAGGCGACAACGGCCTGGATGTCCTCGCTCTTGGCCGACCGCGGCCGGAAGCTGACGATGTCGCCGGATTTGACCAGGGCGGACGGGATGTCGACCTTGCGGGAATTGATCCGGAAATGCCCGTGGGCGATGAGCTGGCGGGCGTGGCCCCGGGACAGGGACAGCCCCATCAGGAAAACCACGTTGTCCAGTCTCCGCTCGAGCATGGACAGGAGGTTCTCGCCGGTGACCCCTTTCTGCCTCTCGGCGCGCTCGAAGAAGAACCGGAACTGCTCCTCCGACATCCCGTAATACCGTTTGAGCTTCTGTTTCTCGCGGAGCTGGATGGCGTACCCGAGGATGCGCTTCCTCGAACGACCGTGCTGCCCGGGAGGATAGGCCCTCCGCTCCAGGGGGCATTTGTCGGTCAGGCACTTGCTGCCCTTGAAATAGAGCTTGTTCTTCTCGACCCGGCAGAGCCGGCAATCGGGTCCTTGGTTTTTCGCCATGTTGTTCTCCTTCCGGCCCTAGACCCGCCGCTTCCGGCGGACCCGGCACCCGTTATGCGGGATGGGCGTGACGTCCCGGATGGACTTGATCTCCAGGCCGGCGGCCTGGAGGGCTCTGATGGACGACTCCCGCCCCGCCCCCGGGCCCGTGAGGAGGACGTCGACGCCGCGGACGCCGAAGTCCTTGGCCTTGGTCGCCGCGTCCTTGGCCGCGAGCTGGGCTGCGAAGGGCGTGCCCTTGCGGGCCCCCTTGAAGCCCGAAGTCCCGGCACTCGCCCAGACGACGGCGGCCCCCGTCCTGTCGGTGATGGTGATGATCGTATTGTTGAAGGTGGACTGGATGTGGGCCACTCCGAATCCGACTTCCTTCCGGACTTTCTTCTTCTTCGCGCTGGCTTTAGGCATGTGCGCCGGCCCTCCTTAGGCTTTCTTGTCCTTGATCTTCTTGATCCTCTGGCCGCGGACGCCCTTGCGGGTCCGGGCGTTGGTCTTCGTCCGCTGGCCCCGGACCGGGAGCTTCCTCTTGTGCCGGATGCCGCGGTAGCAGCTGATGTCGACCAGCCGCTTGATGTTCATGGTGACTTCCTTGCGGAGGTCGCCCTCGATCTTCTCCCGTTTCTCGATGATCTGGCGGATCTTGTTGACCTCGTCCTCGGACAGGGCCTTGACCTTCTTGTTCTTGTCGATCTTGGCCTCTTCGAGGATCTTCAGGGACTTGGACCGTCCGATCCCGTAGATGTAGGTCAGACCGACCTCGATCCTTTTCTCCGGAGGGAGCGTGATACCCGCGATGCGTGCCATGTTGACCTCGTTTAACCTTGTTTTTGCTTGTGCCTCGGATTGGAGCAGATCACTCGCACCAGGCCCTTGCGCCGGACGATCTTGCAGTTCCGGCAGATCTTTTTCACGGAAGCTTTGACTTTCATCGTCCCGTCCTTTTACTTGTATCGATAGGTGATGCGCCCCTTCGTCAGATCGTAGGGGGAGAGTTCCAGGAGGACCCGGTCCCCGGGAAGGATGCGGATGAAGTGCTTGCGCATCTTTCCCGAAATGTGGGCCAGGATGACGTGCTTGTTGCCGAGCTCGACCCGGAACATGGCGTTGGGAAGCGTCTCCAGCACCACGCCCTCGGCTTCGAACATGTCCTGCTTAGGCATGGGGGCTCTCCTTGAGGACGTCGGGCCGCGGCTGTGCCTCATCCCGGGCCCTCGCGCTCATGATCTCCGGGCCGTTCGGGGTCATGGCCACGGTGTGCTCGAAGTGCGCGGCCAGGCTCCGGTCCCGGGTGACGGCCGTCCAGCCGTCCTCCAGGACATCGACCTCCCAGCCGCCCAGGGCGATCATCGGCTCGATGGCCAAGACCATGCCCGCACGGATGCGGGGCCCCTTGCCCGGGGTCCCGAAATTGGGGACCTGGGGCTCCTCGTGGAGGGCCCGACCGATGCCGTGCCCGACGAACTGACGGATCACGGAGAAGCCCTCTTCTTCGACCGACCGCTGGATGGCGGCCGAGATGTCCGAAAGGCGGTTGCCCTCCCGCATCTGCTCGAGCCCCCTGGCGAAAGCCCTCTCGGCGGCCCCGACGAGCTTCCGGGCCTCGGCGCTCACCCGGCCCACGGGGACCGTCAGCGCGGAATCGCTGAAGAACCCTTCGTAGAGGACCCCGAAATCGAGGCTGACGACGTCGCCCTCCTGAAGGATGCGTCCCGACGGGATGCCGTGAATGATCTCCTCGTTGACGGAGACGCAGACCGAAGCGGGATAACCCCGGTAGCCCTTGAAGGCCGGAACGGCCCTCAGCTCCCGGGCCCGCTTCTCGGCGTACAGGTCGAGGTCCCGGGTCCGGATGCCCGGACGGACGAGCGGCTCGAGCTCGGACAGGATGCGGGCCACGATCCGGCCGCTCTGCCGCATGGCTTCGAGCTCCTGATCGGACTTGTAAATGATCATCGTCCGCCCCTCGAACCTTTGGTCAGGAGGCCGTCCAGGACGGCCTGGATGGGCCGGACGGTCTCTTCGATCGTCCCGTTGGCGTCGATCCTGTGGAGGGTCCCGCGGGCGGCGTAATGGGAGACGAGGGGCTCTGTCTTGGCCCGGTAGGTCCTCATCCTCTCCGGGATGATCTCGGCCCGGTCGTCGGTCCTCTGGACGAGGGCCGCTCCGCAGACGTCGCAGACGCCCTCCTTCTTGGGGCGCTTGCTGATCGTGTTGTAGATGGCCTCGCAGGAGGGGCAGATCCGCCGGCTGGACAGCCTCCGGACCACGACATCTTCCCGGGCGTCGATATCGAAAACGATCTCGGGCCTGTCCCCGTCGAGCTTTTCGAGGGTCGCGGCCTGCTCGAGATTCCTGGGGTAGCCGTCGAGGATGTAGCCGTCCCGGCAGTCGGGGCGGGACAAGCGCTCCCGGAGAAGCCCGAGGACCGTCTCGTCGTCGACGAGGCCGCCCTTGCCGAGCTGGGATTCGGCCCTCAATCCGAGGGGGGTTCGGTCCCGGACCGCCTCGCGAAGCAGGTCTCCCGTCGAGATCCAAGGGAACCCGGTGGCTTCGCGGAGGCGTTCGCCGACAGACCCCTTCCCGCTTCCGGGCGCGCCCAGGAGGATGACCCTCATCCCCTTCTCCCCTTGATCCGGCTCCGGCGCATGAAGCCGTCGTAGTGGCGCATGACGAGCTGGGCCTCGATCTGCTGCATGGTGTCCATGGCCACGCCGACGACGATCAGGATGGACGTCCCGCCGAACATGAAGTCGATGCCCAGCCCTTGGGTCAGGAACTTCGGCAGGTTGGCCTCGAGGAAGGTTCCCACCCAGGGCAGGGCCTGGACCTTGAACCCGGTGATCAGGAACTCCGGCAGGATGGCCACGGCGGCCAGGTAGACGGCGCCGACCAGCGTGATCCGGCTGAGGACCTCGTCGATGTAGTCCGAGGTGTTCTTGCCCGGACGGATGCCCGGGATGAAGCCGCCGTACTTGCGGAGGTTGTCGGCCACGTCGACCGGGTTGAAGATGATCGAGATGTAGAAATAGGTGAAGAAGATGATGGCCGCGACGTAGAAGAGGTTGTAGAGGGGCATGCCCCAACCGAACTGGGCGGCGATGTTCTGCACGGCCGGGACCTTGATCAGGCCGGCCATGGTCGACGGGATGGTGATGACGGACGAGGCGAAGATGATGGGGATGACCCCTCCCGTGTTGACCCGCAGCGGAAGGTGCGTGCTCTGGCCCCCGTAGACCTTGCGGCCGACGACCCTCTTGGCGTAGGAGACCGGGATCCGCCTCTGGCCGCGCTCGACGAAGACGATGAAGGCCACGACCCCCAGCATCAGGACCCCCAGGAGGATCAGCGTCAGCGGGTCCATGGTCCCCGTCCGCAGGCCCGAGAGCAGGCTGATGAGCCCGCTCGGGAAGCTGACGACGATGCCGGCGAAGATGATCAGCGAGATGCCGTTGCCGATGCCCCGCTCCGAGATCTGCTCGCCGAGCCACATGACGAAGATGGTCCCCGTCGTCAGGGTCAGGACGGTCAGGAGCTTGAAGCCCAGCCCGGGGTTGGGGACGACCAGGGCCCCGGCCGGCGTCCGGATGCTCTCGAGGAAGATGGCGATGCCGAAGGCCTGGATGAGACAGATGATGATCGTTCCGTAGCGCGTGTACTGGGTGATCTTCTTGCGGCCGAGCTCCCCTTCCTTGGACAGGCGCTCGAGGTAGGGCCAGACGACCGTCAGCAGCTGGAGGATGATCGAGGCGCTGATGTAGGGCATGATGCCCAGGGCGAAGATGGTCATGCGGGACATGTTCTGCCCCGAGAACAGGTCGATGAATCCCAGCAGCGAGCCCTTCTGGGATTGCCAGAACTCTTCCAGGGCGGCCGCCGACAGGCCCGGGTTGGGGATCTGCCCGCCGATCCGGTAGACCGCGAGCAGGAGGAGGGTGAAAATGACCCTCTTGCGCAGCTCGGGGATGCTGAAGATGTTTCTGATACTGTCCAACATTAGTCTTTCCCGATGGTCACGGCCCGCCCGCCTTTGTCCTCGATCTTCTTGGTCGCGGACGCGGAGAACTGGTGGGCGTGGATGGTCTTGGCCGCGGCCATCTCGCCCCGTCCCAGGACCTTGACGCGCTCCGACTCTTTCTTGATCAGACCGGACTCGACCATGTCCTTGAGCTGGATCTCGCTCTTGGCGATCTTGGCCAGCATGTCCAGATTGACGACCGTGTATTCGACGCGGAAGATGTTCGTGAAGCCCCGCTTCGGGATGCGGCGGACGAGGGGCATCTGACCGCCCTCGAACCCCCGCTTGCGGGAAAAGCCGCTTCCGGAGAGCTGGCCCTTGTGACCACGGCCCGACGTCTTGCCGTGGCCGGAGCCGGGGCCGCGCCCCACTCTCTTCCTGTCTCGCTTCGATCCCGGGGCCGGTTTCAGGTTGCTGAGATTCATGGCTTTTCCACAGCCTCCACTTTCAGGACGTGGGAGATCTTGCGGACCATCCCGAGGACCTCCGGGGACTCCCGCCGGACGACGCTCGACTGGAGCTTCCTCAATCCGAGCCCCTTGGCCGTCTCCCTCTGGTCTTTGGCGTACCCGATGAGGCTGCGAACCAGGGTGATCTTCAGGAAGCGGTCCGGACCGGCGGCCGCAGCGCTCTTCTTGGGGCTTTTATTCGGCTTGGTCTCTTTATCCGTCATAGCGCACCTTTCGCCTTTCCGCGGAGCCTGGCCATGTCGTCGGGGTTCCGGAGGCGGCGCAGGGCGTCCATGGTCGCGTTGGCGACACTGATGGGATTGGTGCTCCGGATGGACTTGGTCAGGATGTCCCGGATCCCGGCCAGCTGCATGATGACCCGGACGGCGCCGCCGGCGATGACCCCCGTCCCTTTCGAGGCCGGACGGAGGACGACCAGGCCGGCCCCGTCCACGCCCTTGACGAGATGGGGGATGGTCGTGTCGGCCAGGGGGACGCGGTACATGCCCTTCTTGGCCGCTTCGATGCCCTTGGAGATGGCCTGAGGGACCTCCCGGGCCTTGCCCTTGCCGATGCCGACCCGGCCCCTCTCGTCGCCGACGGCGACCAGCGCCGAAAAGCTGAGGTTCTTGCCGCCCTTGACGACCTTGGTGACCCGGCGGATGGAGATGACCTGGTCCTTGAGCTCCATACCCTCGTCGTCGACCACTCCGACCCTTCTGAATCTTCGATCTTCCACGCTCTCGTCTCCTCTCGCCCGGGCCCGGCCTCAGAACCGGATCCCTTCCTTCCGGATGGCTTCCGCCAGGGCCTTGACGCGTCCGTGATAGGGGTAGGTCCCCCTGTCGAACACGACGCTCTCGATCTTGGCGGCCTTCAGCCGCTTGGCCAGCAGCGCGCCGAGCCGTTCGCAGGCTTCCTTGTTCTTGCTGTTCTTGGACGACTCCCGGAACTCCTTCTCGAGGGTCGAGGCCGTCAACAGGACCGCTCCGGCCTGGTCGTTGACGACCTGGGTGTAGACGTAGGTGTTGCTCTTGAACACGTGGAGCCGGGGCCGCTCGGGCGTTCCCCGGACCTTCTCCCGGATCCGCTTCCGGAGACGGGTGTCCCTGACCTTCTTGGCGATCGTCTTGTCTTTAAGCACCGCTCACCCCCGCCTTTCGTTCTTTCTTGATGAGCCTCTCGCCGACGTACCGGACGCCCTTCTGCTTGTAGGGGTCCGGAAGGCGGAGCCTCTTGATGTCGTCCGCCGCCTGGCCGACCTTCTGCAGGTCGATGCCCTGGACCGTCAGGAGGGTGGGCTTCTCGGCGGTGATCACGACCCCCTCGGGGATCGTGTAGAGGATCGGCCGGGAATACCCCAGGCTGATCTCGAGCTTGCCCTTGTCGACCTTCGCCTTGTAGCCGACGCCGACGATCTCCAGCTTCTTCACGAAGCCCTGGGTGACGCCCACGACGGCGTTCTGGGCGAGGGACCGGCACAGGCCGTGGAAGGTGCGGACCGTCTTGGTCTCGTCGTCCCGGGTCAGGACCAGGCTGCCGCCGTCGAGGGCGGCCCGGATGCCCGCGTAGAGGGGCGACGTCAGCTTGCCCTTTTTCCCTTCGACCTCGATCCGGTCGGGGTGGACGGTGACCGTGACACCCGCCGGGATCGGGATGGGCTTTTTTCCGACTCTAGACATGATGACCTCTTTTCGTGCCTACCAGACGCTGCAGAGGACTTCCCCGCCGGCGCCCAGCTCCTCGCACTTCTTCCCCGTCATGACACCTTTCGACGTCGAGACGATGACCAGCCCCAGGCCGTCGAGGACCTGGGGGACGGTGTCCCTGGTGCAGAAGATCCGGCAGCCCGGTTTGCTGACCCGCCGGAGACCGCCGATGACGCTGGCGTTGTCCTCCGTGTACTTCAGGGTCACGTTGATGAGGCCTTGCTTGCCGTCCTCGAGGACCTTGAAGTTCCTGATGTAGCCCTCCTCCTTGAGGATCTTGACGATCTCGATCTTCGTCCGGGAGGAAGGGATATTGACTTCCCTCTTCTTGGACTTCGCGGCGTTGCGGATCCGCGTCAGCAGGTCGGCGATGGGGTCCATGGCTTTATCCTTTCCTCAATGTCACCACGACGATTTCGTGACGCCCGGGATCTCCCCCTTGAGGGCCAGCAGGCGGAAGCACAACCGGCAGAGGTCGAACTTCCGGTAATAGCCCCGGGAGCGGCCGCAGAGGCGGCAGCGCCGCCGGACGCGGATCTCGTATTTCGGTTTTCTGACCATTTTGGCCATGCGTGCGGTTGTCGCCACGTTCTACCTCGCTTCCAAGGATTCCCGGAACGGCATGCCCAGCCTCTTGAGCAGGGCGCGAGACTCCTCGTCGGTCCGGGCCGTCGTCACGATGGTGATGTTCATGCCCCGGGGCCGCTCCACTTTGGTGTAGTCGATCTCGGGGAAAACGAGCTGGTCGCGCATGCCGAGGGTGTAATTGCCCCGGCCGTCGAAGGACGTCGGCGGGACGCCCCGGAAATCCCGCACGCGGGGCAGGACGATGTTGACGAGCCGGTCGAAGAACTCGTACATGCGGCGGCCCCGAAGGGTCACGAAACAGGCGATGGGCTGACCCTTCCTCAGCTTGAAGGACGAGATGGATTTCTTGGCCCGGCTGATGGCCGGCAGCTGCCCGGTGATCAGCCCGAGCTCGGCCTTGGCCGTGTCCAGCAGCTTGCTGTTCTGGATGGCGTCGCCGGCGCCTACGTTGACGATGATCTTTTCCAGGCGGGGGACGGCCATGACGTTGGCGATGCCCAGCGCCTCACGGAGCTCGGGGACGACCTCCGTCCGGTATTTCTCGTATAAGCGGCTCATGGTCTGGCCCTCACTTCTGCTTTTCGATCTGCGCTTCGCACTTGTGGCAGAGCCGGATGCGGCTGCCGTCCTCGAGCCGGCGGTTGCGGACCCGCACGCCCTGCCCGCAGTCCGAACAGTACAGCATGACGTTGGAGGCGTGGATGGGGGTCTCCTTCTCCATCACTCCGCCCTGGACGTTCTTGCTGCGGTCGGCCCGGACGAAATGCTTGCTGAAGTTGATCCTCTCGACGATGACCCGGTTGGTCTCGGGGAACAGCTTCAGGACCTTGCCGGTCTTGCCCTTGTCTTTCCCGCGGATGACGACGACGAGGTCGTTCTTCTTGAGCTGGATCTTGTTCATCACAGGACCTCCGGGGCCAGGGACACGATCTTCGTGAACTTCCTGTCGCGGAGCTCCCGGCCCACCGGGCCGAAGACGCGCGTCCCCAGGGGCTCTCCGGCCTTGTCGATGATGACGGCGGCGTTGTCCTCGAAGCGGATGTAGGAGCCGTCCTTGCGGCGCAGCTCCTTGCGGGTCCGGACGACGACCGCCCGGACGACCTTGCCCTTGGCGATCTTGCTTTCCGGCTCCGCCTCCTTGACCGACGCGGAGATGACGTCCCCGATCCGGGCCACCCGGCCGACCCCGCCGCCGATCGGCGTGATGGCCTGGATCTTCCGGGCGCCGGAGTTATCGGCCACCTTGAGCATCGTGCGCATCTGGATCATCGGGGTTCTCCCTCGGGGGTCTCGACGGCCTCTGCGCTTTCGGCGGTCTCGACGGCCTCCGGGGCCTCGGCTATCCCGATGACCTCGGCGAGCTCGGAGGCCGTCAGGGCCGGCTTCATCCCGACGATCTCGAGGACGCGCCAACGCTTCAGCTTGCTGATGGGCCGCGTCTCGATGATCCGGACCACGTCGCCGATCTTGCACTTCTCGGTCCCGTCGTGGACGAGGAAGGTCTGTTTCCTCCGGACGATCTTCTTGTAGAGGGGGTGCCGGATCTGCCGGACCACCTGGACCGTGACCGTCTTGCTCATCTTCCGGGCGATGACGGTCCCGACCTTGGTCGTCTTCCGTTTTTGTCCGATGGTGTCCATTCTCTACTCCGTCGCCTTCTGGATGCCGCTCAGAAGCGTCTTGATGCGGGCGATGTCCTTCTTGATGTTCTTGATCTTCATCGGGCTGTCCAGCTGCCCCAGCGACTTCTGGAAGCGGAGCTTGAACAGCTGTTCATCGAGCTCCGCGTGCTTGGTCCGCAGCTCCTCGGCCGACATTTCCCTCAGTTCTCGGATCTTCATCTCAGTTCCCTCGCTCCCCGGGAGATGAAACGGGTCTTGACCGGCAGCTTGTGGGCGGCCAGGCGCATGGCCTCGCGGGCCATCTCCTCGTCGATCCCTTCGATCTCGAAGATGATCTTGCCGGGCCGGATGACATCGACCCAGAATTCGGGGTCGCCCTTGCCTTTTCCCATCCGGACCTCGGTCGGCTTCTTGGTGACCGATTTCCAGGGAAAGGTCCGGATCCAGAGCTTGCCCTTGCGCTTCATGTGCCGGGTGATGGTGATGCGGCCGGCCTCGATCTGCCGGGAGGTCAGCCAGCCCGGCTCGAGGGCCTGGAGGCCGAACTCCCCGAACGACAGGGTGCCGCCTCTCTGGGCCTTGCCCCGCATCCGGCCGCGCTGCTGCTTGCGGAATTTGACTTTCTTGGGCATCAACATGGCTAGATCTCCTCGACCTCCGCCATCTGGGAGGTCATCTTCGTCTTCTCGACGTCGCCCCGGTAGACCCAGACCTTGATGCCGATCTGCCCGTAAGTCGTGAACGCCTCGGTGTGCGCGAAGTCGATGTCGGCCCTCAGGGTCTGAAGGGGAAGCTGCCCCTTCAGGTACCACTCGGACCGGGCGATCTCGACGCCGCCGAGCCGGCCGGCGCACATGACCTTGATGCCCTTGGCCCCCATCTTGAGGGCCATGTCCACGGCCCGCCGCATGGCCCGGCGATAAGCGATGCGCTTCTCGAGCTGGACGGCGATGCTCTCGCCGATGAGGATGGCCGTGAGCTCGGGCTTGTCGACCTCGCGGATGTCGACGTAGACGTCCCGCTTGGCGATCTTCTCGAGCAGGCCCTTGAGGCTCTCGATCTCCTTGCCGCCGCGGCCGATGATGATGCCGGGCCGGGCGGTGTGGATGATGACCCGGACCTTCGGCCCGATCCGTTCGACGTCGACTTCCGCGATGCCGGCGTGGAAGTACTTCTCCTTGATGGCCCTTTTCATCCGCAGGTCCTCATGGATGAGCCGGGCGTAATCCGGTCCTTTGGCGAACCATCGGGACGTCCACTGCTTGTTGAACCCGAGCCGGAACCCGAACGGGTGTGTTTTCTGTCCCATGCGTCATTTCCCCTTTTCGTTCAAGTAGATATGGACATGGCTGGTCCGCTTGACGACGCGGTAGGCCCGTCCCATGGGCGCCGGCCGGATCCTCTTGGCCACCGGGCCTCCGTTGACCTCGATCCGAGAGACGTACAGGCCGTCGACGTCGACGTCCGGGGACTTCTGCTGGGCGTTGGCGATGGCCGAGCGAAGGACCTTCTCCAGGATGGCCGCGATCTTCTTCTTCTCGCTGAACCGCAGGATGGTCAGGGCCTCCCCGGCGTACCGGTCCCGGATGAGGTCGGCCACCAGCCGGCCCTTCTGGGGGCTCATCCGCACGAAGCGGACAACGGCGTGGGACAGGTGATTGGACTCGCTCATGTTACTTCCCTACTTTGAGCTGCTTGGCGGTTTTGGAAGTGTGCCCTCTGAAAGTCCGGGTCGGGGAGAATTCCCCCAGCTTATGGCCGACCATGTTCTCGGTGACGAACACCGGGATGAACTTCCGGCCGTTGTGGACCCCGATGGTCATGCCGACCATCTCGGGGATGATCGTCGATCGCCGGGACCAGGTCTTGATGACCTGCCGCTTCCCGGCGGCCGAGCCGGAGCCCTGGACCTTCGCGAGAAGGTGGTCGTCGATGAACGGGCCTTTGCTTACCGCTCTGCTCATGGTTACTTGCTCCTCCGCCTGACGATGAAGCTCTGCGTCCGCTTGTTCCGGCGGGTCTTGAAACCCTTGGTCGGGATGCCGGTCGGGCTGACCGGATGACGGCCGCCCTTGGAGCGCCCTTCTCCGCCGCCGTGCGGATGGTCGATGGGGTTCATGGCCGTGCCGCGGACGTGGGGCCTGATGCCCTTCCAGCGGTTCCGGCCCGCTTTGCCGATCTTGATGTTGCCGTGGTCGAGGTTGCCGATCTGGCCGACGGTCGCCCGGCAATCGAGGTGGACCTTGCGGATCTCGGAGGACGGCAGCCGCACCTGGGCGTAATCGCCCTCCTTGGCCAGGATCTGGGCCCCCGCTCCGGCGGACTTGGCGACCTGTCCGCCCTTGTCCTTGCGAAGCTCGATGTTGTGGATGACGGTGCCCATGGGGATGAACCGGAGGGGCATGGCGTTGCCCGGCAGGATGTCGGCCTGCTTGTCGGTCGACAGGATCTCCTGGCCGACCTGCAGCCCGACCGGGTAGAGGATGTAGCGCCGCTCGCCGTCCCGGTACTTGACGAGGGAGATGAACGACGACCGGTTGGGATCGTACTCGACCGTTTCCACGACCCCCGGGATGCCGATCTTGTCCCTCTTGAAATCGATGACCCGGTAGAGCTTCTTGTGCCCCCCGCCCCGGTTCCTCATGGACAGGCGCCCGCGGCTGTCGCGGCCGCCCGACTTGGGGATGGACACGAGGAGGGGCTTGTAGGGACGGTCCCCGCTCAGCTCCTCGTACCGGTTGCCCGTCCTGTGGCGCAGGCCGGGTGTCATTGGCCTGTATGTTTTGATGCCCATCTTACGCCGCCTCGAAGTATTCGATCATTTTCTCGCCTTCCCGGAGCTTGACATAGGCCTTTTTCCAGTCCTTCCTCTTGCCCATGTTCCGGCCCACCCGGCGGACCTTGCCCGTCTTGATCTGGGTCCGGACCTCTTCGACCCGGGTCTTGAACAGCCGCTCGACGGCCTGCTTGATCTCGATCTTGTTGGCGTCCCGGGCGACCTCGAAACAGATGACCCGGTCGGCCTCCTTGAGCTGGGTGCTCTTCTCCGTGATCACGGGCCGGATGATGATCTTTCGCGGATCTTTGCTCACTTCAATCTCTCCATGGCCGTTTCGAAGGCCTGCCGGCTGAAGACCAGCCACCTGTGGGCCAGGACGTCGGTGATGTTGAGGGACCTGACGTCGACGGCCTTGACCGCGGGCAGGTTCCTCACCGACAGGAACAGGTTCGCGTTCCCGGCCACATCCACGAGCAGGGCCGAATCCAGGTTGAAGGCCTTGAGCAGGGCCAGGGCCTCCCGCGTCTTGGGCTCCTTGATCTCGAAACCGTCGAGGACCAGGAGGCGCTTGTCCGCGAGCTTCCCGGCGAGGGCCGAACGCAAGGCGTTCCGCCGGGCCTTCTTGGGAAGCGACGTGGAATAGTCCCGCGGCTGGGGCCCGAAGACGGTGCCGCCCTTTCGCCAGAGAGGGGAACGCGTGCTGCCGACGCGGGCCCGGCCCGTCCCCTTCTGCCGCCAGGGCTTCTTTCCGCCGCCGCTGACCGCGGTCCGGGTCTTTGTCGCCGCCGTCCCCTGCCGCCGGTTGGCCAACTGGCTGATGACGGCCTCGTAGATGAGGTGGCCCTTCTCCGGGTAGGAGAAAACGGACTCCGGAAGGTCCACTTCGGCGGACGGCTTCCCGTTTTTATCGATGACTTTCAGTTTCGCCATGGTGTCCCCTTTTCCGCTCACTTGCCGCCCGACGGGCCGAACTTCCCTTTTTTGATGAGAAGGTAGCCCCCGTTGGCCCCGGGGACGGCCCCCCGGACGAGAAGAAGGTTGTTGTCCTTGTCCGTCTCGACGACCTTGAGGTTCCTGACCGTCACCCGTCTGTCTCCCATATGGCCGCCCATCCGCATGCCCTTGACGACCCGGGACGGATAGGACGAGGCGCCGATCGAACCGGGCGCCCGGTGGAACATGGAGCCGTGGGCGGCCCCGCCGCCGCGGAAGTGGTGCCTCTTGACGACGCCGGCGAAGCCCTTGCCCTTGCTCGTCCCGACGACATGGACGGTCTCTCCGACCTCGAAGATGTCGACCAGGACCTGGTCCCCCTCGTTGACGGCGGCCGGGTCCGCGCATCCGAACTCGCGGAGCTTCTTGACGACCGGAACGCCCGACTTCTTGAAGTGCCCGAGCTGCGGCTTGGTGGGCTTGCGGACGCTCTTTTCCTCGACGAACCCGAGCTGGATCGAGACGTACCCGTCCTTCTCGCGGACCTTCTTCTGGACGACCGTGCAGGGCCCGGCCTTGATGACGGTGACGGGGATGACGTTGCCGTTCTCGTCGAACTGCTGGGTCATCCCGATCTTCTTGCCGATCAACCCTTCGACCATGGTCATTCTCCCGTCCCGAAGGCCTGGATCTCGACGTCGATCCCGGCCGGCAGGTCCAGCTTTTGCAGCTCCTCGATGGTCTCGTTGTTGTACTCGCTGATGTCGATGAGCCTCTTGTGGATCCGCATCTCGAAATGTTCCCTGGACTTCTTGTCCACGTGAGGAGAACGGAGGACGCAGAACTTGTGGATGCGTGTCGGCAGAGGGATGGGGCCCGCGACGCTGGCGCCCGTGCGTTTCGCTTTCACCACGATATCCTTGACGGACTGATCGAGCAAGCGGTGGTCAAAGGACTGCAGCCTGATTCTGATTTTTTCCATCGTTCGTTCCTCTGTTCTCCGAATTCCGCCGAAGGGCCCCTGGCCCCGGCCGTCCGCCGGCCTCGGGCCGGCCTATTCGATGATGTCCGTGACCGTGCCCGCGCCGACCGTCCGGCCGCCCTCGCGGATGGCGAAACGGAGGGTCTTCTCCATGGCCACGTCGCAGATGAGCTCGATCTCCAGGTTGATGTTGTCCCCGGGCATGACCATCTCGACGTTCTCGGGCATCTTCACCGAGCCGGTCACGTCGGTCGTCCGGAAGTAGAACTGCGGCCGATAGCCCTTGAAGAACGGCGTGTGCCGGCCGCCCTCTTCCTTGGTCAGGGCGTAGATCGAGGCCCGGAACTTCCGGTGGGGTTTGATGGACCCGGGCTTGGCCAGTACCTGTCCCCTCTCGACCTCGTCCTTGCCGACGCCGCGGAGCAGGGCCCCGATGTTGTCGCCGGCCTGGGCCTGGTCAAGGAGCTTGCGGAACATCTCGACGCCCGTCACGACGGTCTTGCGCGTCTCGCGCAGGCCGACGATCTCGCACTCGTCGCCGACCTTGACGATCCCGCGCTCGACGCGGCCCGTCACGACCGTGCCCCGGCCGGTGATCGAGAACACGTCCTCGATGGCCATCTGGAACGGCTTGTCGATCTCGCGGACGGGCTCGGGGATGAAGTCGTCCAAGGCCTGGACGAGGTCCCAGATCGGCTTGGCGCCGGGCCCGTTGAGGTCCTCCATGGCCTTGGTGGCGCTGCCGCGCACGACGGGGATCTTGTCGCCTTCGAACTGGTACTTCGTCAGCAGCTCCCGGACCTCGAGCTCGACGAGGTCGAGGATCTCGGGGTCGTCCACGAGATCGCACTTGTTCATGAACACGACGATGGCCGGCACGTTGACCTGGCGGGCGAGCAGGATGTGCTCACGCGTCTGGGGCATCGGCCCGTCGGCCGCGGACACCACCAGCACGGCGCCGTCCATCTGGGCCGCGCCGGAGATCATGTTCTTGATGTAGTCGGCGTGGCCGGGGCAGTCGATGTGGGCGTAATGCCGCTTCTCGCTCTCGTATTCCACATGGCTCAGGGCGACCGTCAGGATCTTCGTCGCGTCCCGGCGGAACATCTTGGCGTCGGCCTTGGCCACGTCGTCGTAGCTCTGGGCCTTGGCCAGACCTTTGGTCGCCAGAACCTTGGTCATGGCGGCCGTCAGCGTCGTCTTGCCGTGGTCGATGTGACCGATCGTCCCGACGTTGACATGGGGTTTCGTCCTCGCGAATTTTTCCTTTGCCATCGCTCACCTCCTGCTTGGCATAGACATTTGTTGATACACGCTTTTTATGATTGACCCCGGAAGGGGATTCGTCCTTCGACCCTGGCGACGATGACCTCCTGAACGGCGGCCGGCACCCGGTCGTACTGGGCAAACTCCATGGTGAACACGCCCCGGCCCTGGCTCTGCGTCCGCACGGCCGTCGCGTACCCGAACATCTCCGCGAGGGGCACCAGGGCTTTGATGACCCGGGACCCGCTCCGCATCTCCAGGCCCTCGATCTTGCCGCGCCGGGCGTTGAGATCGCCGACGAGATCGCCGAGGTATTCGTCGGGAGTGACGACCTCGAGCTTCATGACCGGCTCCAGAAGAACGGGGCCGGCCTTGGCGGCCGCCTCCCGGAAGGCCAGGGAAGCGGCGATCTTGTAGGCGACCGCGGTCGAGTCGACCTCCTGGTAGGAGCCGCCGACGAGCGCCGCCCGCAGGTCGGTGACCGGGTAGCCGGCCACAATACCGGCCTCCATGGCCTCGCGGATGCCGTTCTCGACATCCGAGATGAATTCGCGGGGGATGACGGCGCCCCGGGTCCGGTCGGCGAATTCGAACCCCCGGCCCCGGGCCACGGGCTCGAGCGCGATGACGCAATGCCCGAAGAGCCCTTTGCCCCCGGCCTGCCGCTCGTACTTCCCTTCCCCCTCGGCGGGCGCCTGGATGGTTTCCTTGTAGGCCACCTGGGGCTTGCCCAGGTTGGCCCGCACGCCGAACTCCCTCTCCAGACGGTCCATGATGACCTCGAGATGGAGTTCGCCCATGCCCTTGAGGAGGGTCTGGCCCGTCATGGGGTCCTGGGCGACCTTCAGAGTGGGGTCCTCTCGGATCAGCTTATCCAGCGTGGTGGCCAGCTTGGCGTGGTCGGCCTTGGTCTTGGGCTCGATGGTCGCCGAGATGACCGGCTCGGGGAAGCGGATGGACTCGAGGACGATCGGATGGTTCTTGAGGCACAGGGTGTCGCCCGTCGAGATGTTCTTGGATGAGCCCAT
>VGJC01000017.1 GCA_016867635.1 Candidatus Aminicenantota bacterium | reverse complement strand
GGCCCTGGCCCCATTCCACGCGGCCTTCGCCTCCCTGCCCCCTTTCCCGGCCTCCGATGTCGGCCTCAATCTCAATCCCCGCGCCAAGGTCCAACTCGTCCCCAATATCGCCAGCTTCGTCGGCGGCGACATCACCGCCGGTCTCGTCGCCTCGGAGGTCTCCGCGAGATCGGGCCGGGTGCTGTTCATCGATCTGGGGACCAACGGCGAGATCGTCCTGAAGAGGGGCCGGGACCTCGCGGCCGCCTCGACAGCCGCCGGCCCGGCCTTCGAGGGCATGAACATCAGCTGCGGGATGCTGGCCGCTCCCGGAGCCGTCCACCAGGCGGAATGGAGGGATGGGGGATTCAAGCTCCGGACGATCGATGGCCTGCCTCCGGCCGGCATCTGCGGGACCGGCCTCATCGACGTCCTGGCCGTCTCCCTCGCCCAGGGCCTGCTCGGCCCGGACGGCAAGATCGCCGGCCCCGGCAGGAAGATCCCGTTCGGCGATGGCCTGGTCCTGACCCAACAGGATGTCCGGGACGTCCAGCTGGCCGTGGCCGCGGTCCGGACGGGCGTGAAGCTGATGCTCCGGGAGTTCCAGACGCCTTCCCGTCAGCTCGACCGGGTCCTGGTGGCCGGCGCCTTCGGCAGCTCGCTCGACACCGCGAACAGCGTGGCCCTGGGCCTCCTTCCGAACATCGCGGCCGGCAGGATCACGTTCGTCGGCAACGCCTCTCTGGCCGGGGCCCGCAAGCTCCTCCTGTCGGCGCCCGAACGGGCGGCGGCCGAGGAGCTGGCGTCGTCGATCGCCCATGTGTCGCTGGCGGCGCGCCCCGACTTCCAGGACGAGTTCGTCAAAGCTCTGGAATTCCGACCGTACCGGGCAGGTGATAAATGAGCCGATCCCTACTGGAACTCGTTCACGACAGGCCCGTCCTCCTCGACGGGGCCATGGGCACGGAGCTGATGAGCCGGGGCCTTTCCAAAGGGGCCTGCCCGGAGATCTGGAGCGTCGAGCGCCCCGAGATCGTCACCGCCGTCCATGCGGACTATTTCGCGGCCGGTTCCGACGTCGTCTCCACCAACAGCTTCGGCGGCAGCCGCATCAAGCTGGACGGGCACGGGCTCGCGGGCCGGACCTATGAGCTCAACCTGTCCTCGGCCCGGCTGGCCAGGTCGGCCGCGCCGGCCGGCAAGTACGTCGCCGGCAGCGTCGGCCCCACCGGGAAGTTCCTGAGCCCCCAGGGGGAATTCACCGAGGAGGAGTTCGAGGAGTCTTTCGCCGAACAGGCCCGCGGGCTGGCCGACGGCGGCGCCGACGTGCTCCTCCTCGAGACCCACTACGACCTTCGGGAGGCCCTGGCGGGGCTGCGCGGCGCCCGCCGGGTGACCGCCATCCCCATCTTCGTGACCATGACCTTTAACGCCCATCCCCGGGGATTCTTCACCCTGATGGGCGACAGCGTCGCCAAGTGCGCGGCGGAGCTCGAAAGAGCGGGGGCCGCGGCCGTCGGGGCCAACTGCACGCTCAACAGCGAGCAGATGGTCGGCGCGGTGAGGGCCATGAGGCAGGCGACCGGGCTGCCGCTCGTGGCCCAGGCCAACGCCGGACAGCCCGTGCTCGGCGCCGACGGAGACGTCTCGTATTCTCAGAGCCTGGACGATTATGTGAAGTACGTCCCGGACATCGTCAAACAAGGGGCCCGCCTCGTCGGAGGCTGCTGCGGGACCAGCCCCGCGTTCATCCGGGCCATGGCCCCGTTCGTGGTGAGAGGAGCATCTGCGTGAGAGGAGCATCTGCGTGAAGGACGATCTGTACCGGAGCATGAAGGAGGCCATCATCGCCGGCGACCGCGTTCGGGCCGCCGCTTTGGCCCAGGACGCGATCGGGTCGGGAGTGGACCTGCTCGAGGTCATCGAGAAGGGCTATGTGCCGGGCATCCAGCGGGTCGGCGAGCTGTGGGAGGAGGGCGAGTACTTCCTGCCGGAGCTCATCTCGAGCGCCGAGGCCATGAAAGCGGCCATGTCGGTGCTCGACCCCGAGCTGGCCCGCCGCGAGACGAAGGCCCGGACCGCGGGCAAGGCGGTCATCGGCACCGTCGAGGGCGACATCCACGATATCGGCAAGAACCTGGTGGCCTCGATGCTCCAGGCCGGCGGGTTCGAGGTCCACGACCTCGGCGCCGACGTCGCCCTGGACAGGTTCATCGACCGGGCGGAAGCGGTCGGCGCGGATCTCATCTGCCTGTCCGCGCTCCTGACGACGACGATGATCAATCAGAAACGGCTCATCGGACTGCTCCGGGACAAGGGCCTTCGGGACAAGTACAAGGTCCTCGTCGGCGGAGCGCCGGCGAGCGCCAAGTGGGCCGAGGACATCGGTGCGGACGGCTACGCGGAGAACGCCGTCGCCGCCGTCAAGCTGGCCAAGGCCCTGGCCGGCCGGGGCTGAGCCGCCCGCGGCCAAGCGACCTGAAGGGAAGGAATGAAGATGATCGAAGCCAAAAGGCCGAAGCTCGAACTGCTCGACCGGCCCTTCGTGGACCGGATCGTGGACGAGGGGATGACGCTCCTCGAGCGGCAGGGCGTGATGATCGAGAACCCCGAGGCCCTCGACCTCCTGGGGGAGGCCGGGGCCGATGTCGATCGCGGCGCCCAGAGGGCCCGCATGGGGCGGCCGCTCGTCGAGCGGTGCCTGGCCTCGACACCGGCCTCGGTGACCCTTTACGACCGGAGCGGAGAGAAGGCCTTCGTCGTCGGCGGCGACCAGGTCCACTTCGACCCGGGCTCGGCGGCCGTGACCATGCTCGACCATGAGACCCAGGAGGAGCGTCAGGCCGTGACCCGGGACCTCGTCGATTTCACCAAGCTCGTCGAGACCCTGGAGCACCTCCATTTCCAAAGCACGGGCCTGATCAGCTCGGACGTCCCCCCGGGGGCCTCCGACGCCTACCGGCTCTACGTCGGCCTGCGCCTTTCGACCAAGCCGTTCGTCACCGGGACCTTCCGCGTCGAGGGCTTCAAGCCGATGCGGGACCTCCTGGCCGCCGTCCGAGGCGGGGAGGGCGAGCTGCGCCGCAAGCCCCTGGCTATCTTCGACGCCTGCCCCTCCCCTCCCCTCAAATGGAGCCACCTGACGGCTCAGAGCCTGATCGACGCGGCCCGGGCCGGCATTCCGTCCGAGCTCATCTCCATGGGCATGACCGGAGCGACCTCCCCAGTGACCATCGCCGGGACCCTCGTCCAGCATGTGGCCGAGAACCTTTGCGGCCTGGTCATCTGCCAGATCGCCAGCCCCGGCGCGCCGGTCATCTTCGGCGGCTCGCCTTCGAGCTTCGACATGCGAAAGGGAACGACGCCCATGGGCGCCGTCGAGACGATGATGATCGACGCGGCCTACGCCCAGATCGCCAAGGCCCTGAACCTCCCCACCCATGCCTATATGGGATTGAGCGACGCCAAGGTCAACGACCCGCAGGCCGGGCTCGAAACGGCCCTGGGCGCGGTCCTCGGGGCCCTGGCCGGGGTCAACGTCATCTCCGGGCCGGGGATGCTCGATTTCGAGAGCGCCCAGAGCCTCGAGAAGCTGGTCATCGACGACGGCATCTGCGCCATGGTCTATCGGTTGCTGGCCGGCATCGCCCAGCGCGACCAGCCCATCGCCTTGGGGCTGTTCGAGGGCTTCACGCCCGATATGCAGTTCCTCTCCCATCCCCATACGCGCAAGTTCTACAAGACCGAGCACATCCCGGCCGGGCTGGCCGACCGGGACCCCTACGACGCCTGGGTCGCCGCGGGACGGACCTCGATCGTCGACAAGGCCCACGCGGATGTTGCCAGAAGGATCGGCGCCTATGTGGAGCCGCCCATGGATGCGTCGCTCCGAATGGAGATCGAGAGCATCATGACGGCCTACGCCCGCTCCCAGGGCGCCGATCACCTTCCCCCGCTCGGGATCTAGCGGGGGCTAGCCTGATCTATTCACGAGTCGAGGCGGCAGCAGATGCAAGGCGCGGAGGGTGAAGCTGTACTCCTAGTACTGCGAACCCTTCGCAACGCAGCAGATGCGGTCGGATCGGCTCGCCCGGAGGGTAAGAATGCCGGTCTTTCCGGGAGCAGCCTCCGGGAATCCTATGAAAAGTCGGTAAGTTGGAGAGCTTACGGATATCGCATGAGTTAGATGACACATCGGCATTCTTATAAATAGATCAGGCTAATCGAGGTCCCAGATCTCGCGGTATTCGGGGGCCTCGACGGTCCAGCCACGTTCTTTACGCACCCGCTCGGCGAAGTTCCGGATGACCTCATCGTCCCCGTGGGTGACGAACAGCCGCCGCGGCGGGGCCGCGAACGCGTCGAGCCAACGGTCGAGGGCCTTCCTGTCGGCGTGGGCCGAGAACCCGTTGATCTTGGCGATCCGGGCCTTGACCGGGACGGTCTGTCCGAAGAGCCGGACCTCCGGGCTCTTCTCGATGATCTGGCGGCCCAGGGTCCCGCTGGCCTGGTAGCCGACGAACAGGACCGTGGACTCCGGACGGGCGATATTGCGAAGAAGGTGGTGCTTGACGCGCCCTCCCGTGACCATGCCCGATCCGGCCATGATGACCGCCGGTCCTTCGAGCTCGTTGATGGCCTTGGACTCGTCCGGGGTCTGGACGATCTTCAGCCCGGGAAAAGCGAAGGGGCTCCGCCCTTCCCGAAAGAGCGTCCGGGCCTCGTCGTCCAGGACGTCGAGATGGCGCTCGAAGGCCTTGGTCACTTCGCGAGCCATCGGGCTGTCGAGGAAGACGGGGACGGGAGGGATGGCCTTGTCCCGGACCAGGCGGCTGAGGTGGAACATCAGGTCCTGGGCCCGCTCGATGGCGAACGTGGGGATGACGACGTTGCCGCCGGCCGCCGCGGTCTCACGGATGATGTCGGCCAGCAGCCGGGCCACGTCCTTGGGGTCCTCATGGTCGCGGTCGCCGTAGGTGGACTCCATGACGATGTAGTCGGCCCGCTCGAAGACCGACGGGTCCTCGACGAAGGGCATGTCCCACTGCCCGATGTCCCCGGAGAAGACCAGGCGGCGGTCGCGGCCGTCCTCGCGGACCCGGACCTCGATCATGGCCGAGCCGAGGATGTGCCCGGCGTCCCTGAAGCGCGCGGTCACGGCTCCGTTGAGGGGGACATCCTTCTCGTAGCCGACCTCTTCGACGAGAGGCATCGTCCCCTGGACGCTCTCCGTTGTATAGAGGGGAACCTCCGGGTGCGGCCCTTTCCGCCCCTCCTTCTGATGGCGCTTTCTCTTATAGGCCGCGTCCTCTTCCTGGATCTTGGCCGAATCCATCAGGGCGATGGACAGGAGATCGGCCGTGGCCGCGGTGGTCATGACCGTCCCCGAAAAACCGGAATCGACCAGCCTCGGAAGAAGCCCCGAGTGGTCCAGATGGACGTGGGTCAGCAGGCAGGCATCGATGTCCTCGGGCGGGATGGGGAAATCGTTCCAGTTCCGCTCGAGATAGGACCTTTCCTGGTACAACCCGCACTCGACGAGCAGCTTCAGGCCCCCCGCCTCGAGGTAATAGCAGGACCCTGTGACCTGACGGGCGGCACCCAGAAACGCGAGCTTCATGGGTCTCAATAGGGGTGCATCCTGTAGAATTCGGACTGGGCGGAGAAATAGAGGGCTTTCGACCAGATCTGGAAAACGACCATGACCTGCGCCCAGACGAGCCCGAGGATGACGGCCAGGGTCGACGGACCGGCCAGGCGGCCGGAGACGACGAGGTCCAGGGCCGTCCCGGCCAGGAAGGCCAGGAAGATGAGCAGGTAGAGGGCCCAGGCCCTGAAGAAACGCTTTTTCAGGAAACCAAGGGCCAGACGGAGGGCCCGGAAGGCCCTGCGCTCTTCGTCGGCGACGATGACGATCCGGGCGTAGTCGAAGACCATGTGGACGATCGACAGGAGCAGGAGCCCGACCAGGAAACGGAGATTGGACAGGATGAGCAGCGGCCATTCCGTCCGGGCGCCTTCGAGCCAGGGCTTGAGGCCCGCCGAGACGAGGCTGAGAAGGCCGCCGAACAGCACGGCGTAGAACACGAGCGACATCAGGAACAGACGGAAGAACCTCCCGGCGTACCGTCCGCAGTCGGAGAGGAACGCCGCCAGGGTCACCGGGCCTTCCCGGTCGAGCAACCGGCCGAGGATGCCGCCGTTGAGGAAGACGTAGAGCAGGATGAACAGGAGGGCGGGGACGGCCAAGCCCGCGGCCAGGGCCGGAAGGGCCTCCTGGTACTTGAGGACCATCTCGCCCAGCCAGGGGATGTCGAAGACCCCGATGCTCGACCCCAGGAGGGAATGACCGAGCTCCTTCTGGATGAGCACAAGGGGCGCGGCGGCGACAGCCAGAGCGAAAACGACATTGACGGCCCAGAGATACAGAAGGAGCCGCCGCTTGCGGAAAGTCCCCCCGATGCCGGCGCCGATCGATCTGATGACGGACATATCTTCCTCCCTCCTCAGCTCCAGGCGCTCAGGGACTGGAGAACGCACTGCACGTTGTAAAAGAAGCGGATCATCAGCCGGACGACGTTCTTCCGGAGGCCGTCGACGCCGCGGCTGTTGTTGGCCAGGTTCGCGTCGATCAGCCAGACGCCCTGGGGATCGACCCTGGCCCAATCGACCTGGACGGGCTTGACGAACTCCAGACGGGCCCAGCGGTCCTGCCCGTCCCAGAAGCGCGTCTCGGTCGATCCGTCCTTGAAGCGGACCAGGACCTCGACCCGGGCGTCCCCCCGGACCCGGGCCTCCCCGAAGCGCCGCAGGACGACCGTCGTGATATATTCTTTGGGGGCCGGGCCATCCGGGTCCGCGGCCGCCTCCGACTCGAGCGCCTCGATCCTCTTGGACGTCATCTCCTCCTTCTTGCCGTCGACGTCGAATACGCCCCGGAGGCGCCGAGGCTTCTCGAGCGACGAGACGGAGGCGATGCCGTAATCGAAATCGTGGGTCGCAAACAGCAGTTCCTCGAAATACCAGGTCATGTCCGTGCCGGCGAGCTCGTTGACGACGGCGATGAAATCGGCCGTCGTCGGGTGCTTGTAGCGGTATCTCATGTGGTAGGTCCGCATGATCCGGGCCCAGGTCGGCTCGCCGAGAAGCCGCTCCAGCGTCTCGAGAAGAGTGGCGGCCCGCATGTAGACGTTGGCCCCGTAGCTCGCGGTGTTGTAGAACTTCCAGGACCAGGCCGTCACGGGGTCGAATCTGGCGATGTTGATGGCCGCGGCCCGGTTCAACTCGAAGTCGAAGAGCTTGGGCATCCGAAAGATGGAATTCAGGGGGATCCGGTTGTAAGAAACAGGCTGGGCCCCCGGCCCGTAGGCCACGGCCAGGACCCGGCCCGTGGAGTAGGTGGTGAAGCCCTCGTCGAGCCAGGGCTCTTCGAACTCGTTGGTGGCCACCAGCCCGTACCAGTAGGCGTGCCCGTACTCGTGGACGATGACGCCTTCCGGGGACAGGACGTCCCGGCTGGGCAGGACGCGTGTGCCGGCGGTGAACAAGGTCGGATATTCCATGCCCCCGCTCCCCGTCCGGAAGGGCGGATCGACCATGGTCACGGTCTCGTAGGGATAAGGGCCGTACCACAGCCCGTAGTACTTGATGGCCGCCCGCAGGGCCCGGAAATGGCGGTCGATCTGCTTCCTGTGCTCGGGGGCGAAGAGCAGGATCATCCGGACGTTGGGCAGCTTGACCTCCTCGAGGGGCAGGCCCAGGAGCTCGGCCGTCCGTTCGTACTCCTCCGCCGTGACCTCCTCGTCGGCGACGAAGTCGCGCTCGACCTTGATATACCGGTCGCCCGCCGTCCAGGCGAAGTCGTGGATCATGGACTGGCGGCAGGTATAGGTGGTCTTTCCTCTTTCCTCGTCGACCCGGATGCCGGTCTGCTTGCCCGAGGAGCCGACGACGAAGTCCCGGGGGACCGTCAGGTGGACGACGAAATCGGCGAAGTCGGCGAAGAATTCGGAGTTCTGATGGTACTCGTGGGCGTTCCAGCCCCGGCCCTCCTCATAGACGCCGGGCTTGGGGAACCACTGGGCGATGAAGAAGGAGTTCCGGTAATAGCCGGAGCGGGCCACGGTCCGCGGGATCTTGCTGTGGAACTCGAGGTGCAGGCGGACGGTGTCGCCCGGCTGGACGGGTTCCGGGAAGACGACCCTCATGACGGTCCGGTCATCCGGATTGGCCGGCTCGTCCGGGCTGAGGAACTCCATGGTCGGCGTGAGGTCGGGGCCGTCGGCCAGCCGGACGCTGGTGACGTCGATCCACCCCCATTCCCCGTCGCGGGGGGCCGCTCCCCGGGACCACAACGTCTCGGCCCGGGCCTCCCGGAGGAACGTGCTGGCCTCGTTCTTGAAGGCGTTCCAGTAGAGATGGAAGACCATGTCCCCGACCGGCTCTGCCGACCGGTTCGTCCAGACGATGTCCTCGCGTCCGCGCAGGGTCTTGTTGACCTCGTCGAGATCGGCCCAGATCTCGTAGCGAAGGACCGGCGCTTGGGCCGGGTCCGGCGGCTGTTCCTGCCCGCGACCCGGCGCGCAGAGCAGAAAGATGAGCGGGATCAAGATCGCGGACGGCCGGACCGATCCGATGGGCTTATTCATGGCAGACCCCCTTGGTCATCTCGGTTCGCGGAGAAGGCGACACTCAACCCCTCAGCCAGTCTTCCCAGTTCGCGCGGCGGGGGTAGTGCATGAAGACCAGGAAAAGCGATGCGAAGACGAGAACGTATAGATCGCGGTTGTAGCCGCCGAGCAGGAAGAGGACGAATCCCAGGATGCCCGGTACCTCGCTGAGGATGAGCGTCACCACCGCGGCCCGCTGGAGCCGGGGCAGGGCATCCCCGGCGAGCTCCCGGGAAAGCCGGCCCGCGAGCGCCTGGCGAAGGACTCGGACGAGAAGGACGGCGGCCACGGCGGCACCGAACACGGCGTAGCGGACCTCGGGCGTTCCGGCCCAAGGCGCGAATCCCGTGAACGGCCGGAGCTTGAGGCGGATGATCTCGGCGGCCACCAGAGTGAGGCCCAGGCTGGCGATGACGGCGGCGGCGACGAAAGAGGCGGCCCGAAGGGGAGATCGGAGTTCGTCCTGTCTGTCCATGTCAGCCTCCTCGGACCGGTCCCCGCCGGCGGCCACCGGCTCGACCGGATTATATGGGAATCGGCGCCATCAGGCAAACGCCGCTTCAATCCACGTAGAGGAGGAGCCCTTTGAGATAGGCCGTTTCGGGGTGATAGACGTTGACGGGATGGTCCGCGGCCTGGCGGTGCTCCTGCAGGATGCGGACCCGGCGCCCGGCCTCGAGCGAGGCCTGGAAGACGACCTGCCGGAAAAGGGCCGCTTCGATGAAATGGGAGCAGGAGAACGTCAGGACCAGGCCCCCGGGCCGGACCCGTTGCACGGCCAGCCGGTTGATGTCCTTGTAGCCGCGGCAGGCTTGGACGACGTCGGTCCGTTTCTTGGCGAACGCCGGCGGATCGAGGATGATGAAGTCGTAATCGAGGTCAGGGGACCTCAGGAACTCGAAGACGTCGGCGGCGATGAAGTATCCCGACGAGGACGGCAGGCCGTTGAGCTCGAGGTTCTCCTCGGCCAGGCCGAGGGCCGCTTCCGAGGAATCCACCGAATCGGCCCGGGCCGCTCCGCCCTTCAGGGCGCAGACGGTGAAGGCCCCCGTATAGGAGAAGGCGTTGAGGACCCGCCGGCCCTTCGCCAGCCGTCTGACGAGGCCCCGCATCTCGCGCTGGTCGAGGTAGAAGCCCGTCTTCTGTGACCGCGACGGCCTGACCCGGAAGGGCAGCCCGTTTTCGAGGATGTCGACCTGGTCCGCACCGGCCCGGTCCCCGTAAAGCAGGCCCTCGAATTCCTCCAGCCCTTCTTCCCGGCGGGCGGGAAGGTCGGACTTCTCGTAAACCGTCCGCGGCTTGACGGTCTCGACGAGGATCTCGAGGAGGAGGGGCTTCAGCTTGTCCATGCCCCGCGTGGCGATCTGGACGACGAGGACGTCATCGTAGAGGTCGGCCACGAGCCCCGGGAGGGCGTCGCCTTCGGCGTTGACCAGCCGGCGGGCGTTGGTCACGGCCGGATCGAAGAAAGCCTTCCTGAGGGCCAGGGCCTGTCCGAGGCTTTCCCGGATGGCGTCCTCGGGGAGGGTCTTTCCGAAGCTGATCATGCGTCCGGCGATCGAGCTCCGGCGGTTGAAATAGGCGTAGCCCAGGTGTTCGCCGTCGGCGCTCCGCACGGCCAGGATGTCCCCGTCGTCGATATCGGGCAGGCGGGCGACAGCGCCGGAAAAGATCCAATGGTGCCGGTTCCGGACCGCCTTGTCCTTTCCGGGCTTGAGGATGGCGCTGTCCATATCCCACCTCCGGGCGCCGGCCGCCTCCGGCCGGCCTATCGGCCGGCCCTCTCCGGGCCCCCGGTCCCCGCGGCCAGCAGGCGGACGACGGGCCGGTCCGGCTCCGAAAAATCGGACTCGACCATCTCGCCCGGGGCCAGCCAGCGGGTCTCGTCGTGGTCCTGGGGACGGAGATCGTCGGACAGGAGCTCGACCCGGTAGACCAGGAGCTCGATATTGAGGACCGGGCTTCGAAACGGGACCGAACAGACGAAAGCCCCGACGCGCGAGCGCACGCCGAGCTCCTCGACGAGCTCCCGCGCCAATCCCTCTTCGGGCTCCTCCCCCGGTTCGAGCTTGCCTCCCGGGAACTCCCAAAGCCCGCCGAACCGGTCCCCTTTCCGGCGGCGCGCCACCAGGACGCGGCCCTCTCTTTCGATCACCGCGGCGGTGACCTTGAAGAGATCACCGACCGGTCCGTTTTTCTGGCCCATGTCCGCCGCCCATCATAATCGAGCGGCCGCGAAATGACAAGTTGTGATAAAATGGACCATCATGAAAGTCGCGTTCCTGGCCTCGGAGATGTTCCCCTACGCCAAGACGGGAGGTCTGGCCGACGTGGCCGGGACCCTCCCCAGGTTCCTGTCCCGGTCGGGCCTCGATGTCCGGGTCTTCGTCCCCTTTTACAGGGAGGTCCGGGAAAAGAACCTGTCCCTCCGGAGGACCGTCGGGGCGGCGGAGGTCGATTGGGGAGGGAAGGGAGTGCCTTTCTCGGCCCTCGAGCATCAGGCGGACGGCGTTACGGTCACGTTCATCGACCAGGCCGGCTTTTTCGACCGCGACCACCTCTACGGGACGGCCGCCGGCGACGATCCCGACAACGGGGAACGCTTCGCGTTCTTCACCCGGGCCTCTTTGGAGACGATGAAGGCCCTCGACCTCCCCCCCGATATCGTCCACGGGCATGATTGGCAGTCCGCGACGGCCTTCGCCTATCTCCGGTTCCTCTACGGCGACGACCCTTTTTTCGCCGCGACCCGCTCCCTGTTCACCGTCCACAATCTGGCTTACCAGGGGCTTTTCGACAAGGGCATCCTTGGCCGGGTGGGACTTCCTGGGGCCCTCTTCGACCCGGACGGCCTCGAATTCTACGGACAGGTGAGCTATCTCAAGGCCGGCATCCTCTATGCCGACGCCGTCAGCACGGTCAGCCCGACCTACAGCCGTGAGATCCAGACGCCGGAGTTCGGCTTCGGCCTGGACGGCCTGCTCCGGAGAAGGTCTGCGGACCTTCACGGGATACTCAACGGCGTGGACTACCACGATTGGAACCCCGTGACCGACCGGCTCATCCCAGCCCGTTTCGGCCCTCGCGACCTGTCCGGGAAAAGAACCTGCAGGGCGGAGCTGCTCCGGATGTTCGGCCTGCCCGATGTGCCGGGCTCCCCGGTGGTCGGCATGGTCACCCGCCTGGCCGGTCAAAAGGGGCTGGACATCGTCTGCGAAGCCCTCGAAGTGATGCTGGAGCTCGGCGTGAGGGTCGTGGTCCTGGGCGCCGGAGAACGGCCGATCGTGGACTTCCTGAGCGCGGCCCGTTCCCGTCACCCGTCCGGGCTCGGGCTCAAGGTCGCCTTCGACGAGAAGGTCGCCCACATGATCTACGCCGGCAGCGACCTGTTCCTCGTCCCCTCCCGCTACGAGCCGTGCGGCCTGACCCAGATGTACGCGCTGAAGTACGGCTCGATCCCCGTCGTCCGGGCCACGGGAGGGTTGGAAGACACCATCCGGGAGTTCGACCCGGCGAGCGGGTCGGGCAACGGCTTCAAGTTCTCCGCGCCGTCGCCCGGGGATCTTCTCGACGGGCTCCGCCGGGCGGTCGGCCAATATGCCCGGAAGGAGTCGTGGCGGGCGCTCGTCCGCAACGCCATGGCCTCCGATTTCTCGTGGACACGCTCGGCCGGAGCGTACCTCGCCCTCTACCGGAAGCTGATCAAGCCTCCTCGGGCCTAGGTTCTCAGGAACTCGGCCGCCGTCTCGGGCGGGACCGGATTGATGTAGAAGCCCGTCCCCCACTCGAACCCGGCGACTTTCGTCAGGATCGGGAAGATCTCCAGATGCCAGTGGTAGATCTTGTCGATGTCCGGCCAGGCCTGGCGGGAATGGAAGGGATTGGGGGCCTGATGCAGGACCAGATTGTAGGGCGGGTCGCCGACCGCGTCCTTGAGCTTACCGAGGATCGACTTCAGGGTCCCCGCCAAAGACATCAGTTCGTCTTCGCGGACCTCCGTGAAGTAGGGCGAATGGCGGGCCGGGAAGACGGCCATTTCGAAGGGGAAGCGGGAGGCGAAGGGCGCGAAGACCGCGAAATGCCCGTTTCTCAGGACGACCCGCTGCCCGGCCGAGTTCTCCTCCCTGAAGATCCGGCAGAACGCGCACTCCCTGAAGCCCAGAAAAAGCCTCTGTGCCCCGTAGATCTCCTCCTTGACCCGGATCGGGACAATGGGCGTGGCCACGATCTGGGAATGGGGGTGGCTCAGGGACGCGCCGGCTTCCCGCCCCTTGTTCTTGAAGACCTGGACGTACCGGTAATGGAACTCCGCCTCGATGGCCCGGATCCGCTGCTGGAAAACCGAAAGGACGTCCCGGATGTGCTCGACCGGCAGGTCGGCGAGCTCCAGCCCGTGGTCGGGGTTCTCGATGACCACCTCGTGGACGCCCCGGCCTTCCGTCCAGGAGAAGATCCCCCGGGTCATCTTCGGCGAGGACGGCCCGCGGTTGAGGGCCGGGAACTTGTTGGGCACGACGCGGACCGTCCAGCCGGGGGCGTCGGACGCCGTATCGGGCTGTCTCAGGGTCGTCGGGATCTCGGGCGGCGTCTTGACCTCGCTGCCCTCGCAGAACGGGCAGAACCCGCGCGGCTCCTCGGTCCCGGCCCGCCCGTCGGCGGGCCGGAAGTCGTCGGGCCGCTTGCTCCGCTCCGTGGAGATGATGACCCAGCGCCCGCTGATCAGGTCCTTTCTCAGCTCCGACATCAACGGTCCAGCAGCTGCCTGATCTTGGCCTTGAGCTCGTCCAGCGAGGAGGACTTGACGACATAGGCGTCGGCGGCCCAGGTCATGAAATCCTCCTTATAGCTCTGATAGGCGGTATTGATGATGATCGGGATGTCCCTGCGGCGCCCCATGATGTGGGTGATGAGCTCGATCCCGTCCTTGCCCGGCATCCGGATGTCGGTCACGATCAGGTCGAACGGATCCTTGTCGAGCGCCTCCAGGGCGGCATCGGCGTCGGTGACGGCTGTGACGTCGTAGCCCTCCTTGCTCAGCTCCTCCTCGTAGAGGAGGCAGAGCGGTTTTTCGTCCTCGACCAGCAGGATCCTTTTGTTCATGGCCTGTCACTCCCCTTCCCGGTATTGAAAGTACAGCTTGAACAGCGCCCCGCCGCCGACCCGGCTCCGGACCTCGACCTGCCCCCCGCAGGTGTCCATGACCCGCTTGATGAAGGGCAGACCGAGGCCCATGCCCTTTTCCTTGGTCGTGAAAAACGGCTTGAAGAGCCGGTCTTTGTCCGGATTGGTGATCCCTTTGCCCGTGTCCCGGACCGAGAGGACGTACCAGCCGTTGGTCTTCCGGTAGCCCCGGACCGAGACCCGCCCGCCCGGAGGCGTGGCGTCGAAGGCGTTGTCGAGAAGGTTGCGGAGGACCTCCCCGAACGAGGTCGGGTCGCAGAAGAGGCGGGGCAGCCCGTCCTCGAGTTCGACTCTCATTTCATAGGCCGGTTTTTTGGCTTGGACCTCGGGGCTGTCGAGGACGGAGGAGATGACCGGAGCGGGGTCGAAGTACACTGGCTCCTTGAGGCTGACCTTGAGGAAATGACCCATTTGGAAAATGATGTGCTCGAGGCGGTGGATCTCCTCGCGGATGATCCGGATGTTCCTCTCTCTCTTGTCCTCGGGGAGGCCGGGCTGGAGGAGCTGGTCGGCGAAACCCCCGATGGCCACGATCGGGTTCCGGATCTGGTGGGTCACGAACATGGCCATTTCTCCCATGGCCGCCGTTTTCTCCATGTCGAGAAGCTTCCTGTGCAGGCCGGCCGAATAGATGTAATTCCCGGCGATCAGGCCGCAGAGGCTGGCCAGCTTGATGTCCCCAGGGCCGATGGGCGTCCGGGTGATGGCGTTGTCCAGAACGATCTCGCCGAGGACCTCGTCCCGGGCGAGGAGGGGGATGCACAGGAACTCATCGACCTGGATGATGTCCAGAAAGCGCCGGTCGACGAGGGGCTCCTCCCTGGCCCCCTTGACCAGCAGGATCTCCTTCCGGCACGAAGCCAAGGCCGGTATGAGGGCGTTGCCCTCTCCGGCCGCGTAGACGAGGTCCCGGATGCGGCGGCTCAAGGTGTCCTCGTTCTTCCTGACCAGGGCCCGGTTGTGCTCGACGATCTCGATGTAGCCGATGCCCGGTGTCGACAGGACTTCCCAGATGTCTCCGGCCTCCTGGGCCGAGCCCGGTCCGAGCCACATCTCCCCCTTGAGCCTGTCCCCTTCCCTGAGAAAGAGCATGGCCCGATTGAACCCGACCCCGGACCCCGAGGTCAGGGCCGTCAGGGTGACCAGGAGATTGTCCTCCAGAGAGAAGGGCTGGAAGAAGCTCTGGGAGATGATGGACAGGAGCATCATCTCCTTGGGGGCGTCCCGTTCGAGCTCGGACGACTTGAAATCGAATTTCTCGATCATACGCTCTTCCAGCCCTTGGGGACGATGCGGACGCCGGACTTGCTGATCTTGAAGGAGCGGCCGTCCTTCTCGGCGTCGAACCCGATGTCGAACTTGGCGGGTATCGTCGAGGATTTGTCGATGATGACCTTCCGGAGCCGGGCCCCGCGGTGGATCTCCACGCCTTCGAGGAGGATCGAATCGGCGACCTCCGCGCCGGCCTCGATGCGGACGCCGGGCGAAACGATGGAGTTTTCGACCCGGCATTCCGAGAGGCAGCAGCCGGAGCCGACGATGGAGTTCCGGATGGAGCCCCCCGAGATGAAGGTCGGGGGATACTGGGGTTTGTACGTCCGGATGGCCCAGCCCGGATCTTCCAGGATCCGCGGCGGCGACGCCGAGAGAAAGGCCATATTGGCTTCCCAATAGGCGTCGATGGTCCCGATGTCCTCCCAGTAGTCATCGAAGGGGTAAGCGTAGATCCGGTGGGTGCCGATCAGGCCGGGGATGATGTCCTTGCCGAAATCGTGGGAGCTTTTTGAGTTCCGGGCGTCCTTGATAAGGGACTTGATCAGGGCCGGCGTCTTGAAGAGATAGACGCCCATGGAGATGAGGCTTTTCCCGGGGTCCCACGGCGTCGCGAAGGGTTTCTTGGGTTTCTCCACGAACTCCACGATGCGCCGCTCGTCGTCCACTCCGATGACCCCGAACCGGGAAGCCTCTTCGACGGGGATGACCTTGGTCATGATCAGTGCGTCGGCGTCGGTCTCCATGAACGAACGGACGAGTTTCCTGTAGTCGGCGTTATAAATGTGGTCGCCCGAGAGGATGAGGACGGCCTCGGGGGCCTCCTGTTGGACGGTGTAGATGTTCTGGAACACGGCGTCGGCCGTCCCTTCGTACCAATGGTCGCTGACCCGGCCTTGGGCCGGCAGGGAGATGATGTAGTCGCCGCTCTCCGCGTGGAAGATGTTCCAGCCGTTGAGGATATGGCGCTCCAGGGAAAGGGACTTGTACTGGGAGAGCAGAGCGATCCGCCGGAAGCCGGAGTTGAGGGCGTTGGACAGGCTGAAATCGATGATCCGGTAGGTCCCAAGGAAGGGGACGGACGGCTTGGCCCGGTCTTTGGTCAGGGGATAGAGCCGCTCTCCCTTGCCTCCGCAAAGGAGCATGACGAGGACCCTCGTGGGCGGTTGTACCAAGTTCGTGCCTTTCTGCCCGGCATCGCCGTCCCCCCGCCGGGAGCGATGGGAGCCCGGCTCATTATATCAAAAAAGGCCTTCAGAGGCCTTCCTGGGCGACGAGATAGGCCAGGGCGGCCAGGACGACGGCCTGGAGCTCGAGCTCGCGGGGGTGGACGCGGGACAGGACATCAAGGGCCGAATGATGGACGTCGAAGTAGGTCTGGGCGTTGAGGATGACGGCGGCCGGGACCGTGCCCTGCTCGACGAGCGGGGCGATGTCCACGCCCCCGCCTCCGGGGGAGATGAACAGGATCCCTAAAGGTCTGAAAAGGTCCTCATAGGTCTTGATCCTTTCGAAGGCCGCCCGAGAGCCGCCGCCGGCGGCCAGCCCGACGGGGAGAAATCCTCCCCTGTCCGATTCGGCCGCGAACAGATGCCTCTCCCCTCTCCTCTGCGGCGCGCGGGCGTAGGCCCGCCCTCCCGTCCCGCCGAATTCCTCGTCCATGAACAGGACGGCCCGGACGGTCCGTTTGGGGCGGAGGCCCGCGGCCTTGATCAGGCGGAGGGCTTCCAGGCTGACGGCACACCCCGCTCCGTCGTCGTGGGCACCGGTCCCAAGATCCCAGCTGTCGAGGTGACCGCCGACCAGGACGATCTCCTTCGGGTGCTCGGAGCCGGTGATTTCGCCGACGACGTTGGCGGAAACGACGGATTTTTCGGTCCTGCAGTCCATGCGGAGCCGGAGCCGGAGTTCGGGGTCCTCTTCGAGCAGACCGCTCAGGCGATCGGCCCCCGCCGTGCTGACCGCCGCGGCCGGGATCCTGGTCACGCCCGGTTCGTACTGCATCAGGCCGGTGTGCGGATGGTCGTTGACGCGCAGGGTCAGGGAACGGACGAGCGCGGCCACCGCCCCGTAGCGGGCGGCTTCCGAGGCCCCCCGGACCCTCTGGTCGGCCGCCTTCCCGTAGGCGCCGAACGTGTCCAGAAGGGTCCTGTCCATGGGCCGGTTGTAGAAGACGATCTTGCCTTTGACCGACGCCCCCAGGCGCGCCAGCTCCTCGAAAGACCGGACCTCGACGACCGGCGCGACGAGCCCCGCGGCCGGGGTGGGAACGCTGCCGCCCAAGGCACAAACCTGCAGCGGGACATCCCCTCCGCCGTTCTTCTGGCCGACGATGGAGGCTTCTTCGACGTCCCCGCGGACCCAGCGTCCGACGGTGACCGGTTCGGTGTGAACGTTCTCGAAGCCCAGTTCCTCCATGATCCGCAGGCTGACCTCGACGGCCCGGTCGGCCTGAGGGGAGCCCGTCAATCGGGGGCCGACAGCCGTGATCCGGCTCAGGAAATCGTAGGCCTTTTCTTCGAGGAGCCCGATCCCGCGCATCCGGTCCACGGCTTCGCGGTAAGGCCGGGGCGGAGCGTCTTGGGCCGCCGGACCTGGAGCGCCCGCGGCCGCGAAAAACACGGCCAGGGCCAGGGCCCGGCCCAAAGTTCGCCCGGAGCGGGCGGGGATGACCTCTTCCCGTTCGACCGTTCTCATGGAAGTCCTTCCTTTCGGGGCCGGCCGAAAAGGATCGATCAGCGATGAAGGAAACACCGCTCCGAATCGATCTCGCCGGGTCTGCGGGTCACGATCATGGCCAAACCGAGCTGGTCGGCCCGCTCGATGACCTCCTGGTCCTTGATGGACCCGAGGGGATAGATGACGGCCGTGATCCCGTGCTGGGCGGCCAGCTCGACGACATCGGGGAAAGGCATGAAGGCGTCGGAGGCCAGAACGCAGCCCTCGGGTCCGTAGCCGCGCCGGGAAAGGCGGATGGCGTCCCCCGCGGAGTCGATGCGGCTCCTCTGGCCCGAACCGATCCCGTGCGTTTTGTCGGACCGGCCGATGACCACGGCGTTGGACCGCGTGAAACACGCCACCGTCCAGTTGAAGATGGCCGCCCGGACCTCCTCCTCGTCAGGCTTGCGGGCCGAGACGACGTCCACGGACCCGGGGGACACGATCTTCGAATCGAACCTCTTCTGCACGAGCAGCCCGCCGGCCACCCGTTTGACCTCGAGCCCGTTGTCGACGGAAGGCGCGTCTAAGGCCGCTCCCATCTTGACGACGCGCAGGACCTTTCTCGAAGCCAGGACCTCGAGGGCCTCGGGCGCGAAATCCGGGGCGTAGACGACCTCGACGTTCCGGGGGCTTTCGACCAGGAGGCGGGCCAGGGGCTCCGTGACGCGGAAGCTGAAGACGTCGACGCTGCCGAAGTTGGACAGGGGATCGCATTTCCAGGCCTTCTCGAACGTTTCGACGGGGTCGTCGCCGAGGGCGACACCGCTCGGCATCTCGTGCTTGATGAGCACACACACCTGGCGGCCGACGAACACGGCGGCCAGCTTGCGGGCCAATCGCTGGCCCAGGTCCATGTCCCCGACGTTGATGTAGCTCAGGCCCTTGGTCCCTTCCTGGAGGACCTCGATCGAGGCCATGTTCGGGCCGGAAGCCCCCGTTTCCCGGTAGAAGGCCGCCGGATAGCCGGGGTTCTCGCCGTAGCGCATGGAGAAACTCTTGACGAAGCGGTCTTCCCCGAACGGCAGGACCTCGGGGAAATCCTCGCTGACCTTGGACTGGTATTGGCTCCGGGCCGTCCTGTCTGGTTGGCTCATGGTTCAGGTCCTTTCATGGCGGTTGATGATGTGGACGACGACGGCCCCGGGGTCCGAGACGGGGGCGAAGACGCAGGCCACGGACACCCGGAAATCCCGTTCGCCGGGGCGCGGGCCGAGGGCTTCGTAAACCCGTTCGGCCGTTCGGCGGGGCTCGAGGTCCGGCATCTCGAGCCGGCGCGGCTCCCCATCGAAGCACGGCAACGGGTCCTCGTTGGGGCCCCTGTAGGTGGAAACGAACATCCCCTTCCCCGGCCGGAGCGGGACTTCGAAATAGCTCCTCAGGGTGTCCCCCTCCGCGCCTCTCCGGATGACGCTCAGCGCGGCTTGCCCCCCGCAGAGGCAGCCGCTGATGCGCGGCGTGAAGATCGGGGCGTCGGGTTCGTAGTCCCATGAAGCCAAGGCCCGCGAGAGGACCGCGACGGGGTCCGGTCCCGAAGCCAGGCCGGCGTGGACGTCCGATGTCTGCCGGCCGTTGGAGACGGCCCAACCCGATGCGCCGAACAGGAACGAGGGGTAGACGAGGAGGTCGGCATGCCCCTGCTTCAGGACCTGCTCGTCGGTCGGCCGGACCCAAAGGCCGGCTTCCTCGCGGACGATCCGCCGGGCTTGGCTCGAGGGCGACCGGCCCGTGACGGCGTAGACGACCGCAAGGTCTTTCCCGGACGGGGACAGACCGATGGCCAGAAGGCGCCCGGGGTACTCGAGCCGCGAAAGACCGTCATTCGTTAAGTTCATGGGCTCCGTCCTTTCGGCCCTATTGATAGCACAGGCCGGGCGGGGAGTCAAAAGCCGGGCCGACGAGCCGGCTTGAGAGCCTGCGGGCAATCTGTTAGAATCGCGACGGATCCCGGACGAGAAGAACAGGAGCGCCGACGATGAGAAAGATCGAGCACCGCGAAGAGTCCTTCCGCGACCCCGACTTCCTCGAATCCCTGGAAGGCCGGACGCTTCGCATCCTGAGCGAGTACCTCGGGCCGATGACCCGGCTCGACAAGGCCAAGATCAACAGCACCATCCTCTTTCTCGGATCGTCCAAGGCCGACCCGACCGACGCCGATTCTCCTTTCTACCGGTATTATTGGGAGGCCGAAGAGCTGGCCTTCCTCCTGGCGAGCTGGGCGATCACTCTCAAGAAGCCCAAGGGCAAGGACTTCGTCATCTGCACGGGGGCCGGTCCGGGGATCATGGAGGCCGCCAACCGGGGCGCGGCCCGGGCCGGGGGCAAGACCATCGGCATGAACATCTCCCTGCCCCAGCCGCAGCCCCCGAACCCCTACGTCAGCCCGGACCTGTCCTTTTCCTTCCATTATTTCTTCATGAGGAAATTCTGGCTCGCCTACAAGGCCAAGGCCGTCATCATCTTCCCCGGGGGGTTCGGGACCCTGGACGAATTCTTCGAGATCGTGACCCTGCTCCAGGTCAGCAAGATCTCCAAAAAAGAGCTGACCCTCGTCCTCTACGGCGAGGACTACTGGCGCGACCTCATCAAGTTCGATTCCATGGTCCAAAAGAACGCCATCTGCGCCGAGGACCTCGAGCTTTTCAAGATCCTTTCGACCCCCCGGCAGGCGTTCGGCTATCTCAGAAGAAAGCTGGGGGCGCTCATCAAGTGAGGGCCCGGCCCGCGACGGACGGACCATGAGAATGAGACCGGGGGCGCGCCGCCTCCTGCCGATGCTCCTGCTGGCCGTCGCGGCCTGCTCCCGTCTCCCGCCGCCCGGCCGAGGGACCGCCGAGGTGGGCATCGCGTCGTGGTACGGACAGGACTTCCATGGGCGACCGACCTCGAGCCGGGAGATCTACGACATGCACGACATGACGGCCGCCCACAGAACGCTTCCGTTCGGGACCCATGTCATGGTCACGAACCTGGACAACGACCGGTCGACCGTCGTCCGCATCAACGACCGGGGCCCGTTCCTCAAGGGCCGGATCCTCGATCTGTCTTATGCCGCCGCCCGGGTGCTGGGCGTGGTCGGGCCCGGGACGGCCCGGGTCAGATTGGAGGTCCTGGGCGGCTTCCGGGAAGAGGGCGCGACGGCCCGCGAACATTGGATCCAAGCGGGGGCCTTTACCGTGCAGGAGAACGCCTACGCCCTCATGAGGCGGTTGGAAAAGACCTTTCCGGGGGTCCGCGTTTCGACCCTCCGGACGTCCTCGGCGACCTATTACCGGGTGCGGATCAAGGCCCCGGATAGGAAAAGCGCGGAGAAGATCGCCGGGCGGCTCTCGGAGATGGGCCTGGCCGCCGTCATCCTGAAGGATTGATCCGCTAACCTCTTTTGAACAGGTAGGCGCTTTCCCTGAGCCTGTTCTCGGCGCCGTCGTGGGCCGCGTACCGCGAGCCCTCGTAGAGGGCGGCCGCTCCGAACTCCCCTTTCCGGTTCAAGGCGTAGAATTCGAGCCCGAACTTCGGCCGGCCCTGATCGTCACAGAGGCGCGGCACGAGCTTGGTCTTCTCCGCTATGGCCTCGCAGACTTTGAGGCAGGCCGATCCCGGGGACAGGCCGCGGCCCATGAGGTCGACGATCCGGAAGCTGGCGCAGGTCTGGAGGTTGGCCTCTCCCCTTCCCGTCGACCCCGCGGCGCCGATATCGTTGTCGACATAGAGGCCCGCGCCGATGATCGGCGAGTCCCCGACCCGCCCGGCGAGCTTCCAGGACAGGCCGCTCGTTGTCGTCACTCCGGCCAGGCGTCCTTTGGCGTCGAGCGCCAGGCAGTTGATCGTGCCGTGCGTGCTCATGACCGAACGAACCTCGGCCGGGAGGTCGGCGGTCCGCGGCGGGAACCAGTTGTCCCTGTCGGACATCGTCTCCTTCCAGCGGAGCCAGGCCGCGCGGGCCTTATCGGTCAGCAGGTTCTCCTCCTTGAAGCCGTGCGCCCGGGCGAATTTCAGGGCGCCTTCTCCGACCAGCAGCACGTGGTCGGTCCGTTCCATCACCAGCCGGGCCACCTTGGAGGGGTTCTTGATGTTCCGCAGGGAGGCCACGGCCCCGGCGGTGTGGGTCGGGCCGTACATGACCGAGGCGTCGAGCTCGACGATGCCATCCTCGTTCGGCAGCCCGCCGTAGCCCACGGACATGTCGTCCGGATCGTCCTCAACGATGTTCACGCCGGCGATGACGGCGTCGAGCGGATCGCCGCCCGCTCTCAGCACGGACATGGCCTTGTCGGTCGCCCGGAAGCCGTTGCCGCTGGCGACCGCCCGGAAAGGCGTGCCGGTGTCCGGGACCGGGAAGACCGGGACCGGGCCGCCGGTCGCTGCGGCGAGCGCTCCGAGCGCGCCGCCGCGTTTGAGGAAATCACGTCTCGAATATCTCTTCATGGACGCTTGTCTCCTTTCGTTGGGATGGGCAGGTCCTCCAGCTCATCGAACAGGGCCGGCATGGCGGCGGAAATGGACTTGGATCGCGGGCCGCCGCTTCCCTGCTTCAGGGCGCACCCTCGAGGTCCTCGAGGAGCTGTACGAGGACAGAGTGGTCCCCCTCGGGGACCTCGAACTTGATCGTTTTCCCCCGGAAGACATCGGCCTCCCGGCCGTCGATGAGCAGCTGGTATTTCCCCCTTTTCAGGAAGCGGAGCTTGATCGCCCGGCTTTTCAAGGTCTTGATGTCGAAGGAGACTTCCGACTCGTTGTAGAGGAAACGCCTGAAGACGGCCCCCCCGTTGGCCGTGACGATCCCTCCCCCTTCCTCCCGAAGCGTCGTTTCGGACCGGGAGACCTCGACTTCGTAGTGGCGGCCCTGGATCATGATCCGAGACAGCCGCCCTTTGGCCTCGGGGCTGAGAATGCCGAAACGGAACCCCTCATGGGGAGTGAAGTCGAGATATTCCTCGAGCGCGGGCAGGGCGGCCAGGGGACCCCCGCTTTGATAGCGGCGTCCGCCGGCCTCGCCGGTCAAGGAGTCGAAGCTCTCGGGGCATAGACCGAAGCTGGTCCAGCTGCGGAGGAACATCTCGGCGCTCTTTCGGGCCAGCTCGGAAGCGACGGCGTCGAGCCCGTTGGCCTTCAAACCCTGATAGACAAGATAGTTCATCGGGGGGGCAATGGCCCCCCTCCACATCTGCTGCTGATCGGACTTGAAGGCCGCGTCGTCCCGCGAAATGGACGGCAGAACGTGGTCGCCCCAGAATTTCTTCGGATCGATGAGGTGCTTGAGCATCCGTTGGGCCCGCGGCTCGTCGGGGATCCCGGCCAGCAGCGGGAGGAAACCGGAAGCGGCCTTGTGGACGGATGACCGTCCGTCCCAGTAGCGGTCATAGTAGAACCCCTCGCGTTCGACCCATAGCCGGGCGTTCATGAGCGTCCTGATCCTCTCATACTGCCCGCCATAGCGCTCGACGTCCAACGGCCGTCCGAGAATGGAAGCGATCTCGGCCAGACACCACGCGTCGAGGGCATAGAGGGAGTTGAGGTCGACGCAGTTCATCATCAGGGTCCCGGTCTCCTCGCTGAAGGGGGCGTCGTCCCAGTTGGGCAGGTCGTCCTGTCCGGATTCCCAGGCCGCTCTCATCCGCCCGGGGGCGTTCTTTTCCCAAGCGGGGACGTTCTTGCCGATGAGCTCGGCGTCCGAGCCCCATTCGAGAAGCCCGTCGCCGTTGCCGTCCCGGCGGGCGACCCCGTTCGGCTTGCGGGCCGTCCAAAAGTCGTGCCATCTCTGGAGGTAAGGATAGGCGTACTTGAGGAACTCCATATCGCCCAGCCTTTGAAAGAGCTTCAGGACGACGTAGGAGCCCCAAGGGGGCTGGGAGCGGTCGGCGGCCCCTCCGGCGCCGCTGCGCCAGCTGGGGATGTTGCCGTTCGGATACTGGGTCTCGAGAACGGCCCGGACGGCGTCGACGGCCAGCTTCTGGCTTTCAACGGCCAAGCCCAGGGCCGCGTGAAACGCGTCCCCCCGGAGGACCGCCCAGTGTTCGGGCCTTCCGTCAGGCCTGGAGAAGGCCCAGCTGCGTCCGGCCGGGGTGTACAAGCGATGGTTACCGGCTTGATAGAGGACCGTCCAGTGGAGATTGTTGGTGACCGCCTCCGGCACGCCTCCGAAGAGGCCCCGGATCTTGACCCGTTTCTGCTCGTAGGTCCGGGCCTCTTCGTCGACGAAGACGTCGATGGCCCTGGCGTTTTTATAGCGGGCGAGCCGGACATCGAGGTCCTTCGGATCCTCCGCGACGGCGGCGGCAAAGGAGATCGACCTGTCCGCGGCCGTGTCGAACGACAGGCCCAGCCCGCCCCCCGGCCCGGCGTCCGCCGGCTCCCCCGGGCGGTGCATCCAGATCTGGTAATACTGCGGTCGGCCGCCGCCGTTGCCCCGGCCGCGAACCTGACCGTCGGGGAGCAGCGTGTACTCCCCCTTCATGTCCCAGGGCAGGTAGTGCACCAAGGCCACCCGGACATCCCCGGGACATCGGACGCGGCCGATGACGGTCGTCTCGTCCCGTCGGGACCATTCGAACGTCAAGACCTGGCTCCTGGGCGGGGGCTTCAGGAATACAGGGGTGTTCTTGCCCAGCCTAAAAGGGAGGCCGAGGTCGAACCGCATCCGGGCGTACTGACCGTCGGGGGAATGAGGGCCGACTTCGGAGACGAGAAAATAGAAGTCGGCCGCTTCGGCGGCCTCCCCGTTCCGTTCGACCCGGAGGGCGAACGCGAAGGCCGCGTCCTTCGCGGGCGAGAGGACGAGACCGGGCCAGTGCGCGCCGCTCAGGGCGCCGATGAACGTGTCCTTCCAAGGGTAGAAGATCTCGGAAGCCGAATCGCCCGCGACGGCGAGCGTCAGGGCGAACGCCAAGAGCAGTCTTTTCATCTTCGTCATCCGAAGCTTCCGGGCGGGAGCGCCGCTCGCGTCTACTTTAGTGGATACGGGCGGCCAAATCAAGGACGGCCCGAGGGCCCGCGCGCCGACCGCCCCTTGGACCCGATCGAGAGCTCTAGTCGCCCGCCTTCCCGGCCTTGACGACGTGGGTCTGGTGAGCCCCTTTGAACGCCCGAACGAGGAATCCGCTTTTCCCGTCGAGCCAGACTTCTTTCAGGACATACTCCGTGACATACTCGGTGTAGGACGGCTCGAAGTTCCCGACCATGGCGAAAACGAGGCGCGGCCCTTCGGCCGGCCGATCCGCGGCGGGCAGCTTTTCGACGAAGGGCACGGCGGTCTCCTGGCCCGTCGATTCCCGGCGGAAGACGAGCTGACCCTCGCCCTTCTGTTCGACCTGATACTCGCCCGGAGCGAAGCTCTTGCCGGCCGCCTGGAACTTGAAGGACATCTTGAAAAGCTCCTGGGACGCCGGGCCGGAGCCCGCGACGACGATGGCCAGGAGACAAGTCCCGGCCGCGATGTCGAGAATTCGTTTCATGGCATCTCCCTCCCTCCGCGGTCTGCCGCCGCTTCAGTCCGCCCCTTCCAGGGCGGGGACCACGGCCGAAGCGCCGCGGTCCGGAACGTCATTTTTCACAGCGTCCTCCATGGCCTCTACGAAGGTGTCGATCTCCTCGAGCGTCGTGTAGACGTTGGGCGACACCCGGAGGGCCTGATAATCGAAAACCTGATTGGGCGGGGCCCCTCCGACCAGAGGGACGGCGATGATCCGGTACTTGTTCCGCAGAAAATTGGCGAGGTCTCGGACGTCGATGCCCTCGATGTTGACAGCGGCGACGCCCCACGTCTCGGCCGGTTCGCCGAGCTGCGAAAGGACCTTGACGCGAGGGTACGCCTTGAGAGCATCGGCCCAGCGCAGGGTCAGGTAACGCATCCGGGCCGCCTTGTTCTCGGCCCCGATGGCCTGGTGGAAAGCCAGGGCTTCGCCGAGAGCCGCCCGGATGGCCCACGGATGGGTGCCGATGGACTCGAACTTGCGGATGTCGTGGTCCTGCTGTTCGGGGGCTGCCTGCAGGGGCCAGAATCGCGGGATCATGTCCCTGCGGACGTACAGGCAGCCGTTGCCGATCGGCGCGAGCAGCCATTTGTGGAGGCTGACGCCGTAGGCGTCGCACTCGAGATCGCGCAGCTTGAACGGGAAATGGCCCAGCGCGTGGGCGCCGTCCACGATGGTGACGATGTCCTTCGATCGGGCCAGCCGG
>VGJC01000016.1 GCA_016867635.1 Candidatus Aminicenantota bacterium | reverse complement strand
GGCATCTTTGTTCATAGACGCCTCCTTAGCCGCCTTAATGATATGCGCCTGCCTTGAGGATTGTCAAGCACTTCCCCGGCGGGGCGCTTTGAAGACCTTTGAATTTCGCGCCTATCATATTTATTTTCAATACGATGAATGAATTCAGGCTCGTCTAGCGGGAAACCTCGCTCAGAACGACCCTGAGCGGACTGAGGGCCTCCCCGACGGCGACGATCTCGATGGAATTCGGTCCTACCCGGGGCGACGCCGGGAAGGCCAGGGCGCCCTCTTCCAGGAACCCCTCCCGGACGACACGGCCGTTGAAGACCACGGCGACCAAGGGGCGGGCCCCGGCTCCCGGGGACTCGAATTCGATCCGGAAGGTCCGCGGCCGGCCGTCGAGGACGAGCTCGACCGTTCTCGCGCCCCCCTTGTCGATGGGTTTCGGATCGAGTTCCACAATGGCGGGCGACAGAAGGGTCCCGATCGTCCGGCGGGTCTCGGCCGCCTTCGGACCGTCGCTCAGGCGCTCGTAGCATCTTTCGATCCCGAGAAGGGCCTCCAGGTCGTTCGGGGCGATCTCCAGGGCCTTGCGGAAATAGTCTTCCGCCTCATAGACGGAATCGAGCTTGAGGCAGGACTCCCCGAGCAGGCCCAGGATGCGGGCGTAGGCCGGCCGGCCGGATTCGGGGATGACCAGGTAGCTCGAGGACAAGAGGTCGCCGGCCCTGACGATGTCCCGGTACCTGTTCTGCCTGAAGTCCAGGGTCATCCGGAAGGCCAAAGCCCGCAGATCCGCGATCCCGGCCGATCCGGCCTCTCCCAGAAGGCCTCGCTCCCGGAGGAATCTCTCGAAATCGCTGAGGACCGGCACCTGGTCCTCCAGATCCAGGAAGCGGGCGATCGTCCGGTCCGGGTCGTCCAGGCTTCGGGTCCTCTCGATCTGGTCCTGGGCGAGGAGCCGGAGGACCGCCTTATGGACCGACAGGAATTCCTTCGGATCGATGAGCTCGAGACCGGCGAGGGACTGGTAGAAGCGGATGGAGTCCAGCGACCGGAGACAGGCGCGCAGGTGGTTCGAGGCCTCCGTCCCCTGGTAATAGTCGAGGGCCCTCTCGCCGCGAAGCAGATCGTTCTTCGCCCGCAGGAACTCGAGGTGTTCGGCTCGGGCCAGGGAGGTCTGGCGGACTTCCACGAGGAGCGATCTCTCGCCGAGGAAACGGGCGTAGGCCCTGAGATGGGCCGCGTCCCGGGGAATGACGCGGTCGATGACGGCGGGGTCCCCGCCGCCGAGCCTCCAGGTCTCGAGCAGGCCCGCGAGCCGGTCCTCGCTCTTTCCGGCCATGGCCCGGCCCAAGATGTCCAGAGCGAAATCCCGCTCCTCGGCGGATAGGGATGCCCAGCGGGACAGCAGGACCCGGCCGACCTCGAAGAAGATCTGGCTGTTGTGCCCGGTCAACGAGGCCGCCTTCTTGTATTCTTCGAAGTAAGGGCTCGGGAAAGGAAGCGAAAGGTAGCTCATGTAGAGCAGCGCCTGGGCATAATGGAAATGGACGGCCGCCGAACCGGGATTGAGACGGAGGGCCGTCTGGAAGGACCGGGAGGACCGGACCAGGGCGGCGTCGCGCACGCCGGGATCGGCCAGGGTCTCGGCGGCCTGCTCGAACAGGGTCCGGCCGAGCTCGAAATGGACGAGGTCGTTCCAAGGATAGACGCGATTGGCGAGCTCCAGGGCCTGAACGATCATATTCGGTCCCGAGGCCCGGCCCTGGGCGACCGCGAGGAGATGGGCGTTCCAGGCCACCGAGACCTGGAGGACGCCCAGGAGGGCGAGGGAGGCGAGAGGGGCGATCTTTTTCATGTTCCTGGCTCAGGTTTTCCGATGATAGGCCATGACCAGGGTCAGCGAAAGGACGACCGTGAACAGCAGCATGTTGGCCGGGATGTGGAGGTTGAAATCCGTCAAGGCGTGGACCCCCGCGCCGAGGAGCGACACCAGGCCGCCGAGGGCCAACCCCCTGGCCTCCGGGTCCCTCCGGCCGCGCCAGGCGAGATAGGACCGGACGACGATGAACAGGACCCCTCCCAGGAGGAATAGGGACCCGACGAGCCCCAATTCGGAGACGTACTCGAGCCAGTCATTGTGGGCATGGACCAGGAGCATCTCGGCCCCGGCCCTCTTCTCGTAGGCCGGGTAAACGGAAACGAACGTGCCCAGCCCCGTTCCGAAGAGCGGGAAATCCTTGATCATGCCGGCCGTATTGGACCAGTACAGGGGCCGGTCCTCATGGAGCAGGTCGTCGAGAGCGAATCGCTGGATGGTCGAGCCGATGCCGATATAGAGGGCCAGGATGGTCAGGACGACGAACGTCGCCCGGACGAAGTTCATGACCCAGCGCCGCCGGGGGCCGGACCGGCTGAAGACGAGGGCCGAGAAGCCGAGAAAGAGGAAAAAGACGAAAACCAGGACGAACAACCCCGAGCGCGAGCGCGAAAAGACGATCCCCAGGGACATGATCACGATGGAAACCATGATGAGGACGTTGCCGAGAACGCCCTTGGAGGCCCAGAGGAGGAGCCTCTCCCGGAGCCCCTTGGCCCCGAACGTCAGGAGGTTCATCCTGGCCGCGGCCAGTCCGATGGCCAGCGGGACGATCATCTCCAGATATCCGGACAGGTGGTTCCGGTTGACGAACGTCCCGGTCACCGAATCGGGGCTGAAAAGCTTCTGGTAAAAAAGAAGCCGGGGGGATTCCGTGGTCAGCTCGTAGAGGCCGTAGAGGGCCTGGAAAACGCCCGAGCCGACGAGGACCAGGATGATCGCCCGGATCCGCCGGCCCCGGTTGACCGTCCTGACGATCAGGAAGCCCAGCAGGAAATAGGCGGCCAGCTCCAGGCCTTCCCGGAATGTCTGGGAGGGAACGAGGGACAGGCTCATGAGCTTCATGTCCGCGAAATCGGGGACATAGAGCTTCCGGAATTCGTAGGCCGCCGGAGAGAGAACGCGGACGAGGCCGACCGGCAGGGGCAGGACCTGGAACGCGAGAAAGCCGAAGAAGCCCCAGACGAACGGGCGCAGGCCCCTCAAGACCGGCGGGAGATGGACGTTCAGGGCGGGCTTGGGCTCGATGAGGACGTAGGACGCGGCCATCAGGACGGCGCCGAGCTCGAGGACCAGGAGCGACCATTCGCCGACGGACGCGGCCGGGAGCGGGCTCCAGAGAAGGAGGGCGAGCAGGCCGTACTCGACGACCTTCCGCGGGCCGGAGCTGTCGCCGGGCGCGGACGGGCCCGGCCGCCCGGGCCGGACGGGGTCGGTGAGGTCGGTCATGTTCTCCTCTGGTCCCTATCTCTTGTCGGCGCGGCCGGTCCCGGTCAGCGATCCGGGCGCCTCCGCGGGACGGTCCGGCTTGCCGGCGCCCGAGCCGACGCTTTCGTTGGCGCTGTACTCATATTGATAATAATGATAATAGGGCGACGCTCCGCCCTGCCGGGTGAGACGGACCTCGTTGAAGACGACGCCGATGATGTCGGCCTTGGACTTGCGGACCTCTTCGACGGCCCGGGCGAGAGGCCGCCGCGCCGTCTTCCCGGCCCGGACCACGAAGACCGTCGAGTCGACCATGGCGCTGACGATGACCGGGTCGATGACCGCCAGGACGGGAGGCGTGTCCAGGAGGACGAAGGTGAACCTGTCCTTGACCAGGGCCAGGAGCTCTCTCATCCTCCTGGAATTCAGCAGCTCGGCCGGGTTGGGCGGATGGGGGCCGCTCGGGACGGCCCACACGTTCTCGATGCCGGTCAACTGGACGACCTCGTCGAAGGAGTTGTTCCCCGTCAGGAAGGAGCTGAGGCCGATGTTGTTCCTCAGCTTGTAGACCTTGTGGAGGCGCGGCTTGCGGAGGTCGGCGTCGATGAGCAGGACCTTGCCCTCGAGCTGGGAGAAGGACACGGCCATGTTCGAGACCGTGGCCGTCTTCCCTTCCTGAGGCAGGGTGCTGGTGAAGCAAATGGTCCTCGGAGCGCTGTCGGCGTGGGAGAACAGGATGGAGGTCCGGACCGTCCGGTAATCCTCGGCGATCGAGAACTTGGGATAGAGGTGGTTGATGAGCTCGATCTCCCGCATCTCGGGCATGGTCTCCTCGGGCCGCTCGGTCTCCGCTCCGTAGGCCCGGTAGCTCCCGTACGGGTCCGGCCTCTTCTTGAGGCCGTCGGCCGCAAGGAAGGGAATGATGCCGAGGGAGGGCAGCCCGGTCAGCTTCTCGATATCCTCGGGCCCCTTGACGGTGTTGTCGAGGTATTCCACGAGGAAGACCAGCCCCAGGCCGGCGAACACGCCCAGGAGGAGGGCCATCATGAGGTTCCTGCGGACGTTGGGGGTGAAGGGACGGTTGGGGACCAGGGCCCGGTCGACGACCTTGATGTTGCTCGTCCGCAGGCCGCCCATCTGGCTCGAGACCTGGATCTCGTTCTGCTTGGTGACCAGGGTGCTCAGGAGCGTCCGCAGGTTCTCGACCTCGGTCCGCAGGGTCCGGTAGAAAATGGCGTTGTTGTTCATGCGGGCGACATCGGCCCGCTGTGTCTCGAGGAGCCCGGACAAGCGGTTCTCCTTTTGCAGGGCGGTCCGGTACTCGGCCTCCGCCGAATCGACGGCCTTGTTGATCTCGTCCTCGAGAGCGTTCTTCGTGGCGTCGAGGCGGGCTTTGAGCTTGGTCATCTCCGGGTAATCCGGCTTGTAGAACTGGCTCTTCTCCTCGAACTCGGACTTGACCTGGGAGTAGGTGTTCTTGAGGGCCTGAATGGAGGGACTGCTGACGGATTGGGGCAGGGCGTCGACCTTGAGGTTCCTGAGCTCCAGATAGACCGATTCCTTGGAGTAGCGGTCGATCTGGGCCTCGGTGAAGGCCGCGTTGACATCGGCGAACTTGTTGACGACCGAGCTTTCGTTGTCGCTGAGGTAGAGCAGGTTCTTGTCCTGTCCGTACTTCTGGAGGTCCTGCTCTTTGCGCTTGAGGTCATCCCTGAGCTGAGCGATCTGCTCGGTCAGGAACTCCGAGGTCTGCTTGGTGGCCTCGTAGCGCGTCTCGACGGAAAAGTCGACGAATTCCTCGACCAGGGTGTTGACGACGTCGGCGGCCAGGAGCTGATAGGGCGACGTGTAGCTGACGTAGACGAGGCGGGTTTCCTCGACAGGCTGGATGCTCAAGCCTCCCAGGACCACGAACGCGTAAGCGGCCTGGGCCAGCGGCGGGCCGCCCGTTCCATCCTCTCCGGTCGAGGACTTTTTCCGGCGAGCCTCGGAGCGGGCGCCCTGCCCGGAGCGCATTTCGGGGCGGCCGGCCAGGTTCATCTTGCGGGCCACCCGCTCGGCGAGCGACCGGCTGGTGATCAGGCGCAGCTGGGTGTTGAAGTACGTGCCGAGATAGTCGGTCCGGTAATACCCGCCGTAGTTCAGGATGTCCTGGATGTTGAGCATGCTCGAGCCGGGCTCGTCGATGAGCAGGGTCGCCGTGGCCCTGTAGAGCGGCGCCTTGGTGAACGACAGGACGGCCGCGAGGGCGACCAGGACGGCCGCCGTCGTCACCAGCACCCATTTGCGCTTGAGCACGATCCTCCCGTATTCGAGGAGGTCGATCTCCTTCCTGTCCGTCTTCCCTGTCGTTCCGTTCATGGCACAAACTCCCCCGTCCCCCGGCCTAGAAGAGGCTCTCCGGGACGTAGACCGTATCGTTCTCCTGGAGCGGGATGTCCTTGACCTTGCCCTTGAGGATGTTCTTGACGTTGACGACGATCTCCAAGTCCTTGCCGGAGGGGTCCTTCCTCCGGACCTTGACCTTGCTCTTCACGGCCCGTTCCGAGAACCCCCCGGCCTGAGCGATGGCCTGGGTCAGGGTCGGCAGGCTGGACACGCGGACCTGGAGGGCCCCCGGGTTCCGGACCTGCCCGAAGACGTAGATGGAGACCGTCTTGTCGACGGGGACGGTGACGACGTCGTCGGGCTCCAGCGCGATGTTGAGCCTGGCCTCGCCCTTCAAGAACAGATCGTCGATCGGGATGCGGATGGCCGTGCTGTCCCCGCCCGCGAGCTGGCGGATGACGATGATCTCCTTGCCGGCGTCCCTTGTCAGGCCCCCGGCCTGGGAGATGATCGACAGGACGGTCTGACGGCCCAGCAGCTCGAAGGGGCCGGGTTTTTCAACGGCCCCGAGCACCGAGACCCTCTTGCTCAGGTATTCCTGGATGAAGACCGTCACCTGGGGATTGCGGACGTACTTTTCGCCGACCAGCCGGGTCAGCTCCCGCTCGAGCCCGGACCGGGTCAGACCGTCGACGTTCACTTCGCCCAGGAGGGGCAGAGTGATCCGGCCCTCCTCGGAGACGCGGACGACGAGCTTGTTGATCTCCGCGACGCCGAGCACGGTGATCTCGAGGAGGTCCTTGGCCCCGATGCGGTATTCGCTGACGGCCTGGTCGCCGGCCGCCGCGGCTGCCGCCAGGGCCAGGACGACCCCGATGGATGCGATGATGACGAGCGTCTTTCTCATTTCCGTCTCCTTAGAAATCATAGGTCAGCGAGGCCCCCAGGAAACCCCGGTCGATGTCGAAGCCCGGCGCGTTGGACGTGCGGTTGTAGAGATTGTAGCTGAGACCGAGCCCGGTGTTCTCGGCCACCCGCACGACGAGCCCCAGGGAGCGGGTCCATTGAACGTCACGGCGGTCATGGACGGTGACGGGCGCCCCGTCCTGCCAGATGACCTGGGCTTCCGGGTAATTGAGCACGCCGTGCCGAACCTCCGCGTCCAGCCTCAGGAACGGCGTGAGATAGAACGACAGGCCGCCCCGGAAACGGTCCTCGACATAGTAGTAAGCGGTCTCGTAGGAGGAGTAATAATTGTCCCGGGCGTAATCCAGGTTGACCCCCAGCCTCCAGAACCGGAGACTGACGTCCGTGGCCGAGACGAGCCCCGAGAACGCCTCGCGTTCCGGGGACTCGGGCGTGAACCCCTTCCAGCCCAGCGAAACCTGACCCCTGGCCCGGCCGAGGAGGGGCAAGCGGATCCCGCCCATGGCCTGAAAGGACCGGGCGTTCCGCCACGAGGACCCCGGGTAACGGAATTCGTCCCGCGTCGGTCCGGCCGAGACGAACAGGAAGCTCCGCGAGAGAACGCGGTAGTAGAATTCGAAGAGGATCGAAGACTCGCGCCGGTCGAGGGTCCGGCCGTAGGTATCGTCCGGGGCCTCCGAGGCGAGGTCCCTGTACCGGAATTCGTCCGAGGTCCCGCGGACCCCCAGCGATGTCCCGCGGGCGGTCTCGAAGAACAGGCTCCCCTCCCAGCCTTCGACGGTGTCCTCGAGGAGCTGAGTGATCTCGCTTGTGGGCCGTCGGGTATGTCTTCGAACATGGTAGCCGGCGGAGAGAGAGAACCGCCGGAGGGCCAGGAAACGGAGGCCGGACGAGAAGCTGTTGGTGAAAGCCCGCAGGCCCTGTTCCCTGAGATAGAACAGATATTCTGGAGTGTCGGTGACCGTCAGGATGAGGGAGTCGCCGACCAGCCAATAGCCGTTGAACTCCCCCGCGAGCATCCCCGTGAAGTCGGCCACGACGGCCTCTTCTTCGGAACCGAAATAGACGTTCGAATCGCGCCCGACGTCATGGACCCGGAGGGCCGGGGCGATCTTGAGCGGTCCGAGGCGGAACCCGGCCGCCGACCGGATGCCTTCCCGTTCGTCCGCGAAAGTCCTGTAAGTTTGTCCGGCCAGCCGGGCGGACGTCAACAACAGGAGCAGCAGCGAACAGCTCGTGATCCGTGTTCGTTTCATGGCCGGGTCTGCCTTGTCAACCTATCCAAGATGGGGGCTCGTCGCGGCCGCTCAGGAAAGGGCCCCGGGGCCGGGAGAGAAACGGTCCCTCGCATCGCGGAACAGCCGCATGAAGGATAGTCGCTGGAGGAGGGCGAAAATGAGGCCGCTGTGCCATTCGAAGTCGGCCCGCTCCCGGATGATCGGGACGATGCCGTCGGTCCGGGCGAGATGGAAGAGCCCTTCGATCTGCCCGTCGCTCAGGCGGGCGCACAGCTTCCGCGTGTAGTAGCCGACGACGATCTCCTTCTCGAGGGCCTTTCTCCAACGGCGCTCGTATTCGGCCAGGCTTGCGGCCCCGAAAGCCGAGGTCCGGAAGGCGTTCACGACGGCATCGGCGGCCAGGTCCGCGCAGACGAGGCCGTAGCTGATCCCGCCCCCGGTCGTCGTCTTGGTCTGACCGGCCGCTTCCCCGACGGACAGGACGCGGGTCCCGAACGTCGGAGAGAGCAGGCCCTGGGCGACGGGCTTGGTCCGGATCGGCATCTCTCCGGCGGCCGGGAGGAGGGTCGCGAAGCTCGTCTCGATCATCCTTCGAAGACGGGCCTTGGGCTCCTTCTTGGTCAGAAGCCCGACGCGGACCTTCCCTGCCCCGGCCGGGACCGCCCAACCGAAGCCGCCCGGAGCGACATCCCGCCCGAAGAAGATGGTGGTCGCATCCGGGCCGTCGAGGGCGGCCTCGACCTGGGCCCCGTTCAGGAAATCCCGGGGCCGGCCGAGGCCGCATTTCTTCTGCAGGCCGGGGTCGACCCCCGAGGCGACGACGGCCATCTCGGCCGCGCGGCGGACGGGCTCCCCGCTTCCGTCGCGGGCCTCGACGACGAGGCCGTCGGACCGGACGTCGATGTCCTCGACCGTCACCCCGAGCTCGATTGCGGCCCCGGCCGCCCGGGCGGCGTCGGCCAGCCCGCCGTCGAACATCTCCCTGTCGACGACGCTGGCGAACGGGCGCGGATGCTCGTAGGTCAGGTCCGTCGAGAACGGCGAGACGAGCCGGACCGTGCGGATCTCGCCGACGACCGAGCCGCGGTCAAGGCCAAGGTCGTCGAACAGCTCCCGGCCGACGATCCCCGTGCAGATGACGTTGGCCCCGATACGGGCTTTCCTCTCCAGGACGCGCACGTCCAGGCCGCCCGCGGCCAGCCGGCCGGCCACGCGCAGGCCGCTCGGGCCGCCTCCGATGACGACGACGTCGGATCGCTTCATTGTCTTTCAGCCATTTTCTACCAACGATCCCCCGGAGTCAATTTGCTCTTCAAACCTTCGGTCCCCTCGATTCCCATTTTCCGCGGAACGTGATCCAGAAGGACAGGGCGATGAGCTTGAGGTCGAGACAGAAGCCGCGCTTGCTGATATACAGAAGGTCATAACGGAACTTCTTCCTCCGAGGCGTGTCGCCCGGCAGATAGACCTGGGTCAGGCCAGTCAGCCCGGGCCGCACGTCGTGGCGGCGCTCGTACCCCGGGACGTCGGCGATCGATCCGCTCCCCGGGCCGCCGTTGACCTCGAGCTCGCTCGGCCTCAGGGCCCGGGGCCCGACGAAGCTCATGTCGCCCTTGAAGATGTTGAGAAGCTGGGGCAGCTCGTCCATGGCCGAGGCCCGCAGGAGGCGTCCGACCGGCGTCACTCTCGGGTCGTTCTCGACGGCCTGGACCGGGCCCCGGCCGGCCTCGGCGTCCTTGATCATCGACCGGAACTTCAGGGCCTTGAAGAGGCGGCCGCGGCGGCCGACCCGCTCCTGGGCGTAGAAGACCGGTCCGCGGTCCTGGAGCTTGACGGCCGCGGCGATGGCCAGCCATAGAGGCGCGGAAAGGGCCAGCCCGAGCGCCGAGAGGGCGATGTCGAACGGCCTCTTCAGGAACAGGCCCCGGCGGAAAGGGCGCCGGCCGGCCGGCGCGGCGGGGCCCGCCCCCCGTCCCCGTTCCCGCCGGGCGATCACCGCCAGGACGGTGACGATCCCGGCCGTGTCGATGGCCCAGTCCAAGGGGCTTCCCGTGCGGGTCGGGACGAACGACTGCAGGAACTCGTCGATGAACCCGTAGCCGATGGCCACCGCTCCGGCCAGGACCAGCGGCCGGCGGGACCCCTGCAGCCTCCGGATCGCGCGGAAGGCCCGGTAGAGCAAAAAAGCGAGCAACCCGTACTCCACGAAGTGAAGGCTCTTGCGGAACACGATGTAGGCCAGCTCGAGGGCCGGTCCGGAGGCCCGCGGGAAGACCCAGGCGAACACGGCCGCGAAGGCCTCGTAGATCTTGCTCGAGCCGAGGGCCCGGTTGCCCATCGGAAAGATGAAGGCCATCAACAGGAGGGGAGGCAGGAAGTACTTCACGGGCGTCTTCAAGGCGGGTCGCTCGCTGTTCATCGGCACATGGACCTCAGGGTCTCCTCGTAGGACCTCAGGATGCGGTCCTTGGCGAAAGCCCGGACGACGAAATCGCGGGCTTTGCCGGCGGCCGCCCGACGCGCGTCCGGGGACCGTTTGAGCTCGACGACGGCCCGGCCGATGCCTTCGACGTCGGCCGGCGGAACGGACATCCCGCCGCCCGTCGCCCGGAGGATCGCGGCGACCTCGGAGCCCGGCGTCGTCAGGCCCAGGATGGGCCGCCCGGCGGCCATGAAGTTGTAGAGCTTCGAGGGCACGGACAGCTGGGATTTCTCCTCGTCGAGCGGGACGAGGAGGACATCGCTCGAGGCCAGGAGCGCCGGGAGGTCCCGATAGGGCTGGAACGGGAGGAAGGCCACGTTGTCCAGCCCCAAGGCCGCGGCCCTGGCCGTCAGCGCCCCCTTCTTCAGACCCTCGCCGACGATGACGAACAGGACGTCCCGCTCGGACGCCAGGGCCTTGGCGGCCTCCAGGACACGCTCCAGGGCCCGGTTGCCGCTGATGCTGACGGTCCCGGAATACATGACGACGAACTTGTCGCGCAACCCGAGCTTGCGGGACACGGCGTTGTCCTTCGGCAGGGGCTTCAGGAAATCCGTGTCCACCCAGTTGGGGATGATGTCGACCTTGGGCGCCGGCACACCTTTGGCCAGCAGGTTCCGCTTGAAGCCCTCGCTGATGACGACGATGCGGTCGGCCAGCCCGTAAACCCATTTTTCCAGGCCCTTGGCGAAGCGGATCCCGGCCGGGTTCCTGAGAATGCCGGATTCGATGGCCAGGTCGGGATGGATGTCCTGGACGTTGACCAGGGTGCGCGTCCCGCGCAGGGCTTTGGCCCAGAAGGCCGGCACCCCGAGCTGGAGCGGCGGCGTCCTCAGGAAAAGGAGGTCGCCTTTGCGGACCGAAAGGAGGTTGAGGAGGGCCCCGGCCGTGAAGATGTTCCAGGCCAGGAGACGGCCGAGAGCGTGCGGCGCCGCGTTCGCCCAGAACCTCTTGACCGTGAAGCCGCCGCTGCGGTCCCGGGAATAGAGCCGGGCCGGGAATTCCGCCGATCTCGTCCGCGGCAGGGTCGTGACGACCTCGACCTCGTGCCCGGCCGCGGCCAGATGGACGGCCAGCTCGTTCATGAGAATGGGCGCGCTGCCGAAATCCGGCAGGTAGTACATCGTGTGGAGGAGGATCTTCATGGCAGGGGGTTCCTCCGGCTCCAGACCTGGATGTAGGCCATGGCCGGCATGAGCAGGAGCAGGTCGACGCCGTAGAACGCGGCCGTCGACTCGAAGAAGCTCCGGGCGGTCATGAAGCCGACCAAAGCCACGGATTCGGTCATCAGGAACCCGGGCGGGCCCTCGATGGACGCGAGCCTCTGCAGGACGCGGTTCCTGACCAGGAGCCACCACAATCCGAACATGGCCGCGCCGAAGAGCAGAGCCCCCAGGACACCGCTCTGGATGAGGGAGTGGAGGTAGGCCATGTGGACGTGCTCGCCCTCGACCATCAACCGGTCGGCGTGGAATCCGTGGCCGGTGAGAGGCGAACGCAGGGAGATGGCCAGGACCCTGCGCCAGGTGGTCTCGCGGCCGGTCAGGAAGAACGCCGTTTCGAAGCTTCCCTTGAACCGCCAGACGAACCAGGCGTTGTAAAGAAGATAGAAGATCCCCGGGATGCCCAGCACGAGCCAGGAGTATTTCCGGCTGACCAGGACGATCAGCAGCGAGCCGGCGACGAAGCCCAGGATGGCCGTTCGCGACTGGGACAGGGCCAGCGAGACGAGAGACACGGTCAGCAAGACGGCCCACGGGACCCTGAGATACAGCTCCCGGTGCCGGAGGCGCGAGAGGGCGATGAGGGCCAGGACTCCGGCGAAGCGGCCGACGCCGTTGGCGGTCTGGACGCCGAGCCCGAAGGGCAGACTGTAGAGCCGGGGGTTGGGAGCGCCCATGAGGATGGGCCACAGCGGGCCCGAAAAGTAGAACAGGACGAGGACCGCGACGAGGGCCACGTTGACGGCCATGAGGATCCGGACCTGATGTTCCGGCTCCTCCTGGTTGACAAGCGCCCACGCGGCGAAAACGGCCGACAGGAAGAGGGCGCCCCAGTACAAGGAGATGAACGGCTCGGGCGACAGGAAGAAAAAGAACATGCCGATCAGCCCGTAGGCCGAGATGGCCAGGATGGGCCCCCGGGTGAACGACAGGGCGATCCGGCCGGACTTGACCAGGACCAGCAGACATCCGACAACGGCCAGGAGCGGCATGAGGGGGCGCAGGGCCAGCGCGAAGTCCATCGGTCCCTCGAGGAGCCGCTCCGCGCGGAAAGCGGAGATGTCGCTGTACATGCCGCCCCAGACCATGAGCCAGATCAGGATGGTGATGATCGGCATCGGGCGCTCTCAATCCTGGCCGGCGGCCGCTCGCGCGTAAATGTCGCGCAAGCGCTCGCCGTGCTTGTCCCACAAATAGAATTCCTCGGCTCTCCGCCTCCCGGCCCGGCCCATTTCCCGGATCGACCCCGGGCTGTCAGCCAGCGCAGCCAGGGCCCGGGCGATCTCGGATGCCACGTAGGAGCCGCCCCGGGGTTCGATCCTGAATCCCCAGGCGGGTTCGACATGGACCCCGGGCCCGCCGGAGTCGATGGCGACGACCGGCAGGGACGAGGCCATGGCTTCGACGACCACCGCTCCCCCTCCGTCCCTGAAGCTCGGGAACAGGAAGACGTCCGAAGCCCGCATCCGCCTCAGGAGCTCCGTCCGGGGAAGCCAGGGCTCGATGCGGACGGAGGCTTCGACGCCGAGCTCCCGGACGAGCCGCCGGAGGCTTTTCTCCTCGTCTCCGCTGCCGACGATGACGAAGGACGCCCCGGGATGGTCCCTGAAGAAAACGGCGAACCCGCGGATAGCCAGGGCGAACCCTTTGAGACGATGGAAGCGCCCGGCGGTGAAGACGCGGAGGGGCCCGGCGGGCCTCTCGTCGACCGCGGCCGGGCCGAGGTCTTCGCGGGAGATCCCGTTGACGGGGAAGAACACGGCCTTGTCGACGAACGGCCTGGGGACCTTGGCCCGGGTCTCGTTGTTGCAGACCAGGACGGCCCGGGCCCGGCGGAGGCAGCGCCTGCGGACCGGGTCCCGTCTTCCGAGCCATTGGGCCGCGTTCCGGCCCCGCTCGGCGAGACGCCCGGCGAGGGTGTATTCCGCCATCAGTCCTCTGGGCGTTCTCTGGCCCCCGCCCACCGGACCGTGAACATACGGGACAGGAAGGAACGCCCCGATATAGCTCGGGATCCAGTCGTTGCCGAAGGTCGCGTGATGGGCGATATCGAAGCCCACTTTCCGGTGGAGACCGCGCGCCGCCCGCCACGCCCGGATCTGCCAGAGATAATAATAGATCCGCTCGCCGAACGCGACCTTATAGAGGAGGCCGAGGGGACGAGGCAGATCGAGATAGTGGAAATGGATCCGACCGGGCCCGCTCGCGGCGCCCAGGGCCTGTTCGACGCCCGGCCGGTTATAAGCGTGGGTCAGGACCCAGACCTCGTGGAACCGGGCGACCTGGTTGACGAGCCGCCACCCCGTCAGGTCCTCTCCGGGGTGCAGGGCTTGAGAGCCCAAAGGATTGCACGCGTACGCCGAGATGAGGACTTTCATCGGCGTCATGAGCCGCCCCGCTTCGCGATGACCGAAGGATGTTCCAAAAAGGAGCGGGCCAGGCCTATCGCGTTCCCCCACGGCCGGGCGAGCGACGCGAACTTTCTCTGCTCGGCCGCGGCCGCGGCGCTCATCAGCATGCGGAGGACCAGGGCCGCGCGGCACTTGGCCCCCGAAAGCTCCGGGTTCTTGCGAACGAAGCGGACGCGGTTGAGGACCTCGCGCAAGCCGAAGACATACCCGCTCCCCCGTCCGCCTTCCGCCGGGAGATGGCGGTAGCGGGCCTCAGCCACGACGGCCAGCCGGAAGGTCTTGCCGACCCTGTAGCTGAAGTCGAGGTCCTCGAGATAGCTGTATCCTCCGAACCACTCGTCGAAGCGGTGGTCCCGCAGGAGCTCGCGGCGCCAGACCGAAGCGCCGCTCGGCAGCCAGTCCGTCCAGGTCGTCCGTTCGACGACGCCGACCATCGTCTGGAAGCCCGAGGGCGCGACGGCCCCGGGCCGTCTCGCGTAGAGGCCCAGCGACTCGGCAAGGCGCGACCTCTTGAGCGGCTCCATGTCCATCGGCGGATGGTTGACGAGGTTGAAAGCCGCCCCGCCGACGGCCCCGTCCGCTCCTTCCCAGAAGCGGAGCATCTCCTCCACCGCGTCCTCCTCGAGGACGGCGTCGTCGTCGAGGAAGCCGACAAGGTCCGTCTCAGCGCTCACAGCGTCCAGTCCCAAGTTGCGCTGGCCGGCCGCCGAGGGACGCTCCGCGCGGATATGAGCCGCGGCGAACGCCGCGGGCTCGAGGTCTTCCCAAGGGGACGGCCCGGAGCCGGCATCGACGATGACGACCTCGTCGGGAGGGCGCGTCTGCCGGCAAAGGCTGCGCCACATGCGCCGCAGCTCCTCCGGGCGGTCCTTGGTGGCGACCACGAACGCCAGCTTAAGCGGCGCCGGCATGGTTCTCCTTCAGGAACGCCCAGACGAGCGCCCTCATCTCTCGGACGAAGCGCTCAGCGGAAAAAAGACCGGCTCGGGCCCGAAGATGGTCCCGAAGCCAGGTTTGCTTCTCGGGGTCGGCCAGGACGCGCCGGATCTTAACTACCGCCTCGTCCCGGCCCGCATAGATGAGCTCGGGATGGGCGACGATCTCGGTCTGCCCCCCGCCGTCCGGGACCCAGACCAGGCACCCGGCCCTGACCATCTCGGCCACGGCGACGCCGAAGGCCTCCTGTCGGCACCCGGAGATCCCGAACTTGTGCCCGGCCAGGAACCGGGCCTTGTCGGCCCCGTAGACCTGGCCCTCGAGGAAGACCCAGTCCGCGTTCTCACGGCGCGCCCTTTCGAGCTCGCGGTAGTGCCCCGCGTCGTCCCGCCGGCCGAGGATGTGGAGGTGGACGTCACGCGACCTCCGGACCTCGCGGAGCGCCTCGATCACGGACAGGACCCCCTTCTCGGGGACCAGCCGGGCCATCAGGACGAACCCGTCGGCGCGCTCGCTCCAGGAAGTGAGGGACATCTCTCCGGCAACCGGAGGATAGATGACCTCGGAGGGCACACCGAACCGGGTCCGGAGAAGGTCCCGGGTCCACTGGGAATTGGCCACCAGGAGGTCCTTCTTCCAGGCCTCCCGGCTCCCGCCGGAAAGCGCCCGGCCCAGGGCGAGGTACAGGGACCGCGGGGCCGACTTCCGGTAGAACAGGGACCGTCTCCCTTGGCCCTCCCCGTGGAGCTCCCGCCGGAGGCCGTCGTCGAACGAGAAATCGCCGATCCTCTGGATGGCTCTCCTGCCGAAATCGAAATGTCCGTAGGCCGAGATCACGGCGTCGAACCGGCCGGAATGGCGCCGGACATACCGGGCCAGCCGGAAGATGCGCAGGGCGTCGAAGCGCTTCCTCATGCCCAAGGGGACCCGGAGAGACCGTATCTCGATCCGGCTCCCGTCCAGGCTCGTCCCATAGTTTTCGTCGAGCGTCGGCAGATCCGGGCTGTCCATGGTGATCAGGGTCAACCGGCATTCGTCCTGGAGGGCCTGAAGGGTCCAAACCGCGCAGGCCTCGGACCCTCCGCCCGGGACGAGCCGGGGATGGACGACGGCGACGCGCGGCGTGAGATCGCTCATCCTTCGCTCATGTCTTCCCAAGCTGCGCGCCGGGCCGGAGTCTGCCGAGCAGGAATCCCCGCTCCTCCCCGTCCAGGATACGGAAAAAGGCCGCCCCGAGGAACAGCAGGGCCAGAACCCCCGCTCCGGCGATCCCGAAGCCCAGGGCCGCGTTGACCGTCAGGCCGAGGGCCAGAAGCCCCAGCCCGGTCAGGACCCCCGACAAACCCTTGCGCCAGACGAAGCCGAAGCGGATCCGCCCCGGCTTGAACGAAGCCGCGAGCAGAAAAATGGTGAAAGCGACCAGCCTCGCGGCCGAGGCCAGAGCGACGCCCTTGATGCCCCAGAGCCTGGCCCCGGCGATGGCCAGGGCGGCGTAGGCGGCCAGCTCGACGGCCTGGTATTTCGGGGCGATATCGACCCGGCCGATGCCCAGGAGATAGTTGTTGGGCACGGCGATCACGGCGTTGATGAAGAACCCGGCCGCCAGGAATTGGACCACCAGGCCGCTGGCCGCGGCGAAATCCGGCCCCAGCCAAAGGGTCAGGAACCCGCGGGCGAAGAAGATCAGATAGAGAAAGAGCGGGCCGGTCGTCAGAAGAATGAACTTCATCGACCGGGCGAAGAGGGCCTCCGCCCGGCCGCCGTCGCGGCCGGCGTCGAGATAGCTGAAAGCCGGGAAGAGGACCATCGACAGGCTGCCGGGGATGACCCCCACCCGGTTGATGGCCTCATAGGGCGCGCTGTAATAGGTGACCGCTTCCACCGTGATGAGAGACCCGATGACCAGGCGGTCCATCGAGGATGTCACGGCGTAGAGGACGCTGGACAGACCAAGCCACCCGCTGAACGAGAACAGCGTCCTGACCAGCGATCTCTGGACGGCCGGCCTGGCCCGCAGGACGGGGTGGACCCGGACGCTCAGGGCGCCCCAGACGACGAGCGCTGCCGCCCGGGAAACCAGCAGGAGGACGACGATCCCGGGCAGGGCCAAGCCGAGGGCGACGCCGACGAGAGGCAGGACATAGAAGAGAACGTTGACCGGGACCTTGACGGCATTGACCAGATCGAACCGCTGGCTGGCCTCCAGCACCCCCCGGAACGAGGCGGAGACGAACATGACCGGGAGCGAGAGCCCGACGAGCCGCAGGGTCAGGACGGTTTCCCCGACGAACCCGGCCGGGATGTTCAGGAACCGCCCGGAGATGACCGGGGCCGCGACCCACAGGGCGGCCGCGGCGGCCAGGCCCATCGCGGCCTGGAGGGCGACCGTCGTCCAGAGATATCCGGGCAGCCTCTCGGTCTGCTCGCGGCCGAGGGCCTCGGAGATGTACTTGGTCGCCGTCCGGCCGAGGCCGAGGTCGAAAAGGCCGAAGTAGCCGAAGACGACCCAGACGAGAGACAGGATCCCGAAGCGTTGGGTTCCCAGGGCCCGGACGACCAGCGGGATGCTCAGGAACCCGACGGCCAGAGGAACAACGAGCCCGAGGAAATTGAGGGCCGTGTTGCGGAAAATGAGTTTGTTGCGGAGGTCCATGGCGTGAGAGGAGCGATATTTCGGCAGGCTACCGCCGATGCATAAAAGTCCGCACCTCGCGGTCGGAAAAACGGACGTTTTATCGGCTACTGATCGAAACGGATAGGTGTATTATAACCGAACGGCCGGCAGGAAACGAAACCCTATCCGCGGTCTTCATGACGGGGCCATCATAAGGGGGCGCTTCGGCCTGAACAATCGTCCGGCCGGATGAATCCCGGGGTGAAAATCCACCCCTCCACCTCACCTTTCGGGGTGGGGAAGGACGGGGCCTGCTCACCCCCCGTCCGGGCCCCGGGGCGGGGACGGCTTCCTTGACAGTCCCCGGGGCCTCCTCTATACTTGAGTTTCCTCGAGGAAGCGATCCCCGGATCGACTCGCCATGACGCAGATCGAAAAGGCCCGGAAAGGTGTTCTCTCGGCGGTCCTGAAGACGGTCGCCGAGGCCGAGCGCGTTCCCGCGGAAACGCTGGCCGGGCTCGTCGCCCGCGGGCTGGCCGTCATCCCCTTCAATCCCCGCCACTCCCCCGCCCGCCCCGCCGGCATCGGCCGCGGGCTGAGGACCAAGGTCAACGTCAACATCGGCACCTCGCGCGACTACCCGCGGCTCGCCGACGAGCTCGCCAAGGTCATGGTCTGTCTCGACCACGGCGGGGACGCCTTGATGGACCTGAGCACGGGCGGGGACCTCGGGAAGATCCGGCGGGCCATCCTTCGCAAGGCCCCGCTGCCGCTGGGGACGGTGCCCATCTATCAGGCCGCGGTCAAGACCATCGACCGCCGCCGCTCCATCGTCGACATGAGCGAGGACGACCTGTTCGAGGCCATCGAGTCCCAGGCCTTGGAGGGCGTCGATTTCATGACCGTCCATTGCGGCCTGAACCTCAAGGCGGTCGAGCGCCTGAAGAAGCAGGGCCGGGTCGCCGACATCGTCTCCCGGGGCGGCGCCTTTCACCTGGCCTGGATGCTCCACAACGGGAAAGAGAACCCGTTCTACGCCCGGTTCGACCGCCTGCTCGCGATCGCCCGGCGCTACGACGTCACCCTGAGCCTGGGCGACGGTCTCCGGCCAGGCTCCGTTCTCGACGCCACCGACCGCCCTCAGATCGAGGAGCTCCTGACCCTCGGCGAGCTGGTCAAGCGCGCCTGGGAGGCCGGGGTCCAGGTCATGGTCGAGGGTCCGGGCCACGTCCCGCTGGACCAGGTCGAGATGAACATCCGTCTCCAGAAGCGCGTCTGCGAGGGGGCCCCTTTCTACGTCCTGGGCCCGCTCGTCACCGACATCGCTCCCGGCTACGACCATATCGTCTCGGCGATTGGCGGGGCCCTGGCGGCGGCGGCCGGGGCCGATTTCCTGTGCTACGTGACGCCCGCCGAACACCTCGGCCTGCCCACCGTGGACGACGTCCGAGAGGGTCTCATCGCCTCGAAGATCGCCGCCCACGCCGCCGACATCGTCAAGGGCGTGCCGGGCGCGCTCCAACGCGACCTCGACATGTCGCGGGCCCGGAAGCGCCTCGACTGGGAGACCCAAAGAAAGCTGGCCATCGACCCCGCCAAGTTCGCGGCCGTCCGCAAGAAAAGGAGATCCAGGTCCAAGGCCTGCTCCATGTGCGGGGATTTCTGCGCCATGCGGATCGTCAGCGAATTCCTCGGCCGCGAACGGAGAACCGATGGCCAGTGCTCCTCCTAGGGGCCTTCTTTTCGGGACCGCCGGGGTCCCCCTATCGGCCTCCGACGATTCCACCCTGTCCGCCATCGAGCGCATCCGCGCCCTCGGGCTGGACTGCCTGGAAATCGAGTTCGTCAAGGGCGTCAAGATGGGCCTCGACACGGCCGGAAAGGTCCGGGAGAGGGCCGCTTCGCTGGGCGTCCGGCTGAGCGTCCACGCCCCTTACTTCATCAACCTCAACTCGGAAGATGCCGGAAAGCGGCTGGCAAGCCAGGAGCGGATCCTCAAATCGGCCCGCGTCGGGGCCGCCTGCGGGGCGACCAGCGTCGTCTTCCACGCGGCCTTCTACGGAGCGGACCCGGCCGACAGAGCCTACGCCACCGTCAAGCGGGAGCTCCGGACCGTCATGTCCATCCTCCGGTCCGAAAGGCTGCCCATCACGCTGCGCGTCGAGACCATGGGCAAGAGGTCGCAGTTCGGCAGCCTCGACGAGGTCCTGTCCCTCTGCCGGGACGTCGACGGGCTGCAGCCCTGCCTCGACTTCTCGCACCTCCACGCCCGGGAGGGGAAGGTCAATTCCTACGAGGACTTCCACCGGGTCCTCGGCAAGGTCGCCCGCAAGCTCGGCCCCCGGGCCCTCAAGAACGTCCACATCCACATCGCCGGCATCCACTACGGCGACAAGGGCGAGATCAAGCACCTCGACCTCGAGGAGGCCGACTTCCGCTACGACGAATGGCTCGCGGCCCTGCGCGACCTCGGCGTCGAAGGGACGGTCATCTGCGAGAGCCCCAACCTCGAGGGGGACGCCCTGATGCTCAAGGAGCTCTACCGGGCCCAGGCGGTCAAAGCCCGGCCGGAGCAAAGATAGCCGTCGGCCGGGATCGGCCGGGGGCATGTCCCCAGGGACGTGTCCCCGGTCCTCAAGGCGAATTCCCTGTTTGACCGCATGTTCCGAGGGGCTTATAATAGCGCCTTATCAAAAACCGGTAAGGAGAGGCACATGGTCGAAATCCGTTTCCACGGGCGCGGCGGCCAGGGCACCGTCGTCGCCTCCAAGGTCCTCGCCGACGCCATCGCCAAGGAGGGCAACTGGGTCCAGGCCTACCCCGAGTTCGGCGTCGAGCGCCGGGGATCGCCGGTCGTGGCCTTCATCCGCATCGACGACAAGCGCATCTACGACAAGAGCCGCATCTACGCCCCCGACCATGTCGTGGTCCTCGACCCCACTCTCGTCGAGGCCATCGACATCACCGAGGGCCTCAAGGAGGGCGGGACGATCATCATCAACACCGACCGGAAGCCGGACGAATTCCCGTTCCGCGGCCGTTTCGATGTCCGGACGGTCCATGCCACCGAGATCGCCGTCAAGCACAAGCTGGGGAACCTGGCCGCCCCGATCGTCAACACGGCCATCACCGGCGCGGTCGTCAAGGTCCTGGGCCTGACCAAGCTCGAGTCCCTGGCACAAGCCATCCGGGAGGCCATCGCCATCAAGCCGGAGGACAACGTCAAGGCGGCCCAAGAGGCTTACGAGCGGGCCTGAGGAAGGACGCGCAATGAAAGAGAAGAAGGCCAAGAGAATCGTCTACCGGTCCGAGAGAGAGATGCCGTTGATGGTCATCTCCGTCGGATCCCAGACCCACAACCTGACCGGGGCCTGGCGGAACATCCGGCCCGAGATCGACCTCGAGAAGTGCCTCAAGTGCGGCATCTGCTGGAAGTTCTGCCCCGAACCGGCCATCGAGATCGTCGACGAGCGGCCCGTCGTGGACTACGACTATTGCAAGGGCTGCGGCATTTGCGCCGAGGAATGCCCGGCCAAGTGCATCGTCATGGCGGAGGAGCGGAAATGAAGAAAGTCATCATGGGCAACCACGCCCTGTCCTACGGGGCCATGTTGTCCCGGGCCCAGGTCATCCCGGCCTATCCGATCACCCCCCAGACCCAGGTCGTCGAGCTGCTGTCGGAGATGTGCGCCAGCAAGACCCTCGACGCCAAGTTCATCAAGGTCGAATCGGAGCACTCGGCCATGGCCTCCTGCATCAGCGCCTCGGCGGCCGGGGCCCGGACCTTCACCGCGACCTCGGCCCAGGGTCTGGCCCTCATGCACGAGATGCTCCACTGGGCCTCGGGCGGGCGGCACCCGGTCGTCCTGGGCAACATCAACCGGGCCATGGCCCCGGGCTGGTCGATCTGGACCGACCAGAACGACAGCCTGTCCGAGCGGGACACGGGCTGGATGCAGTTCTACTGCTCCTCGAACCAGGAGGTCCTCGATTCCGTCATCCAGGCCTACAAGGTCGGCGAGGCCTTGATGATCCCGGCCATGGTCATCCTCGACGCCTTCGCCCTGTCCCACACCTATGAGGTCGTCGAGATCCCGGAGCAGGACAAGGTCGACGCCTTCCTGCCGCCGTTCAAGCCGGAGATACGGCTGACGCCCGACGACCCCCACGCCTTCGGCGGGCTGACCGGTCCCGAGCACTACTTCGAGCTCCGCTACAAGCTCCAGAAGGACATGGAGAAGGCCCCGGCCTTGATCGAGGGGACGGGCCTCGAGTTCGAGAGGCTTTTCGGCCGCCGCCTGGGGCTCGTGGACGAATACAAGTGCGGCGACGCCGACCTGCTCTTCGTCTCCTCCGGGACGGCGGGGTACACGGCCAACGTGGCCGTCGATCTGCTGCGGGACGAGGGGATCAAGGCCGGCAACCTGCGGATGCGGGTCGTGCGGCCTTTCCCGTTCGAGACCGTCCGGAGGATCTTGGGCAAGGCGAAAAAGGCGGCCGTGGTCGACCGGAACATTTCCTACGGGCATCACGGCATCTTCTATCAGGAGGTCAAGTCGGCCCTGTACGGAGTGAAGAAGGCGCCGCCCGTTTTCGGCTACATCACGGGTCTGGGGGGCCGGGACATCACTCCGGACACGTTCAAGGAGATCGCCGCCCACGCTCTGGCCAAGGACGGCCCTGACGAGGAGATCGTCTGGATCGGAGTCAAGAGATGAAAAAAGACAAGAAAATGACATTGACCCTGCCCGCGGAAGAGCTGATGAGCCCTGGCCACCTGGCCTGTCAGGGGTGCGGGGCGACGCTGGCCATGCGCTACATGTTGAAGGCCCTGGGGCAGAGGACCGTTCTCTGCATCCCGGCCTGCTGCTGGGCGGTCATCGACGGGCCCTATCCCTATTCATGCTTGGATGCCCCCATCTATCACTGCGCCTTCGAAACGGCCGCGTCCACGGCCACCGGCGTCAAGGCCGGGCTGGAGATGACGGGCGACACGGAGACGACGGTCGTCGCTTGGGCCGGAGACGGCGGGACGTTCGACATCGGCATCCAGGCCCTGTCGGGCGCCGCCGAGCGCAACGACGACATCATCTACGTCTGCTACGACAACGAAGCCTATATGAACACGGGCATCCAGCGGAGCTCGGCGACCCCGTACGGGGCATGGACCACGACGACCCCGGTCAAGCACTTCAAGGACCGGCCAAAAAAGGACATCGTGGCCATCATGGCCGCCCACCGCATCCCGTACATCGCCACGGCCAGCGTCTCTCATCCCGAGGACTTCGTCAAAAAGATGAAGAAGGCCAAGGCCATCAAGGGGACGCGCTTTTTCCACGTCTTCGCGCCCTGCCCGACGGGCTGGAAGAGCCGGCCCGACGACTCCGTCAAGCTGGCCCGGCTGGCCGTTCAGAACGCTTATTTCCCGCTCTTCGAGATCGAGGACGGGGAGAAGGTCACGATCAATCTCAAGCTCAAGGAGAAGAAGCCCGTCGCCGACTACATCCGCTTGCAGGGGCGCTTCCGCCATCTTTCGGAGGCCCACATCGCCGCCATACAGGACGAAGTGGACGCCCGCTGGGCGCGCCTCCTCAAATCCTGCTAAACAAGAAGGGGTCAAACCTACTTTTTACGTATTTTAGCAAAAAGTAGGTTTGACCCCTTCTTCGTTTTACTCTATAATTATTATCGAGTTTATAGGAGACTGAGGAGATCGACCCCATGAGAATATCCGCCCGCAAGCTCGCCAACATGACCTTCATCGCGGCTGTCGCCGCGTTCTTCCTGACCCTGTCCCCGGCCTGCGCCAGGGGCCAGGAGGAAACGACTCCGGCCCCCGACTTCTCCCTGAACGACGTCGACGGCAACCCCGTCTCCCTCGCCGACTACAAGGGCAAGGTCCTGGTCCTCAACTTCTGGGCCACCTGGTGCCCTCCCTGCCGGGAGGAGATCCCCGACTTCGTCGCGGCCTACACAAAGCACAAGGACGACGGGCTGGAGATCCTCGGCCTGTCCGTCGACCGGATGTCCGCCGACCAGGTCCGCGCCTGGAGCGAGAAGGCCGGCATCAACTATCCCGTGGCCATGGCCACTCAGCGGGTCATCGTCGACTACAAGCCCGGCGACTACATCCCGGCCACGATCATCATCGACCGCCAGGGGCGCATCCGCCACCGCCACGTGGCCCTGATGGACGAAGAGACCCTCATCGGCCTTTTCAAGCGCTACTCGAAGTGAACCGGCCGCCGGCCCGTCCCGGTCTTCCGCTTTTCAGGCCGGCGTGTTAGAATCCTGGCGGATCATGCGCAAGGCGCCGTTTCGCATCGTTGCCCCTCTGGCCGTCGCCTCCCTCTGTGTCGCCCTGTCCGTCCCCGCTTCCGGTCAGCTCGTCCTCGGCCAATACGAGAATGAAGCCCCGCTCGCCACCTGGAACGTCTTCGGCGCCTCCACGGCCGCCGGACTCGGACTCGGCGGGATCCGTCTTTCCCGGGCCTGGGACGCCTCGGTCGCGTCGACCAACCCCGCTCTCCTTACCGCCCTGCCCCGGTCATCCGGGTCCCTGACCGGCGCCTACGTCATCACCGCCCTCTACCGCTTTTCCGCCGTCAACACCGGCGTCCTCTCGAGCGCCTCGAACTTCTCGACGGGTTATCTGGCCCTCGAGTCCGGCTCGTTCTCCTATCGCTTCGGCGACTGGGCGGCCGCCTTCACGGCCGGGCTTCTCGAGAGCTACCAGCGCCCGGGCATCGACCAGAGCTATTCCGCCCAGGGCCTCGTTCGCTACGCCCTCCGCCTGGAGCAGACCGGTTTCTTGAGAGGCTACACCCTGGCCCTGGCCCGCCGCTTCGGCCGCCGCCTGTCCTTCGGCGCCGGGCTGAACCTGGTCCGCGGCAACCTCGACCGCGTCCTCGTCGAGGAGTGGCCCGTCGAGGGCATCACCATCGCCGATACGAGAGCCGAGAGGTTCGAAGGTCTGTTCCTCAACGCCGGCCTCCATCTCGCCCTGTCCCGCGGCCTCTCGGCGTCCCTCGCCGTCCGCGCTCCCTACTCCAAAAAATCCGACGCGGAGAGCCTTCTCCGCTACACGGCGTCCGGCGGCGACACCGACATCCGCATCGAGGCCGAGGCCCGCAACAGCTACCGCCAGCCCCTGGTCGTCGGCGCCGGCCTCGACTCCCGCTGGTCCGAAGCCTGGAGCGCCGCCGCCGAGATCGCCTATTTCGGCTGGTCGCGATACGAGGTCCGCTATTTCGACGAGCCCCTCCCCCGGCCCTTTCGCGACGTCATCACCGCCGCGGCCGGCGTCGAGTACTCCCTGAAAGGCCGGTTGGGCGCGCGTCCCGCGCGCTTTCCCATCCGGCTGGGCCTCGCCTACGACCCTCAGCCCATGGACAACGCCCATTCCTCCTATCTGTCCCTCGCTTTCGGCCTGGGCCTGCGCCTGGGCTCGCTGGCCGCCGACCTTGGCGGCCGCGTCGGCCGCGAGAGCGGCTCGGGTAACTCCCTGAAAACCGGGCGCGTCGCCCTGAGCGTGAGCTGGTTCTCCGATGACCGGTAGCCGGCTCCGGAGGTGGCCATGAAGAGATCGCCGAAGCGGACCGCGGTCATCATCCTTCCCGTCGCCCTTTTTCTGGCCCTTGTCCCGGCCCTCCTCGAGGCCGCGGCCGACCCCGCGGACATCGTCTCCTTCGACCGGCGCCACTTCGAGTCCCGCGGCCTCGTCCGGGACGGCCTGGACCTGCTCTACGAGAAGGACGGCCGCGTTTACGCCGTGGTCACCCCCGAAGACATCGCCTCGCTCGTCTCCCGCGGCGTTGCGTTCACCATCGAGACCGCCCGCTTGGCCCCCTCCGCCGGGCGTACGGCCTCCGCGGCCGGGGGCCTCAACGGCGCCTTCCACTCCGCCTATGAGCTCGACACGGAGCTGCGTCTCCTGGCCGACGCCCACCCCCAGCTCGTCCGTCTCCAGGAGATCGGCACCAGCCTCGAGGGCCGGCCGATACAGGCCCTCAAGATCAGCGACAACCCCGGGCTCGACGAGGGCGAACCCGCCATCCTCTTCCTCGGCTGCCACCACGCCCGCGAGTGGATCTCGGTCGAGATCCCCCTGCTCCTCGCCCGGCACCTGCTCGAAAACTACGCCCTCGATCCGGAGGTCCGCAGCCTCGTCGACCGCGGGGAGATCTGGATCGTACCCCTCGTCAACCCCGACGGCCTGGAATATTCCATCCACGTCTACCGCTACTGGAGGAAGAACAGGCGGGCCAACTCCGACGGGACCTTCGGCGTCGACCTCAACCGCAACTACGGGTACCAGTGGGGATACGACAACGTCGGCTCCAGCCCCGTTCCCGGCTCCGCCGTCTACCGGGGAACGGCGCCCTTCTCCGAACCGGAGACCGAGGCCGTCCGCCGCCTGTTCCTCAGCCGGGATTTCCGGGCCATGGTCTCCTTCCACAGCTTCTCCCAGCTCATCCTCTACCCCTGGGGCTATGTCGACCTGCCGACGGGCAAGGAGGCCGAGCTCTCGACGCTCGCCCATACCATGTCCGCCCTCATGGCCGCCGTCCGCGGCGCGGTCTACGTCCCGGGGCGGGCCTCGGCCGCCCTCTACACGACCAACGGCGACACCGCGGACTGGACCTTCGGCGTCTCCGGCGTGCCGTCCTTCACCGTCGAGCTGCCCCCCGAAGACACGGCCGGCGGCGGCTTCTTCAACGCCGAGGCGGAGATCGAGGCCATCTTCCGGGAGAACCTGCCGGCCATGCTTTACCTCACGAACTACGCCTTCCTGTCGTCGCCGGACGGCGGGATCCGGCCCCGGCTCCCGGGCACGCTCCGGAGGTCGCCGCCCCGGCTCCCGCTCATCAAAAGGATTGACAGGGACCTTCCCAGTGCCATAACTATGAACCAGTAGTGAGTTAGACAGAAGGACGACGTCTTGCTTTTCGCGCTCCAGGCCCCGCAAGGAACACCCGATATCGCGAAAGAGGGTCTGCCCTTCTGGATCCTGTGGTTCC